>JAQVGI010000027.1 GCA_028696805.1 Alphaproteobacteria bacterium
GCAACGCGGCGGCTTTGAAAAAAAGCTCTTTTTGGAGCAGGTGGCCGCCCGTCAGCGCGGATGACCGGAGCCCGGCCGCCCTAGCGCTCCCGATGGATGCGGGGGTCGAGGACGCGGCGCCTTGAAATCGTTGGCAATTTTCCGGCATTCGGTGTAGATTGATTCGAAAAGGATGTAAAACATGGTTTCAAATCAAGTATATTGAAAAGTGGTGCGCGATCGTATGGTTAATTAAAAATGATATGAACAAAAATTTATAATATAAAAAAGTAAGGAAGTGGATATGACTACAAAAGATAAAAGGCTTATTTTTCCCAAATATACGAAAAATAGAGTTAGAAGTGCTGGAAACAAGGTAAGGACTAATTCTATAACAAAGGCTGATGAAATGATTATAGAAAATTGGCGAGAGTCTCATAATCACATATTAAATTCTTGGTTGGTAACTTTAGTAAACCGCATTAAAAGGAATGATGTTTCCGCTATTACTGGGCAACGATTGAAAAGAAAAAATACTATTTATGAAAAATTATGCCGTCTTGGAACATCGAGAATGTCTCTTGAAAGAATGTATGATATTGCTGGTTGTAGAATGGTATTTGAGAATTTGAAGGACTTACACAATTTCAGAAAAGCATTTATAAGAGATTCTAGATTTTATCATCAGCGTAAATATCAGAAGGACTATATAGAAACCCCAAAGCAAAGCGGATATAGGGGTATCCATGATATATATGCATATCAAAGTGATCCTCGTCGTTCAAAGAATTGGGATGGCTTGTTCGTAGAAATACAATATAGAACAGAACATCAACATGCTTGGGCAACAGCTGTAGAGGTTGCTGATATTATTAAGAAAAGTAGAACAAAATTCAGCGATGTCGCCGATGCAGAACAAAATCTATTTTTTCAATATTCTAGCGAAATAATAGCGCGAGCATATGAAAATCAAAAGTCTTGCTGTCCATTATTATCCGATAAAGAGTTAGTGGATAATTTCAAAAGCCTCGAACAGAAATTAAAGCTACTAGCGACCTTAAAAGCTATAAAGGTTATTCATAAGGATATAATAAAAGACAAAAGGATAAGAGCTATTATAATAAGGCTGCATATTGCAAATTCAAATCCTGAAGTTGAAATTATACATTTTAAAAATTTAACCGAGGCGAGCAGGAAATACTTTGAGTTAGAGAAGCAATATTCCAGTGATAATATTGTGTTGGTTAAAGCAGATCAAACAAACTTTCTTAATAGTATTAAAAAAGTTTTTAGAAACTATTTCACGGACGCGGGAGATTTTATAAAATATATAGAAGATGGTTTGTTAGCTCTTACCGAAGGACGAATTCTTTTTAATTCAAATCTTAAAAAAACAAAGAAAGGAAAGCAGTTACCTTTGTTTCCTGATTTATAGTTTTTCTGTTTTTATATGCATTTTACAATAGAAGAGTCCCATTTCCAGAGACTTTGATTTTGGTAGCGGGTGAGGGATTCGAACCCACGACCTAAGGATTATGATTCCTCCGCTCTACCAACTGAGCTAACCCGCCATTTGCGAAACACGCCGGCCGCGCGGCCGGACATGTCCGATATTTATACCCATTTTCGCCGCGCGTGTCAATAAAAATCTTGACGGACGGGGAAAAAAAGTGTAAAATGCGGAAAAATCCAAGCAAGAAGGGAGGCCGCATATGCAAGAGATTGTTTTTAACGGCGTGGTCGGCCGGCTGGAAGGCCGCTTTCACAAAGCCGAAAACCCGAAGGCGCCGATGGTTCTGGTGCTGCACCCGAATCCGGCGCAGGGCGGGACGATGAACAACAAGGTCGCCTACACGATGTTCCAGGCTTTCTGCGACATGGGGTTTTCCGTGCTGCGCTTCAATTTCCGCGGCGTCGGCAATTCGCAGGGCGCGCTGGACGCGACCGGCGTCGGCGAGCTGGCCGATGCGATCGTGGCGCTGGACTGGCTGCAAAACCGGAATTTGGAATCCAACCAGTGCTGGATCGCGGGGTATTCCTTCGGCGCCTGGATCGCGGCCCAAGTCCTGATGCGCCGGCCGGAGGTGCGCGGATTCGTCTTCGTCACGCCGCCGACAACGACTTATGATTTCGGCTTCCTGACGCCGTGCCCGGCTTCCGGATTGCTGGTGCAGGGGGGCAAGGACATCATCGTCGAGGAATCGTCCGTCGAAATGCTGGCCGAGCAGCTGGGCACGAACAAACTGGTGCGCGTCGAATACAAGACGATCGCGAAAGCCGACCACCTCTACACGAACGCGCTGAAAGATTTATACGACACGATTTGCGGCGCCGTTCCGGACATCAGCAAGGGCATCGTTCAGAAAGTCCCGCACAAAATCGCCCATCTGCTGGCCGACGATTATGTTTAGTAGAGCAGGTAGGGTTTCCGCTCTTTCCTGAATCGCACGATGTCCGCCTGCCATGTTTTTTGCAGTTCGGCAACGGGAATGCCGGATTCCAAATCTTTTCGCAAAGTGCCGCTGCCCAGAATGATGTCGATCGGCAGCTTGTCGAATTCGTATTCATACGGCTGCTGCTTCCACTGAAAATCCCGGGGATAATGGATCAAGAGCCTTTGCAGCAATTCCAAAGTCAATGCGTATGATTCGAAGCGAGCCGGCTCCGTCGGGTGGATGAACAGGCCGTTGCATGTTTTCCCGGTCCATTTTCCCGAGGTCGGCTCGAAAGAAACCGGCCTGAATACGGCGCCCGGCGCGGATAAGTCGTGAAAAATATCGGCGTCGATGAACGGCGCGCCGAATTGCTCGAACGGCATCGTCGTGCCGCGGCCTTCGGAGACGTTCGTGCCTTCGAACAGCGCCTGTCCCGGATAGACGAGAGCCGTTTGCAGCGTCGGCATATTCGGCGACGGCGCAACCCAGGGCAGATGCGTTTCATCCCAAAACATTTCCCGCTTCCAACCGGTCATCGGTATGATTGTCAAATCGCACCCGATGCTGTGCGTCGCGTTCAAGTAGGCCGCCAGCTCGCCGATTGTCATGCCGGGACGCATCGGCAGCGGGTAAAGCCCGACAAACGATTTGTAATCCGCATCCAGGATGTTTCCCTCGATTATCCGCCCGCCGATCGGGTTGGGCCGATCCAAAACGACGACTTTCTTTTTCTGCTCGGCGCAGGCCTGCATGCACAGCGCCATCGTCCAAATGAACGTGTAGACGCGCGTGCCGACATCCTGCAAATCGACGAGCAGGACATCTATGTTTTCCAACATGCGGGGCGTCGGCTTGCGGACTTTTCCATACAGGCTGTAGACCGGAATGTTCAGCCGGGCGTCCGTCATGTCGTCCGATTCGATCATGTTGTCCTGCCGGGCGCCCCAGAATCCGTGCTGCGGCGCGAAGAGGGCGGTCAGCTGCTTCGGAAATGCGGCGGCGACGGCGAAGCGGCTGTGTCGGTATCCGCAGCAGACGGACGCCGGATGGCACAGCAGGCCGAGCCTTTTTTTGCCCAAGTCTTCGGGCGGATGATCGATTAGGTTTTCAACGCCTAACTTTACCTTCATGTGCCTCTCCGTTCTCAATGCGCGTCTTTCCAGTTGTCGCCCGCGCCGACATCGACGATCAGCGGCACGGACATCTGAATCACATTTTCCATTTCGGATTTCAACAGGGCTTTCACGGCGTCCACATCCGCGTCGGCGACTTCGAACACCAGCTCGTCGTGCACTTGCAGCAGCATGCCGGCTTTCAGAGTTGTTTTCGCCAAAGCCCGCGCGATGCGGATCATCGCGGCCTTGATGATGTCGGCGGCGCCGCCCTGTATCGGGGCGTTGATGGCCGCGCGCGCCGCGAATCCGCGCGTGTTTCCGCGGTCGAATCCGGCGATGACGCACCGCCGGCCCATCGGCGTTTCGACATAGCCGTTCTTTTCTGCGAATTGGATGGTTTTGTCCATGTAGGCCCGGATTTCCGGATACTGGTTGAAGTAGGCGTCGATGTATTTTTTGCTTTCCTCGCGCGAGATGCCCAGGTTGCCGGCCAGCCCGAACGGGGAGATGCCGTAGATGATGCCGAAGTTGATCGCCTTCGCGCGCCGGCGCGTGTCCGCGTCGATCTGCTCCAGCGGAATGCCGAAAATCTGGCTGGCCGTGCGGGCGTGGATGTCCTCGTTGCGGCGGAAGGATTCTTTCAGGGCCTTGACGTCGGCGACCTCGGCCATCAGGCGCAGTTCGATCTGCGAGTAATCGGCGGAAACCAGCTTGCATCCTTTCTGCGCGATGAACGCGCGCCGGATTTCCTTGCCCAGATCCGTGCGTATCGGAATGTTCTGCAGGTTCGGATCGCTGGACGCCAGCCGCCCCGTGTTCGTGCCGGTGATCGAAAAGGATGTGTGTATCCGCGGGTCGGCCTGCGCGAAGGCCAGCAGCGCCTCGACATAGGTGTTTTTCAGCTTGCTGACCATCCGGTATTCCAGCACCCGCGCGGCGATCTCGACGCCGGATTCGGCCAGCGTTTCCAATACGTCCGCATCCGTCGTCCAGGCGCCGTTCGCGCCGCGCCGTCCGCCGCCGATGCCCATTTTCTCGAACAAAATTGCCCCCAGCTGCGCCGGCGAATTGATGTTGAACTCTTGCTGCGCGAGCGCATGAATCTGGCGCGTCAGGTCGTCCAGCTGCCGCGCGAACGCGTGCCCGAGCTTTTTCAAATGCGCCTGATCCACCAGGATGCCGCGCCGCTCCATTTGGAACAGGATGGACACGAGCGGCAGGTCGATCTCATGATAGATGGAAGCCACCGACGACTGCTCCATCGCGCGGTTCAGCTTCTGATACAGCCGGAACGTCGCCCACGCGTCCTCCGCCGCATAGGCGCAGGCCTTGTCCAGAGGCACTTTGTCGAATGTGATTTTGTTCCTGCCCGTCCCGCAGACCTCGGCGTATGAAATCATTTTGTGGTTCAGGAACAGCGCCGCGAGCTCGTCCAGCCCGTGGCCGTGCTTGGAGCCGTCCAGGTCGTAGCTCATGATCATCGTGTCGGCGATGGATTCGAAAGCCGCCTGCGGCATTTCGTTGGCCAGGATATGCCTGTCGAATTTGATGTTGTGCCCGATTTTCAGGATGGACTTGTTTTCCAAAACGGGACGCAGCAGGTTCAGCGCCGTTTGAACGGAAATCTGCGTCGGCGCGTCGTCCGGAATCGCCGAAAAAAGATCGGTCGCTTCGGGCTTGTCCAGCTTGCCGTGGCGCAGCGGGACATAGTAGGCCTCGCCGGCGTCGCAGCACAGCGAAAATCCGACCATCCGCGCGGTATTTTGAATTAAACTATCCGTTTCAGTATCGAACGCAACATATTGCTTTTGCGTGATTTTATTGATGATTTCTTTGAGGGTTCTCTCGTCCGTCACGCAAACGAATCGGGGCTGGTCCGGCTGCTCGACAATCCGGTTTCTTTTGTCCCGCCACGCGTCGATTTTGGGCAGCAGGCTCTTGAATCGGTTCTGCTCCATGAAGGCTTGAATCGTCGCCAGATCCGGCATGCGGCACCGGAAGATTTCCAGGTTGTCGTCCACGGGCGCATGCGCGTCCAGCGTCACCAGCCGGCGCGACAATAAAATCTGCTCCCTGTCGCGCATCAGTCCTTCGCGGCGCTTTTGCTGCGGCACTTCGTTCAGGCGGTTCAGCAGGTTGTCCAGCGACCCGAATGTGTTGATCAGCTCGCCGGCCGTCTTGGGGCCGATGCCGCTGGCGCCCGGAATGTTGTCGGATGTGTCGCCCATCAGCGCCTGGACATCCACGACCTTGTCCGGCGCGACGCCGAACTTGTCGCGCACCTCCGCGTCGCCCACCTCTTTCTTTTTCATCGGGTCATACAGGCTGACCCGCGGCCGGATCAGCTGCATCAGGTCCTTGTCCGCCGAGATGACCTTGACCGAAAACCCCTGCGCCGCCGCCAGGCGCGCGTAGGTGGCGATCAGATCGTCGGCCTCGAAGCCCTCCATTTCGACGGACGGAACGTTGAACGCCTTGGTCGCGGCGCGTATCAGCGGCATCTGCGGCGCCAGGTCGGGCGGCGTTTCCTTGCGGTTTTCCTTATACGCCGGATAGATGTCGTTCCTGAAATTCCGGCGCGCGGCGTCGAAGACCACCGCCATGTGCGAGCACGGATTGTCCAGCGTCAGGTTCATCAGCATGTTGCAGAAGCCGTAGACGGCGTTCACCGGCGTCCCGTCGTCGCGCGTCATCGCGGGCAGCGCGTAGAACGCCCGGAAAATGTATCCGGAGCCGTCGATTAAACAGAGCGTTTTTTCTTCATCCGTCATCTTTTCCTGCTCGGCTTGGGAGCGGGCGCTGCGGCCTTCGCCTTGCCCTTGGCGGGTTGAGGTGCCTTGGGCGCCGCGGTGGGCGGCGGCGCGGGCAGGGCCGCTTTGGCTTCCTTGTTTTTCTGGCTCGCCAGCTCTTTCAGCGACGTGTAGGCAATCTTGCAATGCTCGGGACAATAAGGCTTGCCGGTCGCCACCTGCTGTCCGCAGAAATGGAAGTCCGGCTCGTCCGGATCGCCGATGGGCCAGCGGCACGAATTGCTTTTCAAATCCAGCAGGCCCATCTGGCGCGCCTGGGTTTTCGTGGCGGCCTTGACGATGACGGCCTTTTTCTTGATCGGCGACGGGCGGGACGTCAGGTCCATCCGGTGGATTTTGCCGATGATGGAGTTCTTCGAGAGCCCCAGCTCGCGCGCGATTTGCGCGGTCGTCCGCCCTTTCTGCCAGAGTTTCTTCAGCTGTTTGATTTTGTCGTCTGTCCAGGTCATGCATGCTCCTTGCGT
This sequence comes from Alphaproteobacteria bacterium, assembly GCA_028696805.1. Taxonomy (GTDB): domain Bacteria; phylum Pseudomonadota; class Alphaproteobacteria; order CAAHEQ01; family UBA3637; genus JAQVGI01. Next base: position 6,804 of record JAQVGI010000027.1, read on the forward strand.
GGGTTATTGAATCAGTGAAAGAATGGCGCCGGCGTTTTTGTTGCGCGTGCGGATAGATTGTATCCATGCCGCGCCCAAAGTCAAGACAAAAACATACGGGTAGAACACCCCCGCCGATTTGGCCGACAGGTTGGCGCAGAAAGAATCGTTCAGAAGCGTCTGGCGCCAGGATTGAATGCGCGCCTTCGCATGCGTTTTGACGCAGAAATGGTAAACGGCGGCGTTCAGGATGACGGCGATGACAATCAGAATCCCCATCAGGCGCGCCGGAATCGCGATGCCGAGGACCTGCGCCGTCCAAAATCCCAGCGCCAGGATCAGCGCCTCGCCGATGATAATCTCATACATGAAGCGGAGGTAAGTGGCCGCGCTCCAAACAGCCTGAATCGCGTATCGGGCGATCCGCCGGCGCGTCAGTCCGGCAACGGCCCTCGTCAGATAGGCCCGCCGTTTCGATTTTCGGTAGAAGGCCAGCAGCGGCCCGAAATCCGTTTTCAAAAGGGAGCCCTGCGCCGTCTGCAGCAGGAACAGCGGGTGCAGGCGCGTCAGCTGCCGCAGCATGTCGCCGCGCGGCTTCGGATAGAGCTCCGTCCAGCCATACAGCGCCATGTATCCGCACAGCACCAGCAGAATGACGAGGAAGGCGAGCATGTCCAGGCTGTCCAGCAGGCGGCTTTCCAGCGGCGCGTCCGGCAGTGCCGACGGGTCGAATGTGATATTGGCCTGCACATCGGCGAAGGCGGGCAGGACGCGCGCCGCCGTGTATGCGACATTGCCCCGGTCGTCCTTGTTGGCCGAGAACGCCTGGGGGATCAGGACTTTGTTCGCCCCGAACGTCAGGGTGTTTTCGAACACTTTCGTCGCGCCCGGGAACAAAACGAGCGCCGAGAACTGCGTGATCGGCTGCGGCCAGTCGAACCCCGTCAGGCTTTGGCCAATGTGCGCCAGCCGTCCGTCCGCGGCGACGGCGTTCTTGATCCGGTATGTGAACCGGACGGCGTAAATCCCCGGCGCCAGCGGCGCGGGGTAGGCGGCCGTCAGCTTGTCCGGGCTCTGCGTCTGCCGGATATGCCGCACGACGGGCAGGCTGCCGATGGACGCGTTGATGACCTCGATGCTTTCGCCGGCGCGCTTGGGCAGCGTCCGCGTCAGCCGGAAATCCGCGTCCGTGTTGATGAACTGGATTTTTTCATCCAGGATCAGGGTGTCCTTGTCGACGACCTGAACCACGGCGCGCCAGTCCGTCGTCTGCGGCACGAAGTCGGCCTTGACGGGCTTGCCGAAAATCGGCTGGATCGTTATCGTCGGAATGCCCGGCTTTTCCGGCGCCGCGCGCTTCGGCCGCTGGGGCTTGTCCATGTAGATGACCGGCTGACCGGTGTAGATGCTCGCTTTGCTGCCCTCGTCCGGCTTGTGCGCCGCCAGGGCCAGCGCCTGCTCGGGCGTCAGGGTCTGGGCGAGGCCGGCGCAGGCCCACAACGACAACAGGCAGCAGAGCAGTATCTTTTTCATGGCTTGTCCTTTTTGATGTCGGCTTTGATGTCGGCGACGCACGCGCCATACACGGGGCATTGCGCGCACAAGGGCTTGGCCGCCTTGCAGATATACCGCCCCAGCAGCACCAGCGACAGCGCGACATCGGCCTGATAATCTTTCGGCACCAGGCGGTAGAGCTGCCTTTCGATGTCCTCCGGCTTTTTGCCGACGCAGATTTTCAGCCGGTGGCACAGCCGGAACACATGCGTGTCCACGCCGATGAACGGCGCGTGGTAGGCGACGTTCAGAAAGACGGACGCCGTCTTGCGCCCGATGCCGGGCAGGGTGATCAGCGTGTCGAAATCCGCCGGAATCTGGCCGCCGAACCGGTCGGCGACCACCTGCGCCAGGTTGAAAATGGCGCGCGTTTTGTTGTTGAAGTAGTTGACGGATTTGACCAGAGCCCGGACGCGCTCCATGCCGATAGCCAGCGTTTGATCGGGCGTGCTCGCTTCCCGGAACAACGCCGGCGTGATGCGGTTCACCTGCTTGTCCGTCGTTTGGGCGGACAAAATAATCGCCATCATCAGCTCCCACGGGTTGGAAAAGATCAGCTCGCACGCCGGCTGCGGATACGCGGCTTGGAGCGCCTGCCAAAAGCGGTTGCGTTGCGCGTCTGTCATCAGGTCGGGCATCAGTTTTTCCTTTCCACAATAAAGTCGGCTGCTTCCCGCAGGATGTCGGCCGCGGCGCCGAAGGGCGCCAGCGCGTCTTTGGCACGGGCGGCCAGATCCGCGGCGAACTGCCGCGCGCCGTCCATGCCCATCAGGGATACGAACGTGGACTTGCCGGCCGCCGCGTCTTTGCCCAATGTCTTGCCCATCACCGCGTTATCGCCCGTTATATCCAGCAAATCGTCGGTGATTTGGAACAGCAGCCCGATGGCGTCCGCATACCGCGTCAGCGCCTCTTCCGTCCGGGTGTCGGCGCCGGCCGCCCATGCGCCGGCCAGGCAGGCATAGCGCAGCAGCGCCCCCGTTTTCATCATCTGCATGCGTTCGATTTCGACGCGGTTCAGCGTCGTTTTCTCGCCGAGGAGATCCAGCATCTGCCCGCCGATCATGCCGTGCGCGCCGGCGCCCGCCGCCAATGCACGGATCAGCTTGACCTTTTTGTCCGCGGACAAGGCCGGCGCGTCGGCCAGAACCTCGAACGCCTGGGTCAGCAGGCCGTCGCCGGCCAGGATGGCGGTTGCTTCGCCGAATTGGACATGGTTGGTCGGCCGGCCGCGCCGCAGCGTATCGTTGTCCATCGCCGGCAGGTCGTCGTGAATCAGCGAGTAGGTGTGCACCATTTCCAGCGCGCAGGCGATCGGGACGGCCTGCTTCCTGTCCAGCCCCAGCATGTCGGCGACGGACAGCACCAGGAACGGGCGCAGCGCCTTGCCGCCGCCGAGCAGGGAATACCGCATCGCCTCGACGACGCGCCGCTCGGGGCCCGCCGGCATCGGCAGGAGCTTATCCAGCGCCCCGTCCATCAGCGCGCGCGTTTCGGCCAGCTTATCCTTCATGTTGGACATCGAAGCTCTCCAACCCCGCCGGCGCGCCCGTCTTGTCCAGCACCAGCTTGTCTATCCTGGACTGCGCTTTCTGCAATCTGTCGGCGCAGAGTTCTTTCAGCTTGACGCCGCGCTCATAGGCGGCGACGGCCTCGTCCAGCTTGACCTTGCCGCTTTCCAGCTGCCGGACGACGGCTTCCAGCTCCGCCAGAGCCTCCTCGAACGACATGTTTTTAATCGTGCTGCTCATGGATTCCCCCGTTTGAAAGTTTTTTCTTTGATTTCCTGCTCGCGCGCGGCGATTTTGCCGGCGATGTCCCACACCTGCTCCCGCGCCGCGAAGACGGATTGAACGGCGGCGACGGACGAGGCCGTTTTTTCGCTCCGGTCAAGGGCCTCCATCGCCTCCGCCTGCACCGCGAAAGCCTGCTGCGCGATGACCTGCATTTCCTCCCACAGCAGCTTCGGCTCTTGCGCGTTTCGCCAGAGGGCGTTCAGCCGGGTTATTTGTTGCGCGACATCCATTCAAGCCTTCCTTTCCCTGGTGAAACACGGCGTTTATTCCCTTATACCGAAAAAAAACGCAAATCACAAGTTTTTTTGATAAATTAACCAAAACTTTACCATTTTATTCCTATATTGAAAAAATGATGAACAAGCTGTTTCTCTGCGGGCTGATTTGTTGCCTGTGCGTATCGCCGGCCGCAGCGGATTTCGATCCGTTTTCCGTTTATGACGCCCAAGCCCCCGAAGGATGCGTGGATCCGGACATCGGCAAATCCGCGCTGGGCCTGTCCGACCTGATACAGATCGGCATCTGCAACAATCCCTTGCTGAACAAAGGATACATGGCGGTCAAAACGGCGGAGGCCGGATACGGATCGGCGCAGTCGGAATACCTGCCGAGCGTGTCGGTCAGCGGCAGCGTTTCCGCCGCGCACCAGAAATGGCAGGACGCCGGCAGCGACAGGACGGATCCCTACGCCGCGAATGTCGGTCTGTCATGGCTGCTGTATGATTTCGGCGGCCGGTCGGCGCGGACGGACAAGATGCGCGCGTATCTGGACGCCGCGCAGTTTTCATACAAAAGCCTATTGAGCGACACCATTTTGGAAATCAATCAGGCGTATTTCAACCTGTTGAGCGCGCAGGAAGTCCTGAAAAGCGCCCAGACATCCGAGGAAAGCTACCAAAAGGCCTACGAGGAGGCGCGGCGGCGGTTCGATCTGGGATTCGCGTCCGCCAGCGACAAGCTGCTGGCGCGCACCAGCTACGAGCAGTCCAAGCTGGCGGTCATCCGGGCCAAGAATGCCGTGAAGCAGAACCAGGGGACGCTGGCGGTTTTGCTGAACCTGTCGCCCAACACGGCGTTCAAGCTGGAACGGCCGGACAGGAAAAAAGACATCGGCAAGCTGGAAACAACCATGAAAGTCGAGGAAATGATGGAGACGGCGCTGGCGCAGCGCTCCAAGATGAAAAAGGCGCGGAGCGATCTGGAAGCCGCGCGCCAGGATGTCCGGCAGGCGCAGTCCGGCGCGATCGGCAGCATCAAATTGACCGGCGCGACGGGATACGACAACGATATGCGGGCCAGCGCGTATAAGGTAGGCTCTTCGGTGGGCATCGGGGTTTCCGTGCCGCTGTTCACGGGATTTGCGGATACTTATAATATCGCCCAGGCCAGATACCAGATGCAGCAGGCGCAATACGCCGTCGCGGACACCCAGGACGCCATCCGCAACGAGGTTTGGACGGCCTATCAGAACTACCAGACGGCTGTCGCCGCGCACGATGTCGCCAAGCGCGTGCTGGACAGCGCGAAAGAAAACGAGCGCGTCGCTTTCGCCAGCTATCAGGTCGGCAAGGAGAATATCCTGAACCTGCTGACGGCCAGCTCCCAGTTCGCCAGCGCGCGGCAGGAGCTGATCGTGGCGTATTACAGCGTTCTGATCGGCAAGGCGACTCTTTACAAAGCGGTGGGGGGATTCTAGATGAAAATGAAATGGATAATCGGCGGGCTGATTGCCGCGGGGCTGGCTGCCGGCGGTTATTTTTACCGGACGGCGGAAAAGGGGCTGACGCTGCGCGATTTCGAGATGGTGCGCGTCGAGCGCGGCAAGATCACGCAGCAGGTGACGGCCAGCGGCACGATTCAGCCGATCAACAAAATCAGCGTCGGCACCCAGGTGTCCGGCATCGTCGAAAACATCCTGGTGGATTACAACGACGAGGTCAGGGAGGGCCAGCTGCTGGCGAAACTGGACACTTCGGTTCTGGTCGAGAACAAAAACGACGCCGATGCGCGCCTGAAGCTGGCCGAGCAGAAGCAGAAAATCGCCAAGCTGAACTACGAGCGGACGGAAAAGCTCTACAAGGACAAGCTGATTTCCAAGGTCAGTCTGGAAGACGCCGAGATCGCCTACGCGACGGCCGAGGCGGAAACATTGAGCGCGCAGGCCGAATTCAACAAGGCCAAGCGCAACTACGATTACGCCAGCATCATCTCGCCCGTTTCCGGAACCGTCATCTCCAAGGAGGTGGAGCAGGGCCAGACCGTCGCCGCCAGCCTGCAGACGCCGACGCTGTTCACCATCGCCGAGGATTTGTCCAAGATGCAGATCGAGGCCAGCATCGCCGAGGCCGACATCGGCCGCATCGTGCCGAACATGTCCGCGACATTTTCTGTGGACGCCTACATCAACGATACGTTCGAGGGCAAGGTGAGGCAGATACGCCTGTCGCCGACGTCCGACCAGAATGTCGTGATGTATACGGTCGTGATCGAGGTGGACAATTCATCCCGCAAGCTGCTGCCCGGCATGACGGCTTTTGTGACGATTAAAATCCGCGAGAAAGACGACGCGCTGCGGCTGCCGACGGCGACTTTGCAGTATAAGCCGAACGCCCAGGTCCGCCGGTTCATCGACAAGAAGGCCGTCGAGGTCGGCCCGCGCCAGTCGATCGTCTATCGGTTCGCCGGCGGCCGCATCGTGCCGACCATTTTCGAGCGGGGCATCTCCGACGTGTCGCATGTGGAGGTCAAGGAGGGCCTGAACGAAGGGGATGCGGTTATCAGCGAGTATCTGCCGAAAGCCAAAGGACGCCCGTAATGCCCGCAATCATCGAGGTGCGCGATTTATGCAAGACCTATTACATGAACGGCGGAATGAGCCAGGATGTCCTGAAACACCTGACCTTTAAGATTGACAAGGGGG
>JAQVGI010000001.1 GCA_028696805.1 Alphaproteobacteria bacterium
TGATTTTCCCGTCCGTTTCCGATAAAATGGCCTCCGGATATTCATGAAGGAGTCGAAAATGCATCCATACAGAACTCACACCTGCGGCGCTTTGCGCGCTGCGGACGCCGGCAAGCAAGTCAAGATTTCGGGCTGGATCCACCGGAAACGGGATCACGGCAACCTGCTGTTCGTCGACGTGCGCGACAATTACGGCATAACGCAGTGCGTGCTATCCGCCGGCTCCGAAGCGTTCGAGACATTGGAGAAATGCCGGCCGGAATCCGTCATCACCGCGACGGGGCGGGTCGTTCTGCGCGCGCCGGAAACCATCAACGCCAAGATGCCGACGGGCGAAATCGAGGTGGCTGTCGAAGGAATCGCCGTGCAATCCGAAGCGGACGTCCTGCCGATTCAAGTCGTCGCGGATTCGGCCGACTTGTCCGAGGAGCAACGCCTGACCTACCGCTTTCTGGACTTGCGCCGCGACAAGCCGCACGCCAACATCCTGACCCGGAACAAGATGATCCGCTTCGTGCGGGATTACATGTGGGCGCATGGCTTTTCGGAATTCCAGACGCCGATTCTGACCTCGTCCAGCCCCGAGGGCGCGCGCGATTTCCTGGTGCCCAGCCGGCTGCACAAAGGCAAGTTTTACGCGCTGCCCCAGGCGCCGCAGCAATTCAAGCAGATGCTGATGGTGTCGGGTTTCGACCGCTATTTCCAAATCGCGCCGTGCTTCCGGGACGAGGATTCGCGGGCCGACCGCTCACCGGGCGAGTTCTATCAGGTCGACATCGAAATGTCGTTCGTGGATCAGGACGAGATTTTCGCAACGACCGAGCCGCTGATACACGGGCTGTTCAAAGAATTCGCACCCAACGCCCAAATCACGCCGGCGCCGTTCGCGCGCATTCCGTATGACGAGGCGTTCCTGACCTACGGCACGGACAAGCCGGACCTGCGCAACCCGCTGACCATCCGGGACGTATCGGATATTTTCGCCGGGTCGTCTTTCGGCGTGTTCGCGAACAAGGTCGCCGAGGGCGGCTTCGTGCGGGCGATCAAAGTTCCCGGCACCGCGGCGCGGCCGCGCAGCTGGTTCGACAAGATGAACGCTTTCGCCGTTGAAAACGATATGGGCGGGCTGGGGTATATCGCCCTGGGCGCGGAGGGCGCCAAGGGGCCGATTGCGAAAAACCTGGACGCGGAGCGCACCGCGCGGCTGTTGGAAAAAATGCAGGCCGGGCAGGGGGATGCGGTTTTCTTCATCTGCGGCAAAGGCTTGAAAGCCGTCAAGTTCGCGGGGTTGGTGCGGACGATGCTGGGCAGGGACTTGAACCTGATCGACCCGAACGCGTTCCATTTCTGCTGGGTCACGGACTTTCCGTTTTTCGAGGAGGGGGACGCCGGCCAGGTGGAGTTCGCGCACAACCCGTTTTCAATGCCCCAGGGCGGCATGGAGGCGCTGACGACCAAAAACCCGTTTGAAATCAAGGCGTATCAATACGATATGGTCTGCAACGGGTATGAGATCTGCTCGGGCGCCATCCGCAACCACCGGCCGGACATCATGTTCAAGGCGTTTGAAATGACCGGATACGGCCGCGAGGTCGTCGAGCAGAAGTTCGGCGGCATGCTGAACGCGTTCAGGTTCGGGGCGCCGCCGCACGGCGGGTGCGCTTTCGGCATGGACAGGCTGGTGATGCTGATGACGAACGAGGAATATATCCGCGAGGTGATTGCGTTCCCGCTGAACCAGCAGGGTCAGGATCTGCTGATGCAGGCGCCGTCCGAAGTGTCCGAGAAGCAGCTCCGCGAGGTGCATATCAAATTGCGGTAAAGGTGAAGGGGGAGTGCCGATTAATCCATTTCGGCATTCTCAAATTTGAACTCCATATCTAATCTGACCTCTATATATTTGTCCCATTGGCGCAGCCGAGCATTTGTCATCGGCGTTTTCTGTCCGTCGATGGCGTGTTGATAACTCCCAAAACCAATGCGATGATAATATTTTTCATGTAAAGCCCTTTCAGGTGTATAGCCGTTGATGACTATATCGTCCTTAATTTCGATTTATTCTTTTATCCTGCCTTTTTCATAGTAATCTTCGATCAATCTGTCCGTTTTCATGATATGTATAAATCCCTTCCAGTTTGCCGTTTTTATAAGATGCCTCTCTTTGTAATTTTCCATTTTCATCATACATCTTCCATCCCTCTGGTTGAGCATCTTTATAAAATCGCTCCCATGCCAATGATCCGTTGGGACGATATCCTTTCCATAACCCATCCGGCAGGCCCATCTGGTAATTTTCCTCTTTCATCAGTTCCCCGCTCTCGTAATACCACTTAAATAATCCATTCAGGTATCCATCTTTGAAATCTCCTTTTACCATTAACTTTCCATTGTCATGGTATCTTTGGAATACGCCGTCTAATAACCCGTTTTTATACTCCCCTTCCGTTTTCAGTACCCCATTATCATCATGTGTCTTCAATATGCCATTCAGGGGAACCCCTTCTGCATCTACCAGTAATTCATTTTTTTTCATTATCTTATCGACATTATCGTTATAAATTTTTTCTGCATAAGCCATGCCCGGCACTACGCCAAGGACAACCCCGAAAACCAACGCGATGATGATATTTTTCATATGAATCCCTTTTAGGTGTATAAGGCTGTTCGCCTCTTTTGAAAAACTCTACAATGCTTTTGGGTAAAAAACAATATGATTTCGTATTTTTATTCGAGGGAAGGGCGTGCGGAATCTCTCACGCCGCAAAAAAACACCCCGCAGGCGGGGTGTTTCCGAATGGTGGGTGTGGCAAGATTTGAACTTGCGACCCCTACGATGTGAACGTAGTGCTCTGACCAGCTGAGCTACACACCCGACGGGCGGAATATATCAAGATTTCGGCCGTTTGTCAATAAAAAATTGCAAAAAAACAAAAAATGTGGTATGATTGTCCCATCATTCAACCGCCGGAAAAGGAGTGCCGATGACCGATATTGAAAAAAGGGCGAAATGGGCTGGTTTTGTGTGGGCTGTCGAATCGGCCCGGGACCCGGATGAGGTTGCCGGCGTTGTCGCCGAGATGACGCGGGATGCGCGCTGGAACACCATAGATCCGGAATCTTATCACAGGACGCTGGCCAAAATCCGCCGGGAGTCGCCTCTGCCGGATCCTTTGTTTCAGGAAGCCGTCAAATCAGCCGAGAGCTTGGCGAAACTGGTTCAAACCCACTTCAAGGATTTCGGCGTGATTTCCGAAGACATCATGACCTTTTTGATGACCTGCGCCATGATCAAGGTTCCGGAGGATCAGATGAGCACATGCAGCATGGCCTTTCTGTCGCTCTACAAGGGGCTGTCGCATGCCCGGCAAAAGATATTTTCACGCCCCAGGGATTGGGCCTCCGGTTTCCAGACTCGCTGATTATGGAAACGGAACACATGCGGCCGATTGAAAATGAAGCCCTGAATCCGGGTATCGCGGCGGATGTGAATATGCTGCTGCGGGATGTTCCGGACCACAACGGCGTCGTTCGCCCGTATGTCGAGAATATTATGAAAAACGTCCAGGTATTGCAGAGGGAATCGTCCGGCGCGCCGCTGCATTACAAGCAGCTCGTGGACTTGACGACGCAATACGCGCTGCGCGACCCGCGTTTCAGCGTGACGGATTACGAAAACGCCGCTTTTATTTTCCAGACGATCGGCGACAAGTTTGTCGACCGCAGTCCGGTGGTGGAAGAGTTCATCCGGCAGCATACGGCGGCCCGTCATGCCGGCGGAATAGTGCCCGGCGCCGATTACGGCCGCAGCCGAGCAGATTAAACTGCCCGTGTCTATCTGCCGTTGTCTCGCTTCACTGCCGCAGGGGCATGTTTTGTTGCAACAGAAGTGTGCAAGAGTATCTGCTGCGCCGCGTTCTCGGCTATTGCGGGATGAATGGCCAGGTTTTTGTTTTTGAATTCGGAACGCTCTGTTGCCTTGACAGCGCCCGCTTTCAACCAATCATCCGGCAATCGATACGCCGCCGTTTCCGCTTCATCCGAAAACTCGCGCTCTATGCTTGCAAAAGAAAACCGGGGAGCGTGATACCGGTCTATTTCCAAATATCCGCCATTGTCCGGAACCATATAGCGCGTTTTTTCCACTTTTCCCGAACATATTTCGGGCGATTGCAAATGTTGAGCAACCTCCGCGCTAATAGGGAACTCGGCCTCATATCGCCCCAGCGTCCCCTTTCCCTTGATCGTCATGACATATGTATCGCCTTTGGCATGAGATGTCTTGCGGTATCTCGCCTCTCCCTGTGTCAACCCCTGTCCGTCGATAAAGTCTTTCAATGCGCGGGATACGGAGCTATCCAAGGCAATATCGATCCCGGCGCATACCAGATTCCCTCCGTCAACATGTAAGGCGTTCCGTATGTTGTCTTTCAAATATCCTTGCTCCAATTTCTTTGTTTTTTCAGCTTGGCTTTCTAACTTTTTCCAATCCACGGCATCGGATTTTAGAATCCATTTGTCTTCAATTTCCATAAAAATCCCTCCTTAATTTCATGAACAAATATAGAATAACGCTTTAATGCTAATCCGTCCACTTATGAAAGTCAAGCGCAAATTAAGCCTGTCAAAAAGTCCGCAATAAAAAAACACCGCCCGACGGCGGTGTTTTCATTGGCTCCAGCGGTAGGGCTCGAACCTACGACCAATCGGTTAACAGCCGATTGCTCTACCACTGAGCTACGCTGGAACAATGGCGCGATTTTACCCGAAACCGAAACGAAAGTCAATTCCTTTTTACACTCTCGCCGCGATTTTGGAGGCCGGTACCGGAATTGAACCGATATAAAAGGATTTGCAGTCCTCTGCATGAGCCATTCTGCCAACCGGCCGGCGGGCAACAGCATTGCTTATACCTTTTTTTCGGCTAAACGTCAAGAAAAAAAATGAAACCCCTTGCAAAAAAAATCGGAGTCGGCTATCCTATCGGCCGAACAGAGGGAAAAGCCGATGAAACGAATAAGCTGGCGCGTGTTTTTGATCTTGTCCGTGGCCGCTTTGCCCGCGCGGGCGGAAACGCTGAACGAAGTGCTGTCCCACACCTATGAGAACAGCCTTGCGATCAACGCGGAGCGCGCCAACCTCAAGGCGATCGGCGAGGGGGTCGAAAAGGCCCGCGCCGGGTATCACCCCAACGTGTATGTGCAGGGCAGCATCGGCCGCGCCCACAATAAAATGACGTTCGACAACGCGGCGATCGGCTCGTTCACCCAGACATACGACCAGACGCCGCGGACGGCGTCCGTCAACCTGGTTCAGCCGGTTTTTTCGGGCGGGACGACCTACAATGCCGTCGGCGCCGCGCAAAAGCAGGTGCAATCCGGCCGGTCCGGACTGAAAAATACCGAGCAGGCCGTCCTGCTGGACGCGGCGGCCGTCTATATGGATGTCATCCGGGACAAGGCGGTTCTGGACTTGCAGGTGAACAACGAAAAAGTTTTGAAAAAGCATCTGGAATCCTATAAAAAGCGCTTTCAGGCCGGCGATCTGACCCGCACGGATGTCGCCCAGTCCGAAGCGCGCGTTTCCGGCGCAACGGCGGCGCGCATCGCCGCGGCGGGGCGTCTGGAAATTGCCAAGGCGACCTTTTACAGCGTCGTCGGATTGGAGCCGGTCCGCCTGAAAGACGTGACGGAAATATCGCTGAATATCCCGAAAACGCTGGACGCGTGCGTGGCGGAGGCCTTGCAGGGCAATCCCAAGGTCAGGGCGGCGGAATACATGCGCGACGCGATGGCCTCGGTGGCGCGTGCGAAAAAGGGCATCATCTCCCCGCGCGTCGACGTTCAGGCGTCCGCCGGCATGCAGGATAGGAACACGCAGATCAAGGAGCTGAACTACTGGCAGGTGACGGCAAACCTGAATGTTCCGCTGTATCAGGCGGGAACGGAATACGCCGAGGTGCGCGAGGCCAAGAGCCTGGAAAACAAGCACCGGATCCTGGCCGAGAAAACGAAGCAGGACGTGCGGGCGGAAACAATCGCCGCATGGGAGGAATACCAGGCCGTGCGCGCCCAGATCAAATCGCTGAAAGCGCAAATCAAGGCGTCCAAAACCGCTTTGGACGGCGTTATCCGCGAGGCCGATGTCGGCGCGCGGACGGTTCTGGATGTCCTGGACGCCGAGCAGGAATACCTGAACAGCCAGGTGGCTTTCGTCAAGGCGCACCGGGACGAAATCGTATCGGCGTATGCATTAATGTCCGCACTGGGGCGCCTTATGCCCGACCAAATCGGGCTGGATGCGGCGAACTACAATCCCGAAGACTACGACGGGTTTTTATGGAGCACCGAATAATGGAACAGGAACGCGAACTGACCACCGAAGAGATTCTGGAAGAAATCCGCCGCATGCTGACGGCCGCGGAGGGAGGCGAGGCGCGCCCCGTCCGGCCACAGGGCGGGCGCCGTCCGGATGTGTTCGTGCTGACCCCCGAGATGCGCATCGACAACAAGATTGCGGAGGAAGAGCTGCCGATCGAAATTCAAAAGCGCGCGCAGCAGGTCGTCGAGAAAATGTATCAGAAGCAGCTGGACGACACCGCGCAAGGACAGGACATCTTTCCGCCGAAACGCTGACTCATCCGCGGCACACGCGCGCGAGGGTCAGAATCATGACCCGGCGGGCGCCGGCGCGTTTCAACACTCTGGCGCATTCGTCGGCGGTGGCCCCGCTGGTCATCACATCGTCGATGAGTAGGATGTTTTTGCCGCGGATTTGGTCCGGGCATTTCACGGCGAACGCGCGTGCGACATTTTTCCGACGCTGATTCGGGGGCAGGTGCCCCTGGATCGGCGTGTGCCTGATCCGGACGAGGGTGTGCGGCAGGTAGCGTTTCCGGTGCCCGCGCGCCAGCTTTTGCGCCAGCAGCGCGGCCTGGTTGTATTTCCGTTTCATCAGGCGCAGCCGGTGCAGCGGCACGGGCATCACCGCATCCGCCCGCCGGATCAAATCGCCGCCGGTTTGTTCCAGAAGCCGGACAAGCAGGGGAACCAGCTCCATCCTGTCCCCGTGCTTGAACGGCAGGATCAGCTTTTTGGACGCCTCGTCGTAGACCAGACAGGCCCGCGCAACATCATACCTCGGCTTTTTGCGCAGGCAGGCGCCGCACAGGCTGCCCTCCCAGATGTCGAATTCGAACGGAAGGCCGCACACGGCGCATTGCGGCCGGGTGATGAAGTCCAGCTCCTTGAAGCACTCGGGGCAAATCTGGTTCGGCGCCCGGAGGAATGCGCGGCACATCGGGCACGCCGGCGGGCAGATGAAATCCAGAATATGCGTCCAAATCATTCGAAAATACGACATGCCTCTTGCAATCCTTTTCCGGTTATTCTATACTTTTCGGCAAGCGAGGGCAAGACAAAATGCAACAAAAATTAACGCGCGCGGATAAATCGCACCTGTCATACATCCACATTCCGGGAAAGAAAAAACTTTGCATTTTGTATCTGCACGGATTTTTGTCGTCCCAGCAGGGCAAGCGGGCCGAGGCCATCCGCTCGTGCGCAAAGGAGCTGGGCGCCCATTATTTATCCCTGGACTACACCGGCTGCGGCGCGTCGTCCGGCACCCCCGCGGATTTCAGGGTCGGCCGATGCCTGGCAGACGCGGCAGATGTCGTCAAGCATGCGGCGCCGGGGCTGCCTTTATTAATCGTCGGGCATTCGCTGGGCGGCTACATCGCCTTCCTGCTGTCCGAGCGCCTGCCGGAACGGGTGCGGGGCGTTTTGAGCCTCGCGCCGGGCATCGACGGCATGGATTACATCTGGCGGCGGTGGATACCCTGGTATGGCAAGGTTCTGCTGCGCTGCGGCAAAGTGCTGGGGCCGAACCAGCGGACGCGCGGATACTGCTTTTCCTACCCGATGTTCAAAGAGGCCGCTCCTTACCGCCTGCTGGGCCGGCGCGTGCGCTACGACGGCGATGTGGTCGTGATGTGCGGGGACAAGGACAGGCTGGTTTCGTGGCGGCATGCGTTCGGGATTAAGGATTCCTTAACCTCCGAGCGCGTCAAATGCTGCCTGATCAAAGGAGGCGAGCACCGGCTGGGGACGCCCGAACACTTGCAGGCGATGCAGCAGGCCATCGCCGCGATGTATCGCAGGATCATGCCATGACGCGGGAAAAAATACGCAGGGCGGGACGGCTGTTGTTCCTGCTGCTGCTCGTCCACGGCATCGGATACATCGGCGGCGGATACATGACGCCCGAGGTCATGGCGTGGTACCACGGGCTGACGAAATCGGCGCTGACGCCGCCAGACGCGGTTTTCGGTGCCGTATGGAGTGTCCTCTACACACTGATGGCGGTTGCCGCGTGGATCGTGTGGGGGCGTGTGTCGCCGCGGTGGTTCGTCTTGCAGCTGGCCGCGAACGGGCTGTGGCCGTTCGTGTTTTTCCATCTGCGCATGCCCGCGGCCGCATTGGCCGTCCTCATCATCATGATCGGATTGCTGGGTAGGACAATGCGCGGATTTTCTGCGCGCTCGCACCTGGCGGCCGGATTGCTGGCCCCGACGCTGGCCTGGGGGCTGTTCGCCGCCTACCTGAACGCCTGGATTGTCGTAATGAATTGAATCACCAAAGGCCGGCGGCCTGGCAGGCGGGCTTGATAATCGGGTGGTCGTTGTGCTGGATTTCCTCGATACGGCGCGTCCGCAGGCATTCCGCCCTGTCCACCGGATGCTGCCTGTCCCAGGCCTGCATCAGGTTGCGCTGGGACGCGCTCATCCGATAGGCGGGATAGGCGGCCTCCATATACAAATACGCGCGGGCGATTTTGCCGCGGGACGGGGGAGGGGGCTCCGCTTTGTTGTCCTCGATTTTGAACGAACACGCGCCGAATGCGGACGGCACATCCGCGCCCAGCAAGGCGAAATTATAATTCGACCGCGCCGCGTTGACGGATCCGACGGCCGGATATAAATTATACATATCCGATTGCATGTATTGATAGGCGGTGCTTGTCTTTTCCGCGCATTTCCGGCCTTTGTAAGGCTTCCCTTTGTCCGCGCATTCGGGGGAGCCCTCGCGCCACTCCGGAAAAGAGCGCCCGAAGTTTTCTGCCGGAACGACATGCTCCCACTCGATGCGCTGGGCGCGATCGGGGTAAAGCGAGCCGTCGAATCCGGCCGGCGGGATGACATTCTTTTGGTTGTCAAACGCCGCCTGGCAGTAAAGCGTCGTCCGGTTGTCGCGATACACATCGCGCTCGAGCCATTGCTTCGCCGCCTGATACGAATTGTTGAACGTGTTGCCGCCCGCCAGAAGCCCAGCAGGGAATAAAAGTATAAAAATAATTATATTCAATATGTTATATTTCATTCATCAATCTTTTATTTATCATCAAACAGCCCCGGGGACAGCAGGCCGTCTGTCAAAACGGAATTCGGTCTGGGCGCGTAATGATAGAGTTTCATCCTGCCTCCGGCTGCATATGATATGACCAGCTTTGAATTGGTGGATGGAGTGAGGTTGCTCGGGCAAACATACTGGCGGATGGGGTGAGATTGCTCGGGCAAAGCCCTCGTCCTCGGCAAATGCCTTCGGACCGCCCAAGCGGGCGTCCGCTCCACTTGCGTTTCGCGAGCGAACTCACGATCGTGAGCTCTCATCTACACCCCATTCTCAAACAAAATCGTTCATACCTCAAGTCAAGTATAGTGGCGGATGGGGTGAGATTCGAACTCACGATAGGCTTGCGCCTATGCCGGTTTTCAAGACCGGAGCCTTAAACCGCTCGGCCACCCATCCATATTTTTTCCGGTCATCGGGGGTTTTACTCCCCGGAAAACCGGCTGGTATTTTGCTGCCGCAAAATGCCGATTTTGTTCTCCGCTTCGCTCCGTTCCGCTGCGCGTCCAAGACACGGAGCCTTAAACCGCTCGGCCACCCATCCGTATTCTTTCCGGTCGTCGGGGGCTTTTCTTCCCCTGAAAACCGGCTGGTATTTTGCTGCCGCAAAATGCCGATTTTGTTCTCCGCTTCGCTCCGTTCCGCTGCGCGTCCAAGATACGGAGCCTTAAACCGCTCGGCCACCCATCCGTATTCTTCCCGATCGCCGAAGCGCAATCCGCCCCAGAAAACCGCGGGCTTGGGCGGATAAGCCACCACCGCCCGAAACCAGAAAGATTATTGCCGAAAAAAGTGAAAAAATCAAGTGATTTTTGCAAAAAAGTATGCTAGACATAGTGTATGTTCAAAAAACCGATCATTTTGCTGGGGCTTTGCCTGACCCTTGCCGCGTGCGGGCTGCGGGCGCAAGAGGCCGACTTTGACGCATGGAAGCAATCCTTCCGCGTCGAGGCGGAATCGGCCGGCGTCACTCCCTCCTTTCTGGACGGCATTCTGCCGCGCATGATGCTGCTGCCGGCCGTTGTTCAATCGGACAGGAAGCAGCCGGAATTCGTTTCGACATTCGGGGATTACATCGCGCGCACGATTTCCCCAAAGCGGATTGGCCAGGGGCGCGACATGCTGGCCAAGCACCGGCCCGTCCTCGCCCAAATCGCGGCGCAATACAATGTCCAACCGCACTACATCATCGCCTTTTGGGGATTGGAGACGAACTACGGCGCGCATCAGGGCGGCATCGACACATTGAACGCGCTGACAACGCTGGCCTATGACAAGCGGCGGCGGACATTTTTCACGCGGGAACTCATCGCGTTCCTGAAAATCATCGAGCAGGAGAAGCTGTCGGTTTATCAAGGCTCGTGGGCGGGCGCGTTCGGCAATTTCCAGTTCATGCCGACGACGTTCCAGGCCTATGCCGTCGATTTCGACGGCGACGGCCGGCGCGATGTGGTGAACAGCCTGCCGGATGCTTTCGCATCGGCGGCGAATTACCTGTCGCGCATGGGATGGCGGGGCGATATGCGCTGGGGGCGGGAGGTGCGCCTGACCAAGCCGCTGGATTGGAACGATGTGCACGCGCCGGCGCCCAAACCCTTGTCTTACTGGCAGGCGCACGGCGTCCTGCCGCTGGACCGGAACGCGTTTCCGAAAGACGCGCTGGCCGTTCCGGCGCGGCTGATACTGCCCGTCGGCGTGGAAGGGCCGGCTTACCTGGCCTACAAGAACTTCGACATCATCATGCGGTGGAACAAGTCGGAATTGTATGCGCTGGCCGTCGGGCTTCTGGCCGACCAGATCGCGTATCCGCAAACGCCCTGGGCGCAGCCGGCCGCCGGCGAGCAAATCTCGACCGATATGGTCAAGAAGGCGCAGCTGCACCTGACGCGGCTGGGGTATTACGACGCCCAAATCGACGGGCAGTTCGGGCGCAGGACCAAGAAAGCGGTGCGCGCGTATCAGGCGCGGGCCGGCCTGCCGCAGGACGGATACCTGACCCGATCTCTGCTGAACCGGATACAGGAGGAACCATGAAAAGATTTTTGCTGGCCGCCGTCGCGTGCGGGCTGTGCGCCGGGTGCGCGTTGCTGCGGGAGGATGACGGCTTCTACCTGGTCGGGTCGCCGTATCGGATCAACGGCGTGACCTATACGCCGCAGAAATACGACACCTACAAGGAAAAAGGGCTGGGCGCCGTCTACATCCCGCCGGAAATCAGCGCGAACGGCGAGCAGCGCCGGGACACCGAGCTGACCGCCGCGCATAAGACGCTGCCGCTGCCCAGCCGCGTCCGCATCACGAACCTGGACAACGGCAACACGGCCATCGTCCACGTCAACGACCGCGGCCCGTTCGTCAACAGCCGCCTGATAGACGTGTCCCCGAAAACGGCGGAGGCTTTGGAAATGCCGCTGACCGGAACGGCGTATGTGCAGGTGGAGCTGCTGCCGCAGGGCAGCGGCCTGATGCAGCAGCCGTATATTCAGGGCGGCTACATTCTGGCCGAGCCGCTGACGGATGTGCCGCAGGACACTCAGCCGAAGAACGCGCGCGAGCTGTATCGGTCGGACGCCAGCGGATCGGATGTCGTCTACAACGCCGGCGAGGAAGTCGCTGCCGCCGATGCCAACACCTACCGCATTCAGGTCGGGGTATTCAAAAATCCGGAAAACGCGGCGCACGCGGAGCAGGATTTGTCTGGCGTTGCGCCGATGTATGTCACCCGGGCGAACGGCCTGAACCGCGTCCAATCCGGAACGATCGTCAACCAAAGCGAGGCGCAGCGCATCCTGAAGGACATCCGGGGGATGGGCTATGCGGACGCTTATATCATCAATCAATAAAGGAGCCGAAGAATGAAAAAAACAACCGCACTGCTGCTCGCATGCCTGATCGCCGCGTTGCCGGCGCGCGCTTTCGACACGGCGGCCAGGCACGCGCTGCTGATGGACGCGGACACGGGATACGTGATGCTGGACAAGAAATCCGACGTGCCGATGCCCCCCGCGTCGATGAGCAAGCTGATGACGGCCTATGTGGTTTTCGACATGATCAAAAGCGGCAAATTGTCGCCGGAGACCGAGTGCGCCGTTTCGGAAAACGCCTGGCGCAAGGGCGGGACGAAAAGCGGCGGGTCGACGATGTTCCTGAACCCGAACCAGCGGGTCAAGGTCATCGACCTGCTGCGCGGCATGATCATCCAGTCCGGCAACGACGCGTGCATCGTCCTGGCCGAGAACATCGCCGGCAGCGAGGAAATCTTCTCCGACCTGATGAACAAAAAGGCCAGGGAAATCGGGTTGAAGGATTCGGTGTTCAAGAACGCGACGGGCCTGCCCGAAAGGGGGCATGTGATGAGCGCGCGCGACCTGGCCGTCCTGGCGCGGGCCATCATCAGGGATTTCCCGGAGCATTATCCGATGTATTCGGAAAAGGATTTCGAATTCAACAAGATCAGGCAGGGCAACCGCAATCCGCTGCTTTATGACTTGTCGGGCGCGGACGGGCTGAAGACGGGGCACACCGAAGCGTCGGGATACGGCCTGACCGCTTCCGTGAAGGGCGTCGACGGGCGGCGCCTGATTCTGGTCGTCAACGGGCTGAAATCCATGAAGGACAGGGCTGCGGAATCCCGGCGGCTGGTCAATTGGGGCATGACGCACTTCGCGAACGAAGCCGTCGTGTCCGCGCAGCAAAAGCTGGACGATATTCCGGTGTGGATGGGGCGGGCGGACAAGGTCGCCGCCGTCGCCGGGAAAACGCTGCCGGTCACGCGGGCGCGCGGCGAAACGATAGCGCCGGAGATTAAAATCGCCTATGATTCCCCCGTTGCGGCGCCGGTTGAAAAGGGGCAGAAGCTGGGGACGATTACGATATCGGTTCCGGGGCGCGAGGCCTTGACGGCCGATCTGGTCGCCGGGGAATCCGTGGAAAAGGTCGGCTTCTTTGGAAAAATAAAGGCGCTGTGTTTGTTGCTGGCGGGGAGATAAAATGAACAAAGGACTCTTCATCACATTCGAAGGCGGCGAAGGCGCCGGCAAATCGACGCAGATCAAACTGCTGGCTGACAAGCTGGAAGCGCAGGGGCGGCATGTCGTCCTGACGCACGAGCCCGGCGGCACGCCCGGCGCGTATCTGATTCGTGAAAATCTGGTGAAAGGGGAGGGCGCCCAGTGGGACAAGGAGACGGAAACCCTGCTGTTTTTCGCGGCGCGGCGCGACCACATCGTCAAAAAAATCAGGCCGGCTTTGGAACAGGGCGCCGTCGTCCTGTGCGACCGCTTCGCGGACAGCACAATGGCCTACCAGGGATACGGGCGCGGCCGGAACGATGCGCTCATAGATATGATACGGCACCTGTATCGGCTGGTCGCCGGGGATTTGCAGCCGCACACGACTTTCATCCTGGACATCGATCCGGCGCTCGGGCTGCGGCGCAGCTGCGCCCGTAAAGGCAACAATGAAACGCGGTTCGAGAACATGGACATCGCTTTCCATCAAAACCTGCGCGCGGGATTTTTGGAAATCGCCCGAAACGATCCCGGCCGGTGCGTCGTCATAGATGCGAACAGATCCGTTGCGGAAATCCATCAAGATATCTGGGACAAAATGCAGGAGCGCCGGATATGCTGACCCCCCGCCAAATCGTCGAGCAGGCCGTTCAGGACGGCAAAATATCCGGCTCGTGGCTGGTTTCGGGGCCGTATGGCGTCGGCAAAAAGGAATTCGCGCAGCATGTCTGCGGGTTCCTGACCTCCGGCCGGTGGCGGCCGCTGACCGATTTCCATCCGGATGTGATGTGGGTGGAATGCCCGCTGACCGAGGAAGCCAGGAAGGAAGTCCAGAAAGCCATCCTGGAAGGCGGCGCCGTCGGCGACATCCAGACCAAGCCCAAAAAAAAGGAAATCACCATCGACGTCGTCCGCGCCGGCATCCATTTCCTGTCGTTGAAGGGCGCGGCGATTTCCTACCGCATCGCCGTCGTGCACCTGGCGGACGAGATGAACGAGGAAGCCCAGAACGCGCTGCTCAAAATGCTGGAAGAGCCGTATCCGCGCTCCGTCCTGCTGCTGCTGTGCCAGAACACCGGCAAAATCCTGCCGACCATCCGGTCGCGGTGCCGCCAGATCATCCTGCGCCCGATGAGCGCGCAGGCGTTCAAAGAAGCCCTCCGCCAAAAATACCCGCATGTCAAGGACATCGACTGGATCGCCGAATTGTCCGGCGGCTCCTTGGGGGCGGCGCGCGACATCATCGAAAACAACGGGCTGGAATTGTATCAGAAAGCCGTTTCGTTCTGCGTTCCCATTGGGGAGTTGCAGATAGAGGCCTTGCAGGCGTTCGCGGACGAAGCGGCGGCCGGCGACAAGGCGTGGGCGCTGGTTCAGCAGTTCGTGCTGGATTGGTGCCGCAGGCAGGCGGCGCGCGATGAAAAAGGACTGGATGTTTTCAAGTCCGTCCAGCGGCTGCTGTCCGACACCGAGCGCATTTATCTGGACAAGAAGCAGGCCCTGATGACATGCTTTTTCAAAATCGCCGAGGCGCTGGAATGATTGTCGATTCACATTGCCATTTGGAACCGGGCCCGGACACCGACGCCGTCATCGCCCGCGCCCAAGACGCCGGCGTCGGGTTGATTCTCTCCGTTGCCTGCGCCGAGGCGGAACTGCCCGGTTTGATTGAGCTGTTGAACCGCTACCCGATGGTCTACGGCGCGTATGGCATCCATCCCGAGCAGGCGGCGGCGATGCCGGACGCGGACGCGTTCATAGCCGGCGTCCAATCCCACCCCAAAATCGTCGGCATCGGCGAATGCGGGCTGGATTACCACTATGGCCTGGAAACGCGGGACGCGCAGATACAGGCGTTCGAGCGCCAGATTGACATCACGCACCGGCTGAAAAAACCGCTGATCATCCACACGCGCGACGCGGAAGCCGACACGATTGCGGTTTTGCAAAATGCGCAGCGGGCAGGGCGGTTGGCGCACGGCGGCGTCCTGCATTGCTTTACGGGGAGCGTTTCCCTGGCGCGGACGGCGCTCGACATCGGGCTGCATATTTCGGCTTCGGGCATCATTACTTTCAAAAAAGCGACCGATTTGCGCGCCGTCTTCGCGCAGGTGCCTTTGGACAGGCTGCTGGTTGAAACGGACGCGCCGTATCTGGCGCCGCTGACCCATCGCGGGCAGGCGAACGAGCCGGCATTCGTCGCGGAAACACTCGCCTGTCTGGCCGAACTGCACCGCGTGTTCGCCGACGAGATGGCGGCCGTCACGACGCGCAATTTCAAAAAGCTTTTTCAACTGCAGGAGGATGCATGAAAATCACCATCTTGGGGTGCGGATCATCGTTCGGCGTACCGTCTTTGGCGCGCGGCTGGGGGGAGTGCGACCCGGAAAATCCCAAAAACCAGCGCACGCGCGCATCCATTTTGCTGCACCGGGACGATACGACGATTCTGATCGACACCTCTCCCGAATTGCGGATGCAGCTGCTGCGCGCCGGCAATCCGAATATAGACGCGCTGATTTACACGCACGCGCATTTCGACCACATGGCGGGATCGAACGACCTGCTGGATTGCATGATCGCCCAAGAGCGCGTTTTGCCCGTTTATTTGTCCGCCGAAACCAACCGGCATTTCAAGGACGGCCTGAATTACCTGTTCCAGCGGACAAGCGGCACGCCGGAGTTCGAAAGCCGCATCGTCATTCCGTATAAAGCATTTTCTATCAATCAAATCAGTATATTGCCGATTTTGCAATACCACGGCAACACTCAATCGCTGGGGTTCCGCATCGGCGATTTTGCCTATTCCACGGATGTCGGCGATATGGACGACACGGGGTTCGGGGCTCTGGCCGGGATCAAAACCTGGATACTGGGCGTCCCGACCAACCGACCGGTCTCCAAACATCTCAATATAGACAAGGCGTTAACATGGATAGAGCGGGTAAAGCCCGAACGCGCCTATTTCACGCACATGGGGTCGCATATGGATTATGACGCGTTGTGCCGCACATTGCCGCCGCATGTCCGGCCGGTCTTCGACGGAATGGACATCGACTCCTGAAACAGGTGTGTTCGGTTTCGGTTGCACCGACGGGCAGGGTCAAGCCTCAACGCAATCCCGCCCGATAAAACAATCGAAAATCTTCTTTCCGGCTATCGGGCGCGCATTGGCTCGCAAATCGGCATTGAAAATCACATCATCAATAATAAATCCTTTTGATTCAATAAAATAAGCCCGCTTATATCCGATTCACTTATAACTATACATAATATAAATTATGCGACAATTATAGCAAAGGAAAAACACATATTCCCTTTTCTTTTCATATTGTTATCTCGTTTTGGGGATAAGTATGTGGACAGCATTCCGCGACTGCCCAAAAAAGACGCCTCAAACGCTTTTATTTCGATTTCGGCATTCAGGAATCCGTTCTGTCCCGACCGCCCGGATTATTTTGCCGCGGCACCATTTCCCGATGCGCCACTTTTTCGACGGAGGGAGATGCGGCCCGTGTCAATGTCCTATGAACGGGATCCAGCGTCAACGGATAATTAACCCTGCCCCAGAATATCTCTCTGGGGTTTTCAACCCCTCATTGAGATCCAAATTTGTCCAACTCTTATCGAAAATGCCAATCATCATACCCTCTTTCACATATACGGCGAAGTATAATAGGAAACTCAAAAATTGTCAACTTTTTTATTTGACAAATCGGAATATCGTGATATAATCGCTTTCATATCCATCAAGGAGGATATTATGACACATGAAACAGACAAAACATCCCAGGCGCCCGTCGGCATTTGGGTGCCGTTTGAAGAAGCGGTAAAGCGGTATCTGCAAACGGGGAAGCCTATAACGCTTAAATGCCCCCTGCCCGAGGAGCGCCGCAACATCCACCGCGCCCCGCCGCAACGCGTGCGGGAATAGGAAATTCGCGGGTAAAAAAAACGCCTCAGATACGAGGCGTTTTTATTTATGCGCGCCGCTTATTCGTCAATGGTAACGCTCGCGCCGTTGACGATTTTTTGCAGGGTGAGCGGCGGGAACAGAATCTCCCCGTTTTCGTCCACATCCAATGTCCCGAACGGCGTTTTCATCCCTTTGGCAACGACCGGGATTGTTTTGACGACGTCCAGGGGGACCGGCTTTGCACCCGCATTGGCCGGCGCGGCCTCGAACGCGGCGGTCAGGACGGAAAGCAATCCGTATATATATTCGCTGTAATAGGTGCCGTCCACGTTGGCGATGCGCATAACGCGTTGCGCGAATGCCGGATCAGCTTTGACGTGGTCATAATTCCACATCCCCTCGACCAGGGTCTTGTCGGAAACGGTGTTGATGGTTTGAAAGCCCGTGATGGGCAGGTTCAACCCGATTTCCCGGGCTTGTCTGATAAAAATGCCATTTTCGGGCGGCAGCGACATCAACACAATCGTATCGGCGCCGGCATTTTTTATCTTATACAACAGGATGCGGAAATCCCGCTCACCCGGGTTGAAATAGTGGGGTTTTCCGACGATTTTAATTCCGTCCCGTTTTGCCAATTCGTTCACGAATGCTTCCCCGTAAACAATGTTGGCGGTTTCATTCGCAATAACGACAGCGACTTTTTTCGACCCGTCGCGCACCAGTTTATCCGCTATTTTTTTTGCAATGACATTCACATTCGACGACATGCGCAGATTATAATCGCCGGCACCGGCACGCGGATCGACCGCCCAGACGAGCTGAATCACCTTTTCCTGCTCGGCGGTGGGGTTGATGGCCAAGGCGAAAGAGGAGAAAATACCCCCAACCGCGTCCAGCTTATACAAGGCGTGCAGGCGTTTGAAAGCGAGGACGGCCTTTTGCGCGGACAGCTGCGCATCTTCGCACAGGACTTCGTAATTGTATTTGGCGTCCGGATGGGCGGCGCGGAAATCGGACAGGAACATGTCGGATACTTTTTGGGCGACCTGGCCGTAAATGCCCGCGTCCCCCGTCATCGGCAAAATCAGGGCGATGCGGACGACCGGCTTGTCGTTCGGATGGACGGGCGCCTGCGGTTTGAAATGCAGCGCGAGCAAAACAAGCGCAACCGCCGCGATACACCCGGCGATGAGGTAAATGATTTTTTTGGTCATTTCAGACCCCCTTTGATTTTATCCATTGGGCGAGCTCGGATTTCTGCAAGGCGCCCGTCTGCTGCGCCACGACTTTGCCGTCCTTGAACAGAATCAGCGTCGGAATCGATTGAATGTCATACTTGCCGGCAATGACGGGCGATTCGTCGACATCCAGCTTGACAATCTTGACCTGCCCCGCCATCTCGGCGGCCAGTTCCGTCACGACCGGCAGCATCAGGCGGCACGGGCCGCACCAAATCGCGAAAAAATCCACCAGGACGGGGAGCTTGGCCTTCAAGACTTCGGTTTCAAAATTCGTATCGTTGACAATTTCCATCGTGTTCCTTTCTGTGTATTTGTTTTATATAAAGGTTATATCCATTAAAGTCAAGCCCTTTCATCCAACGGCCAGCGGGGGCGCGGCTTGAATGTCAGATCGTCGGTGAGCCCGCATTTCAACCGCTCGACGCCCGCCCAGGCGATCATCACGCCGTTGTCCGTGCACAATTTAATCGGCGGCGCGGAAAAAACAAGCCCGTTCTTGCGCGCCAGTTCTTCAAAAACCCCGCGGACGGCTTGATTGGCCGCGACTCCGCCGGATACGACCAGATCCCGCGCATCGGGATATTTGTGTCGAAAAACCTCGATTGCATGCACCATCCTGTCTTGGAACTGGGTGCATACGGCGCGCTGAAACGACGCGCAGATGTCGTTTTTATCTTGCTCGGTCAGTGCGCCCTGCCTTTCGACGCATACGCGGACGGCGGTCTTCAATCCCGAAAAGGAAAAATCGCACCCGACCCGCCCTTTCATCGGCACGGGAAACCGGAACCTTTTCGCATCGCCGAGCCCCGCGCGCTTTTCGACGGCCGGCCCGCCGGGGTAGCCGATGTCCAGCATCTTGGCGACTTTGTCGAAGCATTCGCCGGCGGAATCGTCGATTGTCGCGCCCAGCTTTTCATACGCTCCGACGCCTTTGACAATCAAAACCTGGCAGTGCCCGCCGGAGGTCAGCAGCAGCAGATACGGAAACGCGACCGGATGCGTCAGGCGCGCCATCAGCGCGTGCCCTTCCAGATGGTTCACGGCGATGAACGGAAGATCGTGCGCCAGGGAAATCGCCTTCGCCGTCATCACGCCGACCAGGACACCGCCGATCAGCCCCGGGCCGCCGGCGACCGCGACCGCGTCCAAATCCGCCCATGTTTTGCCCGATTGCTTCAAGGCCTCCCCGATGATGATGTCGGCCTTTTCCAAATGCGCGCGCGCGGCGATTTCGGGGACGACGCCACCGAAGCGGCGGTGCTCGTCATACTGCGACCACACGACGGAGGACAGGACGGCGCGGTTCTCGTCGACCACCGCGCAGGCCGTTTCATCGCAGCTTGTCTCAATGCCGATGACAACGCGCGTCATTTTGCGTCTCTCCTCAAATGAAGCATCACAGCCCCTCCGTCATTCAACCATTTGAATCGTATGATTTTATCTTTGAACTGCGGGGTGGACAGCCAGCCCTCGAACTCATGTTTAATCGCGCCGCCGCCACTGACGCCTCGCCCCGTAATGAAAGTAATCTGCTTCGTGCCCGCCTGCCGGTGCAGGGTCAGGAAATGCGCGAAAGCGCGGTGGGCCTCTTCAAGCGTCAACCCGTGCAGATCCAGCGTCTCCCGGAGCTCCCGCCGCGGAGCAGCCGTCACATGCAGGCGTTTCGGCATATCCGGCATGCGCGCCGTCCGCCGTCCGCGCAGCGGCGCGATGTTCTGCTTCAATTTTTCCCAAACCTCGTCCATGCTCTATTCCTTCGGCAGCAGCAGATAATACGACCCAGCGCTTTTCATCCGGCCGGCCTTGTGGAACGACATATCCCCGTGCCCCCAGAAGAAATCCGCCCGGATGGGACCTTTGATCGCGCTGCCCACATCCTGGGCGACGACCAGGCGCTTCAACGGATAGCCGTCGGGATCGCGCGTGTCCAAAAACATCGGCGTGTGCATCGGAATATACGCGTCGTCGACGGCCACCGAGCGCAGCGGCGTCAGCACGGCGCCTGAAGCGCCGACAGGCGTCTGTCCGGCGATTTTCCTGAAATAAATATAGCGCGGATTTTTGGCCAGCAGCTCCCGCACCCTGTCCGGATTTTGGCGTAGCCACGCCCGCATCTCGGTCATGGAGCGGCGCACGGATTTCGGCACGCCCTCCTCGTCCATAATCCGGCTCAATGCCTTGAAGGTGTGGCCGTTGTTGCCGGCGTATCCCAGCCGGATTTCGCCGTCCGGCGTCTTGACGCGGCCGGAGCCCTGCACGTGCAGGATGAACAGGTCGACCGGATCGTCCGCCCAGGCGATGACCGGCGCGTCGAAAGAGCCGTGGCGCTCGATTTCGGCGCGACGCAATCCTGTGTGGCGCTTGTTGGCCGGCATGCCGTAAATCGGCCGCTGGGTGTCGTCCCGCTTTGTCCGCGTGCCGGTCAACTCCGCCTCGTAATACCCGGTGATGACGCCTGTGTCCGCCCCGTTCGAAACAACCCGATACGGCGTCAGGTGCTTTTCAATATGCGCGCGCAGCCGATCGGGCGTCTGGCCATGTCCGGGCAGGCCGTCGCAAAAGCCCTTCATCGCGGCGGTCGGCTTCCGGCAGGATTGCGCTAGCGCCGGCGCGGCTTCCAAAACCTTGTCCTCCCGCCAGCCGGGCAGCCGGGCATAGGACACTTTCTCCAAATGGAACGCGCGCCCGCGCGACAGCCGGTGCCTTTCGGAACATCCGGCCAGCAACACCGCCGCGACGATGCCCGCCACAACCAGACTACGCATGCGGCCCACCGCTTTGGGTGGCGCAGACGACCCAGTGATTATTCTTCGTTTTCTTGAATGTCCAGATGTCCGACACGACGGCGACAGTCATCGGATCGCCTTCGAGCACCTGCCCGGCGGCGTCCTTCAACAGGTTTATCTGCTCGGTCGTGAAGGCGACCCGGACCTCGTTTTCTTTCTTTTCCTTGACTTTGACGGAGTTGAAGGAAATCAGCTTGAAATCGATATGCCTGTTCTGGCGGGCGTATCCGCTGGCCGCCGCGGCGAAGGCCTGATAGACCGGAGGCGTCACCAGAGGCCGGATGTCTTTCAGCTTGCCCGCCGCGACCGCATGCGCGATCCGGTTGAACAAGACGCGCGCCTGGTTCACGAAATCGGCCTCGTTCCATTGCCCGGGCGCGGATTTCGGCTGGGCGACCAGGTGCATTTCGACCACCTGCCCCGTTTCGCGCGACACCAGCCTGATTTTATCCGGCCGATTCTTGACGGCCTGAATGGACGAGGTCATTTTCCAGACGACCAGGCCGACCAGTATCAGCAAGACGATATTCCCGACAATCATCCTTTTCCTTTTTTTATGCTTTACATTCGCCGAAAAAATTTGTATAACGGACAATGTCAGTATATATTAAAAAAGCAATCCATTTCAAGAGGAATTTTGACCATGACCGAAAATACGCAGCAGCAACCGATTCAATTGCAGATAAACTCGCAGTATATCAAGGATTTGTCTTTCGAGGCCCCCAACCTGCCCTTTGTCCTTTTGGAAATGAAGTCGGCGCCGCTCATCACCATCGATGTGGATGTGCAGGCCCAGAAAACCAATACGCCCGACTCTTTCATCGTCGAGCTGAAAACGAAAATCAACGTTCAGCGGCAGGAAGACAAAAAAGCCATTTTCATCTGCGAGCTGATCTACGGCGGGCTGGTCGGCATCACTGCGCCGCCGGAGCATATCCAGCCGATTTTACTGGTCGAGGTACCCCACCTGCTGTTCCCGTATGCGCGCGCCATTCTGGCGAACATCACGCGCGAATCCGGGCTGCCGCCGCTGCAAATCAATCCGATCGATTTCGCCGGGCTGTATCGCTCCAAGCTGGCGGCCGTCGCGCAGGAGCCGGAGAAAAAGGACGCGTAAGCCATGCTCAAATTGTTTTTGTTCCCCATTTTTTTAGGCGCGCTGCTCATCGGCGGCATCGGCTATTGGCGGGGTTCAATGACAACGGCGCTGGTCGGTAGCCTGTCGTTCCTGGGCATCGGGCTGGTCGTCTGGCTGATGGCGAAAACATCGCTCGACCTGTTCCTGAAAGTCTTGAAGTATGCCCTGATCATGGCGATTCTGGGCGGCCTTTTGCTCCTGCTGGTGCGCGCCTGCTCGCGTAGCGTGCCCCCGCCCCGCCGCGCGGCGAGGGCCGTGTCGCGCATGGCTGAAAAATCCCAAAGATCCATCCCCATCCCGCCGATGCCGATCATGCAGGTGTCCGTCAAGGACAGGATCAAAAACCTCATCACGCACAACGTCATGCCGCAGGCGGGCGGCATGCTGTCGGCCGACACCCCTCCCCCGGCGAAAACGCCCCGGGTCTACACCTACCAAAGCAGCAATTTTTCCGGCGTCGCCGGCGTCGTTTACACGGGCGCCATCTTCTCGGTGGGCGGGCACATCATCAAGCTTTACGGGATAGACGCGCCGATGCTGGAGCAAAGATGCATCTCCGGATCCGGCAGCCGGTATGACTGCGGCCGCCTGTCCCGCCAGGCGCTCAACCAGATGATCGGCGGCCGGACAATCGCCTGCCGGACCATCATCGAAGACGACCGGCGGAACTATGTGGCGACCTGCACGCTGGGAGAGAAGGACATCGCCTCCGAAATGGTCGCGCAAGGCTGGGCGGTCATCAACCGCCGGACGACGAACATGTATGCCGGCGAGGAAGCCCGCGCGCGCCAAAATGGGCTGGGGCTGTGGGGCGGGCGGTTCATGATGCCTGGCAAATACCGCACGATCAAGAACCAGGTGCCGACGCTGCGGTTTTATCCCAAGCAATTCAAAAAGCCATACAAATGGGGATGGTTTTGATGGCCTCTCACACGATTCAATCCGAAGCAGAAACGGCGGATATCGCCCGCGCGTTCGCGTGCACGTTGAAAAAAGGGGATGTCGTCGCGTTCTACGGCGCGCTGGGCGCCGGCAAGACGACCTTTATCCGCGGCGTCATCCAATCCCTGACGACACCGGACGCCGATGTGCCGAGCCCGACGTTCACATTGCTACAAACCTACGACACGCCGCGTTTTCCGATACACCACTTCGACATGTATCGCCTGAAAAATCAGGCGGAGGCGTATGAATTGGGAATCGAGGACGCCTTTGCGGACGGCGTGTCGTTGATCGAATGGCCGGAGCGCGTCGCGTCCCTGCTGCCGCGCCCCCATATGCGGATAGACATCGAAATCAAAGGATCCAAGCGCCACATTCACATCCGGGAGGTTCAATGACGCGCGATGAAGAAATAACCGATTTCCTCGGCAAATCGGGCTGGAAAGGCGCCCGGCGCGTTCCGCTGGCGGCGGATGCGTCCCTGCGCGTCTACGACCGCGTCATGCTGGACGGCAGGACGGGCGTCCTGATGAACGTCCTGCCCGTCCGGAATGCCGAGCGGTTTCTGCCGCAGCAGCTGGTCCTGGTGCGGGAGTTCGTCATCGTCGACGGCCTGCTGCGCGACATCGGCATCCGGGCGCCGGAAATCTACGCCAAGGACATCGACGCCGGACTGATGCTGCTGGAAGATTTCGGCGACAACAGCTTCACGCGCCTGCTGGATGCCGGCCGCGACGCGCGCGCGCTGTATCGCCTGGCGACGGACGCCGCCATCCATATCAAGCGCAATCTCCGCCTGCCCGACAATATGATCGTGACGCACGACCCGCGGCTGATGCGCGCGGACATGCAGCACCTGCTGGACTGGGTGATTCCGTATGTGTCCCAAACCGCGTTGTCCGCCGAAGCGCTGGCCGAATACGACGCCCTGGCCGTCGATTTGATCGCCCGGATTCAGAAAATGCCCAAAGGGCTGGCGCTATATGACTACCATGTGGACAACCTGATGCTGACGCCGGACGGCGCCTGCGGCGTTTTGGATTTTCAGGATGTCCGCCTGACCGGCGCGACATACGACATCATGTCGCTGCTGAACGACGAGCGGCGGGATGTGCCCGAAGATGTCCGCGCCGAAATGCTGGCCAGGTATTACGCCGCTTTTCCGGAGCTGGACACGCCGGAGATACGCGCGTTGAGCAACCTGCTGATTCTGGAGCGCCACATCAAGGTCGTCGGGCAGTTCACGCGGTTTTATGTCAACGACAAGCGGGACAAATATCTGAAATACCTGCCGCTGATCTGGACGAAAATCGAGCGGCGGCTGGAAGCGCCGGAATGCCGGCCGCTGAAAAAATGGCTGGACGCCCATGTTCCGCAATCCGTCCGGTATTTGGAGCCGGATGCGCTGATCAAGCATATCAAAGGAGCGCCATGATCTCCATCGCGATGATTTTGGCCGCCGGCCGCGGCGTCCGCATGAAAAACCTGACGGACAACCTGCCCAAGCCCCTGATACCCGTCCTCGGCGAACCGATCATAGACGGCATCGTCGGCAAGCTGAAAAGCCACGGCGTCGCGGACATCGTCGTGAACACATGCTATCTGGGCGAAATGATCAAGGCCGACCTGAAAAAGCATGCGGGCGTGCGGTTCCATTTTTCGGACGAGGCGGTCGCCTTGGAAACGGGCGGCGGCGTCAAAAAGGCCCTGCCCCTGCTGCTGCCGAAAGGGCGGGACGGCTTTTTCGTGACGAATGCCGACCCTCTCTGGCGCGACAAGACGACCTCCGTTTTCGCGCAATTGGAACAGGCCTGGCGCCCCGACGCGATGGACGCCCTGCTGGCCCTGATACCGCTCGACCAGGCGTTCGGCGATGTGTCGGACGGCAACTATTTCCTTGAAAACGGCCGCCCGCGCCGCCAGAGGCCCGGCGAAAAAAACATCCCCTATCTGTTCACCGGCATTCAGATTTTGCACCCGCGGCTGTTCGACGGCGCGCCGGACGGGGCTTTCTCGGTGCGCGACCTATATGACGCCGCCGAGAAAAAAGGCAGGCTGGGATATATCGTCTACGACGGCGACTGGTTCCATATCGGCACGCCCGAAGCCCTGGCCGAAACGGAAAGAATCCTCTCCCCATGATTTTCGCAACATCGTTGTCGGACAGCCTGGCGGAACGCATCATCGATATGTGCCTGGTCGCTCACGCGCGCGACCCGCTGAAACTGGCGCAGACAAAAATCATCCTGCCGACGCGTCGGGCATGCCGGACGATTCAGGAAACGTTTTTGCAGCAGTCGGCGGAGCGCCCGATGATGCTGCCCCAGCTGATTCCCCTGTATGAATTGGAGGCGCCGGACGAACAGATATCGGACGCCGTCGAGCCGTTGGAGCGCGCGCTGCTCCTGACGCGGCTGTGCCTGGAAAAACCGAACGTGACGGCGCCCGACCAGGCGGTCAAAATCGCCGTGAGCCTCGGCGCGATTCTGGACGAGTTCTATCAGTTCGGCACGGACACGGCCGCGCTGCGGGATCTGGCGCCCGCCCAGCCGTTCGCCCAGCATTGGAACGAAACGCTGGTCTTCCTGAACATCATCTGCGACGAATGGCCGAAGATTTTGAAAGAGCGCGGGCAAATCGACGCGGTCGACCGGCGCGCGCGCATGATACGGGCGTATGCCCGGCAGCTGAAACAAGACGAAGCGCCGCTGATTATCGCGGGCTTGGACGGCAGCCTGCCCGTCGTGCGCGATTTGATACAGGCAGTATCCGGCCGCGCCGGCACGACGATCCTGCTGGACGGGCTGGACAACACGCCGGATGCCGATGCGTTCAAAGCGCTGCCGCCGAACCATTACCAATACGCGTTGAAAGACCTGCTGGACAGGCTGGGCAAAACCGCGCGCGACATACCCTATCTGTCGACCGCGATGACGCCGCAGGAACCCCTGATCCGCGCGGCGTTCAAACCGGCGGCGCAGACGGAGCAATGGCGGGACGGCGCGTTGAAGCCCGACTGCCTGGCGAACATCGATCGCATCGACTGCCAGACGCCGGCGGAGGAAGCGCTGACGATCGCCCTGCTGCTGCGCGAGGCCTTGGAAACGCCGCGGCGGACGGCGTGCCTGGTGACGCCGGACAGGAACCTGGCGCGGCGCGTCATCGTCGAAATGCGCCGGTTCGGCGTCGACCTCAACGATTCCGCCGGAACGCCGCTGGCCAAAACGCCGGTCGGCACGTTTTTATCGCTGATCGCGGCCTACGGATTGAAGCATGCGAAAAGCGCGGATATCATTCCCTTGCTCAAACACGGCCTGACCGCGGACGGCCGGAATCCGGAGGCTTTCCGGAGCAAGCTCCTGCGCGCCGAACACATCGCGCGGCAGGAAGCGCGGCCGCTGGACATAAAGCTCAAAACCGAGTTTTCCGGATGGACGCGGCTGTTCGACGACAACCGGCTTATGCCTTTCGGCGATGTGTTGCAGGCGCACATGGCGCTGGCCGAACAGCTGGCGGCGACAGACGCGCAGTCGGGATCCGAGCGCCTGTGGACGGACGAAGCCGGGCAAAGCGCGCATGAGTTCCTGACGAACCTGCTGGCGAAATCGGATCTGCTGGGCGAGGTGGAAAGCCTATTTTATCCGGAGATATTAAGCGTCCTGATGAACGCCCTGACGATGCGCCCCAAATACGGCCTGCATCCGCGCCTGAACATTTTGGGGCCGATCGAATCGCGCTTTTTTCACGCGGATGTGTGCATCATCGGCGGCCTGAACGAGGGCGTATTTCCGGCCGTTCCGGACACGGGGCCGTGGCTGAACCGCGCGATGCGCCAGAAACTCGGCCTGCCCGATTTGGAATCCAAAACGGCGGGGATGGCGATGGATTTCGCGCATTGCTTCTGCGCGCCGAAAGTCTACCTGACGCGCGCCGTCAAGGCGGATGGCACCCAGACGATTCCGTCGCGGTTCCTGGCGAGATTGGAGGGCGCGTTGGAAGGCTCGCACCTGAAAATGCCGGTTTCAAGCGGCGACTGGGCAATGCTGCTCAACCGGCCGGAGCGGCATCGGCCCATCGCGCGCCCCCAGCCGAAGCCGCCGGCCGCCGTGCGTCCGAAGCGGCTGTCCGTCACCAAAATCGAGGAGTGGCGCCGCAACCCGTATGCCATCTATGCGCGGTATATTTTGAGGTTGAAAAAGCTGGAAGCGCTGGATGCGGATTTGGCGGACAAGAATCACGGAACGGCCATCCATATGGCGTTGGAGCGGTTCTATCGCCTGCCCGCGCACGAGCGCACCCAGGAGACGCTGGTGCAACTGGGGCGCGCGGCATTCGCCGACACCGGTTTCCGCGCAGTCGATTTGGCCTTTTATATGCCGCGGTTTGAAAAAATAGCCGATTTTGTGGTGGCGCAATCCATTGCCGGCGCGTCCCATACGGAAAGGAAAGGCCGCATTGAGCTCAAAACGGAAAAGACGGATTTTACATTGACTTGTCAAGCGGATAGGATTGACATTTCATCCAACAATCGAGCCGGAATTGTCGACTATAAGACCGGCGAAGTCCCCAGTGCGCGCGAAGTGGCCGCCGGTTTTTCGCCGCAGCTGCCGCTGGAAGGGCTCATTGCGCAAAACGGCGGATTCGAAGGCTTGCCCCCGCTGGCCGTCGAGGCTCTGCACTACTGGCACCTGACCGGAAAAGATGGCGGCGGCGTCATTTCCGCCGCGGTCAAACCGGCCGAAGACATATCCGCGGAAATCGCCAAGGCCGAGGCCGGATTGAAAAAAATGATCGACACGTTCGCCGACCCGGACACGCCCTACGAGGCGACGCCTCTGCCCGGGAAAGCGCCGAAATACAATGATTACGCCCACTTGGCGCGCGAGCAGGAATGGCAGCGCGCAACGGATGACAAGGAGGCGTCATGACCATCATCGCCGACCAGCGCCGCGCCAGCAATCCGCAGGCTTCCGTCTGGGTGTCCGCATCCGCCGGATCGGGCAAAACAAAAGTCCTGACCGACCGCGTGCTGCATTTGCTGCTGACAACGGGGCGGCCGGACAAGCTGCTGTGCCTGACCTTTACGAAAGCGGCCGCCGCCGAAATGGAAAACCGCATCGGGCAAACGCTGAAAAACTGGGTGATTCGGACGGATGCGGAACTGGCGCGGGAGATAGAAGCCCTGACCGCGGAGGAGCCGTCGCCCGAGCAGATCACATTGGCGCGCCAGTTGTTCACGCGCGTTTTGGAAGTCCCCGGCGGCATGAAAATCATGACGATTCACAGCTTCTGCCAATCCATCCTGCAACGCTTTCCGCTCGAAGCCGGGGTGCCGCCCAACTTCGACGTCATCGACGACATCGCGGCCAAGGCGCTGCTGTCCGACGTTTTCCAAAAAACGCTGAATAAAAAAGCCTTTCAGCCGGACATCGCGGCGCTGGCGCCCCACATCACGGAAAGGCAGCTCATCGACATCCTGACCGAATTGTTCGGCAGCCCGAACTGGCAGGAGCTGACCGAGCAGCATTCGCTGGAAACAATCCTGCATCGCATCGAGACATTCCTGGGCGTCGCGCGCGATGAAACGCCGGAGAGCATTGTCGCCGCGCATTTCGCCGGTCGGGACTGGGAGGAGTTGAAGCGGGAATACCTGACGCAACAGGAGGAAATCCGCAGCGTCAAAAAAGAAGACCCGGCCGCGCAGCTGGTCTTCCAAACGAATGAGCGCCTGAAAGAGCTGACGATCTGCCGAAGCACCGCGACCCTGCTGCGCGTCGCATTCGATGTGCTGCGGGATTATGCGCTGCTGAAACGCACGCGGGCCGTTCTGGACTATGCCGACCTGATTCAGCACACGCTACGGCTGCTGGACAAATCGGACATGTCGGCCTGGGTTTTGTTCAAGCTGGACGGCGGGCTGGACCACATCCTGGTGGACGAGGCGCAGGACACCAACCCGCACCAATGGCGCATCATCCGCAAGCTGGCCGAGGAGTTTTTCGCCGGCGAAGGCCGGTCGGACACCCTGCGCACCCTGTTCGCGGTCGGCGACAAAAAACAATCCATTTACAGCTTCCAGGGCGCCGACCCGTCCGAGTTCGAGCGCATGCGCCAATTCTTCGAACGCCGCGTGCGGGAATCCCAAAACGCGTTCGAGAACGTGCCGCTGAACGTTTCCTTCCGCTCCACGGAGCCGGTGCTGCGCGCGGTCAACGCCGTTTTGAAATCGGAGCGCGGCCGCATCGGCGTTCTGGCGCAAAACGAAGAGGCGGAGCATGCCGCCTATCGGGCGCAGGACGGCGGGCTGGTCGAAATCTGGGATCCGGAAATCGCCCCGAAAACGGAGCCGCCCGCGCCATGGAAGCCGCCCGTCGAGCGCGTGGCGCAACCATCCGCCATCTCGACGCTGGCGGCCAAAATCGCGGACACGATACGCCGCATGCTGGATTCGGGCGAGGTGCTGGCCTCCCAGAACAGGCCAGTGCGCGCCGGCGATTTCATGATTTTGGTTCAGCGCCGCAAAGATCTGGCCAACGAAATCATCCGCGCGCTGAAAGACCGGAACATCCCCGTCGCCGGCATCGACCGGCTGGTCCTGACCGGCCATCTGGCGATTCAAGACCTCATCGCCGCGGCGCAGTTCGTCTTGTCCCCGTATGACGATTTGAACCTGGCATGCCTTTTGAAATCGCCGCTCATCGGCCTCGGCGAGGAAGAGCTCTATGACCTGGCGCAAGGGCGCACGGCGTCGCTCTGGGCCGCCGTCCGGGACAAAAACGCGGACGCGGTGCGGCGGCTCAAAGACCTGATACGCCTGGCCCGGACGCACCCGACGTTCGAGTTTTTCGCGTCCATTTTGGGGACGATGAACGGGCGCGCGCAGTTCGCCGAGCGGATGGGCGACGAGGTCAACGAGGCGCTCGACGAGTTCCTGACGCTGCTGCTGCATTTCGAGCAGAGCGAGATCGCGACCCTGCCCTGCTTTTTGAACTGGATACAATCCCAGGACATCGAAATCAAGCGCGACCTCGACCAATCGAACGCCGACTGCGTCCGCCTGATGACCGTGCACGGGTCGAAGGGGTTGCAGGGCAACATCGTCTTCCTGCCCGA
Source organism: Alphaproteobacteria bacterium (assembly GCA_028696805.1). Taxonomy (GTDB): domain Bacteria; phylum Pseudomonadota; class Alphaproteobacteria; order CAAHEQ01; family UBA3637; genus JAQVGI01. The sequence goes on from JAQVGI010000001.1 coordinate 30,554, forward strand.
AACGCAAACGCGCGCGCCCAAGAAACCGAACCTGATTTACCTGGACAAGGAAATCCCGCTGTGGCTGCCCAACGCGTCGTTCCGCACGGCGCGGCTGGCGGGCCTTTACGACGCGCTGGCGCGGGAGCAGGAAGCCGAAAACCACCGCCTGCTGTATGTGGCGATGACGCGCGCCCGCGACAGGCTCTACATCTGCGGCGTCCAAAAAGAGCGCTCCGAAAAAACCAGCGTCGTCGACAACGGCTGGCACGGCATCATCCGGGACGCCGTCGAACAGCACATTCCCGACATACGATTCAAAGACGGCGTCTGGCGGCTGGAAAAGCGGCAGGAAAAAATGCCCGAGCAAACGCCGGCGGAAACGGCCCCAACCATGCCGCCCGCCGCCCTGCCGAGCTGGGCGACCACGCCGGCGCCGGTGGAAAAGCACCCGGGCAAGCCGCTGTCGCCCTCGCAAATCGGCAGCGACGATCCCTGCGCGGATTCCATCCTGGCCCCCGGGCTGGACAGCGCGCTGCGGCGCGGCACGTTCATCCACCGGATGCTGCAATACCTGCCGACCCTGCCGCCGGAAAAGCGCGCGGCCGTTTTCCGCCGGATGAAGCCGGCCGACCTGGATGTGCCGGACACATTGCCGGATATTTTCACCCACCCGTCCCTGCCCGACATTTTCGGCCCCGGCTCGATGGCGGAGGTTCCGATCGTCGGCGTCTGGAACAACAAGGCGATTTCCGGCCAGGTCGACCGCCTCGTCGTCCGGGAAAATCAGGTCATCGTTCTGGATTACAAAACGAACCGCATCGTTCCGAAAAGGATGCCGCAGAGTTATAAAATGCAGCTGGGCATCTATAAACACTTGCTTGGGCGGATTTTTCCTGATAAGATGGTGAAAGCATATATCTTATGGACGGAAGATTTCAGCTTGACGGAGGTCGCGGATGAAGTATAGCCTTGTTTTGGGAATCGCATTGCTTTTGGCGGGCTGCGCCGGCGTCCCCGTGACGCCCGAGGGGTTCAGATACAAGGAAGTCGCGACGGAATACCTGTCCGTCGCGGTGTGGGAGCGCGACATCTCCGCCGGCCGGCCGATACGCTTTTACATCGAGGGGGACGGCGATCCGGCGCCGAAAAATGCCGTCGCCTTGAAAATGGCGGCCAAAGACGCCTATCAGAATGTCGTCTATGTGTCCCGCCCGTGCCAGTATGTGCAATCCGCCGTCTGCAAGCATAAAAACCTGTGGCGCGAAGACCGCTTCAACCCCGACGTCGTCGCCCAGATGGAGGAAATCATCCGCTATATCGCCACCAAATACCGGGCGCCCTCCGTCGAGCTTGTCGGATACGACGGCGGCGCGACGATGGCGCTGCTGCTGGCGGACAAGCTGCCCGTCACGAAAATCGTGACCATCGCCGGCATTTTGGACACGGACGCCTACACGACTTTCCATCAGCTGCCCCCGATAGACGGCATCAACCCAATCGAATACCGCACGGCGCTCGCCAAAATCCCGCAAATCCACTATGTCGGCGAGAACGACAAGCAGACGACATCCTTTATGGCCGAGCGGTTCGTCCACAAGCTGCCCAACCCCGTGTCCGCCGAGGTCAAATCCGTCGCCGGCGTCGGACACGCCGACTGGGAGCATGTCCGATTGGACTATTGAGCGCCCCCCTTTTCCCGCCGATTTCTAAATATTCTTGACAAAATATGGAAATGTGATATACTGAAAGCCTGATATTGAATCGGGAGGATGCGATGTCATACACAGACAAACCCATACCAGTTGAGGAAAGATTATTTCCTCTGGGCTATTGCCGCGGCATACCTGGCCATTCCCGCGTGCCTCGGGTATGTTATCGGAAAGCAAAGAGGCGTTGCCGAAACGACGAAAAAATACGAGGCGGCGCAGCAGACGAAGGCCGCGCGCACCATCGCCACGCAAAACCCGCTGGGCGCCCTCCCCGTCGATACATCGCGGACGCGTTAACGCACGCGGTAAATCCCGCAGCGCTTCGCGAACAAGACGCCGGTAGGAAATCCTGCCGATGTTTTCAATTCAGCTGAATCTCATCCAAAACCGCATCCGCCGGATGGACGATGTCGTCCGGAATGTTGGGCGCGGGCTTCATCGCCGCCAGCTTTTGATACGCCGGATTCTTGAAATACAGCGGCGTTTCCGCGCGGATGGGCCGGTTGGTCTTGCCGGTATAGAGGACAAGCTGCTTGTCCGCCGCCATCGACATCACACCGGCGCCGCCGACCAGCCCATCCTCTTTATACTGAAAATCATGATCGTGCTTGTAGAAGGATCCGAAAAGCGATCCCTTAGCCTTGTATTTGTGCGTCACCTTCGTCACGCTGCCCGTTCCTTTCAGAAGCGCGCCGCGGGTCTGCTCGTTGTTCTGCTGCTTGATGATTTTGACGGCGACCGAGCTTAAAATGATATCCTTCGTCTCCTCGCTGTATTTGGCCGAAATCTGGTTCCAATCCTGGATGTTCAGGAAGAACATGTTCTTTTTCATCCGGCCGAAAACCACGCCGTCCGAAATGCTTTGCAGCGCCGGCATGTGCTGGAACTCGTCCAGCATGAACCCCACCGGATAAGGGCCGCAGCCGCTCTCGCCCGGCCCCGCGTCCGACAAATGCCCCGCCGCCATGTTGATGAACAACGTGCTGACCAGCAGCGACGACCCCAAGTCCTCATACGGCACGGACATATAGATCGTCACGGGCTTGTAGCGGCCGGTTTTGTCCTTGACGCCGCGCAGCTGGTCGTAGTTCAAATCGTTGCTGGACGTGCGCTCGCGGATGGCCGCGTTCTTGAAGATGTTGATGCCCGACAGCGCCATCGAGACGACCGAGCCGCGCTGCTTATCCGGCAGCGCCTCCACCTGGTTCAATTCCAGCAGCGTGCGCCGGCCGTAGCCGTAATACGCCGTTTCCAGGACGACCTCCAAAAACAGCTCGTGCCACGGGTCGAACGACCATGCGGACGGGTCGTTCTCCTGCTTGCGGCGGCACAGCTCGGCGCCGAGGTGCGCCTGTTTCTGCGTAATCATGTCCAGCAGCATCGCAAAGCACGCGTCATGCCCCCGCCACATATCCGGAATGCCGTCCCACTTGCCGATCGGCAGGTAATTGTCCGGCGCGATGGCGTGCGATTCGGCATTCTTGACGGCTTGCAAAACTTCGGGGAAATCGCGCATGGATTTATAGTAGGACAGCAGGACGGCGTAATCCTCGTCGTCCAGCGCGTTGTCCTTGACGCGCTGCAAAAAGTAATCGTTGGCGCGCGCCTGGTCGACCTTGCCGCAGATATAGCCGGTCAGCCCCGTCAAACACCCGCGGCCGGACAAAACCCAATACGGATCCGCCCCCTTGGGCCCGTCCGGAATCAGGAAGTAAATCAGCCCGTCGATGTAGCCTTCGCGCCCTTCGTGCAGCGCCGGCAGGTTGCCGCCGCCGATGGGGTTCCACGACGGATACCGAACGCCGGCCGCCTTGTCGTCCACCCGCCCCCAGTTGATGACAAACACGGGGCCCAGCGTTGCGCGGTATCCGCTGGTCAGCCGGGACAATTCGCCTTTCGGATCGTTGACGATCAGGCAGGCGTCGTCCTGCTCGAAAATCGCTGGAATCATCACGCCGGTCGTCTTGCCGGACCGCGGCGCTCCGATGCACAGGACGGAGCGCGCGTCGGGTAGTTTCAGCTTATGCCCCTTGAAAAACCCGATGAACAGCCCTTTGCCGTCCAGCAGGCCCATCTTTTTCAAATCCGACAGATCCGCCTCGTGGTCGCCGGCGACCTGCATGATGAAATAATGCGGGTTCTTGACCATCATCCAGAACAGGTAGAAAACCAACCCGAACGTCGGCACCAATAAACTGCGCCAGATGAAGAAGCTCGCCCATGTCGTGTGCCGCGGCTCGTTCAGCGCGTATTCGGCCAGCCACCCGCCCCAATCCCGGAAAGGCAGCCACGGCGCGCGCACCATCGCGAGGATGGCGTCGGCGACATACGGAATCAGCGGAGTGTCGAAATGGCGGCCCAAAAAATACTGAACGGGCGGCAGGAAAAACAGCAGAGCGATCCAGAAGTAAAAAATCCCCAGCACCGCGCGCTTCGCCCACCATTTGACGGCGGCGCGGCGCGATTCGTAGACTTCTCCGGACCAGTGCAGGTGCAACATGTCAGTTCCTCAATTTCGCTTTCCGTTTGAGCGACTGCTTCCGGGACTGCGCGGCCAGCTTGTGCTGCGGGTTGTCCGACGCGTCGGCGAGCGCGTCCTCGGGGATATCGGCCGCCGGTTTCATGGCAAAGGATTTGAGCGCCGGCTTTGCCGCGGCGAATTCGTCCTGCTTCACAGGCGGGCGCTTCGGATTTTTCGTCCGAACGGGCGGCAGCGGTTTTTCGGCCTCCTCCCTGGCATAGGCGGCCAGTTCTTTTTCCTTGCCTTTGACGGCGCGCAGGGTTTCTTCCTTCAACTTTTTCTCCGACAGCTTCGCCGCCCGGTATTGCGTCCGCTGCAACTGGGCCAGGCTCAACAAATGCTTCGGATTGATGTAGGCGCCGCGCAGGTTCACCCCTTCCAGAATAAAGGGCGACAGGTCGATGCCCGACAGGTCGACCTGCGACAAATCCAGCAGCCGCAAATCCAAATGCAGCAGATCCTGCCGCGGCACGCCGCGCAGGTCGATCGCGCCGGATTCTATTCCGGCGACCAAAACCTCCACCGCGGTCAGGTATCGCCGCGCGGATTCGTCCAACTGCGCGCCCTTTGTCCGCAGGCCCTTCGCGAACGTGCGCCTGAACCGCGCGCCGCGCAGGTCGCTGCCCGCGAACGACGCATCCTCCAACGCGGCGTCCGTGAAATCCGCATCGCGCAGGTCGCAGTTGTCGGCCGTCGTCTTGTAAAAAACCGCCTTGCTGAAATCGGCGCCGGCAAGCCGTGCGCCGGAAATATCCGCGCCGCGCAGGTTGACGCCCGAAAAGTCCCGCCCCGACAAATCCTTGCCCGCCCGGACATCCGCGACAAGGCGCACCGCGCGCGCGTCATGCGTGTAATCGTCCATCTCTGACGGAAGCATGAAATCCGCATCCCGGAGCCCCAAGGAAAAACGGGCGATGTCCTCGTCGCTCACTTTGGTGTCGGCCAGTTTCATTTCGGGACGTTTCAATGCGCTCATGCCCTCTATTATACCACAGAAAAACGAAAAGAAAATAAAAAAATGGATGACTTTTCATTTTATTTGGCCTATAAAAGAGGGAAAGGAACGGATATGATTTATATTGTCGCATTGATTGTCTTCCTGGCGGACATCTGGACGAAGCACCTGGCGCTCGCCCATCTGGCATGGCACCAGCCCGTGCCGGTGATACCGGGATTCGACTGGTACCTGACCCAGAACACGGGCATCGGCTTTTCGCTGTTCAATACGGCCGGGCCGTATGTCTTGTCCGCCGCCGCGATGCTTATCTGCGCGGGCGTCATCGTCTGGCTGAAGCATGAGCGGCACCGCTGGACGCGGCTCGGCCTCGCGCTGGTTCTGGGCGGGGCTGCCGGCAATGTCGTCGACCGCCTCCGGTTCGGATATGTCGTCGATTTCATCGACTGGCACGCCGGGCCCTACCACTGGCCGGCGTTCAATGTGGCGGACGCCGCCGTGTGCCTGGGTGTCGCCTGTATTCTGGTTCAATCTGTCATCGTGGAGAGGAAAAAATGCAAAAAATCGTTTTGATGCTCGTCATGGCGGCCCTGCTCGGGTGCGCGCCGAAAAAGCCGGACCTGGCGCCGACGCAAATCGTGGGCGGCCGGGACATCACCATCCCGCCCGAGTTCGACAAAACCCCCGCCCCGCAGGAGTAAGTCATGTCCGCTTTTCAAAAACTGGAACGGCACGTTTCGGAAATCACAAAAACCCACCTGCGCGATTTGTTCGCCCAAGACCCGCATCGGTTCGACGCTTTTCACGCGACGATGAACGATTTTTTACTGGACTATTCCAAGAACGCCATAACGGCCGAAACGATGGCGCTGCTTTTGAACCTGGCCGAGGAGCGCCATTTGAAGCAGGCCGTCGCGGACATGTTCGCCGGCAAGCGCATCAACACGACCGAAAACCGCGCCGTGCTGCACACCGCTTTGCGCAACCGGGATGGCCGGCCGGTCTTGGTCGACGGAAAGGATGTGATGCCGGAGGTCGACGCCGTTCTGTCGCGGATGGCCGATTTCGCGGCGAAAGTCCGCTTCGGCGCGTGGATCGGCGCGACGGGGAAGCGCATCGCGGATGTCATCAACATCGGCATCGGCGGGTCGGATCTGGGGCCCGTGATGGCGACCGAAGCGCTGAAACACTACCAAATCCCGACGCTCCGCTTTCATTTCGTTTCCAACATCGACGGCACGGATATTGTTGAAAAGCTGAAAATGTGCCGGCCGGAAACGACGCTGTTCATCGTGTCGTCCAAAACATTCACGACCCAGGAAACCATCACGAACGCCGAAACGGCGCGGGCGTGGCTGGTCGCAAAACTAGGCAAAGACGCCGTCGCGCGGCACTTCGTCGCCGTTTCGACCAACGCGGCCGAAGTCCGGAAGTTCGGCATCGACCCGGACAATATGTTCGTCTTTTGGGATTGGGTCGGCGGGCGGTATTCGCTGTGGTCGGCCATCGGGCTGTCCGTCATGCTGGCCATCGGGCCGGAGGGATTTTCGGAATTGCTGCAAGGCGCCTACGAAATGGACAAGCATTTCCGGGAAACGCCGTTCGAGCGCAACCTGCCTGTCATCATGGGGCTGCTGGGCGTCTGGTATCACACCTTTTTGGGGGCGGAAAGCTATGCCGTTTTGCCGTATGATCAATACCTGCACCGCCTGCCCGCCTACTTGCAGCAGCTGGATATGGAAAGCAACGGCAAAGGCGTCGACAAGGCCGGCAATCCCGTGTCCTACCCGACCGGGCCGATCGTACTCGGCGAGCCCGGCACGAACGGCCAGCATTCGTTTTACCAACTCATCCATCAGGGCACGCACCTGATTCCGTGCGACTTCATCGCGCCGGTGCACAGCTTGAACCCGACGGGAGAGCACCACGCCATCCTGCTGGCGAACTGCATCGCGCAGACCGAAGCGCTGATGCGCGGCAAAACGCCCGACGAGCTGCGCGCGGAAGGGGTGCCCGAGGATCTGATTCCGTTCAAGACTTTCACCGGCAACCGCCCGACGAACACCTTGTTGTTCGACAAGATGACGCCCAAGGCGCTGGGCAGCCTGATCGCGCTGTATGAGCATAAGGTTTTCGTGCAGGGCGTGATTTGGAATGTGGATAGTTTCGACCAGTGGGGCGTTGAGCTGGGCAAAGTACTGGCCAAGAAAGTCTTATCAGAAATAAAAGATATGAAACAATCTGTTAATCATGATAGCTCGACAAATGCTTTAATCGAAAAAGTGCGCCGGAAAGGATAAAAAACGCATGACCGGCATTCGCGTTCTTCCACCCACGCTTGTCAATCAGATCGCCGCCGGCGAAGTGGTGGAGCGCCCCGCCTCCGCGCTGAAAGAGTTGATGGAAAACGCGATCGACGCCGGCGCCGCGCGGATAGATGTCAAGGTCATCGACGGCGGCCGGACTTACTTTTCGGTCGCGGACGACGGCGCGGGCATGACGCCGGACGAGTTGTGGCTGGCCGTCGACAGGCACGCGACCAGCAAGCTGCCGACGGAAGACCTGTTCAACATTTCCTTCCTGGGGTTCCGCGGCGAGGCGCTGCCGTCCATCGGTTCCGTCGCACGCCTGAAAATCACATCGCGCCCCAAAGGCCAGGCCGAGGCCTGGACAATCGCCGTCAACGCGGGCGTCAAGGAAAAGCCGGTGCCGGCCGCCTACGGCTTCGGCACATTGGTCGAGGTCGGCGATTTGTTCTACCCGACCCCCGCGCGGCTGAAGTTCATGAAAGCGCCCCAGACGGAGCTGGGGTATATGAAGGATGTCATCTACCGGTTGGCGATGGCGTATCCCGCGGTTTCATTCTCGCTGTCCGACGACAAGCGGACAATGCTGCATTACGCGGCGGCGGAGTCTTTGTTCGCGCGCGTTTCCCAGGTCATCGGGCGGTCATTCGATGAAAATGCAATCCCGGTGGAGGCCGAATACGAAGGCACGCGGTTGTGCGGCTTCGTCGGATTGCCGACATACACGCGCGCGACGGCGGGCGACCAATACCTGTTCGTCAACGGGCGCGCCGTCCGGGACAAGACGCTTATCGGCGCCATCCGCGGCGCGTATCAGGGGCTTGTCGGACACGATGTCCACCCCGTCGTCGCGTTGTTCCTGTCCGTTCCGCCCGCTGAAGTGGATGTCAACGTCCATCCTGCCAAAATCGAGGTGCGCTTCCGCGACGGCGCCAAAATCCGCGGGCTGATGGTCGGGGCGATCCGCAGCGCGCTGGCCGAGCACGGGCACAAAACGGCGACAACCATCCGCATCGGCCCCGCGCCGGCGTCGGAATCACCGCGCGTTCCTTATCGTCCGACCGCATCCGGCTTTTCCCGCCCGACCGCGCAGGCGCCTCTGCAACTCAATGACTCGTATGCCGTAAAAACGGCGGAGCCGGCCGCACCCGAAGCCGAGCCCGAATCGGAGGACGCCTGCCCCCCTCTGGGATTCGCGAAAGCCCAGCTGCACAAGACATACATCGTTTCGCAAACGCCCGACAGCATTATCATCACCGACCAGCATGCCGCACACGAACGCCTGACATACGAGCGCCTGAACGCCCAGATGAACACGCATCCGCAGACGCAGATCCTGCTGATTCCCGAGATCGTGGATTTGAAGCCCGAGGAGGTGGCGGTTCTGGCCGCGCGCGCCGCGGAATTGAAATCCCTGGGGTTCGTGATGGATGTGTTCGGGCACGACAGCGTCGCCGTGCGCGAGATTCCCGCGCTGCTGGCCGGCGCCGACTTGAAAAGGCTGACCCAGGATCTCTGCGACACGTTGCGCGCGTTCGACGACACGATTCACCTGACCGATAAAATCAAGGATATCTGCGCCCGCATGGCGTGCCACGGCTCCGTCCGCGCCGGCCGGGTCTTGACGGCGGCGGAGATGAACGCCCTGCTCCGCGACATGGAGAAATGCGGCACATCGGGCCAGTGCATCCACGGCCGCCCGACATATATCGAATTGAAGCTGAACGATGTCGAGCGCCTGTTCGGCCGGAAGAAATAGCAAAAAAAACTTGAAAACAGATTATCCGAAGCGTAGAATCAACTCGAATGCGCGTCAACAAAGGAAGGCTCCCCATGAAGGCAAAAATCATCACGACACTCGTCATTATCCTGGTTGCGGCGGCCATCGGCGTGCTGGCCTGGCGGAACAGGCGCCCGGACGATTCCGGCGGAAAGCCGGTCGTCAAGATCGGGCTCAGCCTGCCGATGACGGGCAACCTGGGATACATCGGGCGCGGCGTCTTGGGCGCGATAGAAACGGCCAAGGAGGACCTGAACATCGCATCCCTGAAAAACCACTACAAATTTATTTTGGAAGACAACGCCTGGGATGTGAAATTCATGCACCAGATCAACGCGAAGCTGACGGGGCTGGACAAGGTCAATGTCATCATCGATCTCGGGACGATGGCGGGGCGGCTGACGACCCAGCATATCGCGGGCAAGCCCATCATCCACGTCAACCTGTGCGCGTCGGACAAACGGGTCGCCGACGGCAAGCAAAGCTTTGCGCATACGACGCTGCCCGAGCAGGAGGTGCCCGTCCTGGTGGACTCCCTGATCGGGAAATACAAAAATGCGGCGCTGGTTGTCCTGAACGCGGAGCACGCCGTGATTACGGGGCGCGAAATCGAGCCCCTGCTGCGAAAAAACGGCATCCGGTTCCACACCTACACCATCAATCCGGGCGAGCGCGACATGCGCATCCTGCTGGAAAAGATAGAGCTCAAGAAACCCGATGTCTACATCGTCCTGCTGAACTCTCCGGAGCTCGAGATATTCGCCCGCCAGAAAAAGGAGCGCGGATTCAAAACGCCGATGACCTCCACGCATTACTTTTCAAACACGAACGATTTCGATTGGATAGAGGGTTCGGAATATGTCGATTACGCCCAGGTGGAGGGGGATTTGCTGGCGCGCATCCTGAAACGCAACGCAGGCAAATCCGATTACACGATGTGCCTGGGGAATGCTTATGATGTCATCACGATGCTGATTCCGATTTTGGAGGAATCGTCCGCGTATCAGGACATTTCCGACCGCCTGGCGCAAACAAAGGCATACGGCGGCGTCATGGGCGTAGTCCGGCAGGATGCCGCCGGCGTTTTCCGCGCGGGCGTGTCCAGGCGCAAAGTCCAAAACGGCAAATCCGTCGTGATACGGGAATGAGCGGCTGTTTGAAATAAAAATCCCTCCGAAACCGGAGGGATTTTTTTACTTGATTTCCGCCTGTCCGCCCATGTAGGGTTGCAGCGCGACGGGAATCCGCACGCTTCCGTCCGCACGCAGGTTGTTTTCCAAAAAGGCGATCAGCATCCGCGGCGGCGCGACGACCGTGTTGTTCAGGGTGTAGGCGAAATACTTCTTGCCGTCCTTGCCCGCCACGCGGATTTTCAGGCGGCGCGCCTGCGCATCGCCCAGCGTCGAGCAGGATCCGACCTCGAAGTATTTTTTCTGGCGCGGCGACCAGGCCTCGACATCGCACGATTTGACCTTCAAGTCCGCTAGGTCGCCCGAGCAGCATTCCAGCGTTCGCACCGGAATATCCATCGTCCGGAAAAAATCGACGGTGTTTTTCCACAGCTTATGATACCAGTCCATATGCTCTTCCGGCTTGCACACGACGATCATCTCCTGCTTTTCAAACTGATGGATGCGGTAGACGCCCCGCTCTTCCAGCCCGTGCGCGCCCTTTTCCTTGCGGAAGCACGGCGAGTAGCTGGTCAGCGTGTGGGGCAGCTTTTCCTCGGGGATGATCGTGTCGATGAACTTGCCGATCATCGAATGCTCGGACGTGCCGATCAGATACAGGTCCTCGCCCTCGATCTTATACATCATCGCATCCATTTCGGCGAAGGACATCACACCCTCCACCACCGCGGCGCGAATCATGAACGGCGGGACATAATAGGTGAACCCGCGGCCGATCATGAAATCCCGGGCATACGACAGAATCGCGGAATGCAGCCGCGCGATGTCGCCCGTCAGGTAATAAAAGCCGTTGCCGGACACGCGGCGGGCGCTGTCCAAATCGATGCCGTTCAGCCTTTCCATGATGTCCACATGGTAGGGAATCTCGAAATCCGGGACTTTCGGATCGCCGAAACGCTCCACCTCGACATTTTCGGAATCGTTCCGGCCAACCGGCACGGACGCGTCGATGATGTTCGGAATCGTCATCATGCGCCGGCGGATGTCCGCCTGCAATTTTTCCTGCTCAACCTCCAACGCCGCGATTTTGTCGCCGATGGCCTGGCTCTCGGCCTTGATTTTTTCGGCCGCGTCTTTCTGGCCCTTGGACATCAGGGCGCCGATGTCCTTGGACAGGCTCGTCCGTTTCGCGCGCAGGGTTTCGACCTCTGTAATCGCCGCGCGGTTCTTCTTGTCCAAATCCAAAACCTCATCCACCAGGGCGCACTTGGCGTCCTGGAACTTTTTCCTGATGTTCTCCTTGACCAAATCCGGATTATCCCGGATCAGTTTGATATCTATCATGCTCGCTCCTTACATCACCAAGCCGACAATGCTTAAAAACAAAGGATACAACACGCCGGCAAACCAGCCGAAAATGTCCAATCCCGCCATCGGCAATATAAATAATACACCAAAAAGAATCAAAAATCCATATTTTTCCGACTGCGCGTAATGATAGGCGTATTTCGGCGGCAGCAGCGACAGCAAAACCCGCCCGCCGTCCAGCGGCAGAATCGGGAACAAATTGAACACCGCCAGAATCAGCGACAGCTGGACGCCGTTGACCAGGTTCTGGCCCGCCCACAGCACGACGGAGCCGGCCGGCAGCAGCATCACCAGCTTCAAAACCGCGGCGAAAACGACGGCCAGCGCCACATTCATCAGGGGGCCGGATGCTGCGACAATCCCCATGTCCCGCTTCGGATGCGCGAACCGGCGGGTGTCGATTGGCACCGGCTTCGCCCAGCCGAACAGGAACTTCGACCCCGACAGCAGCAAAATACCCGGAATCAGAATGCTGCCGACCGGGTCGATGTGCTTGCGCGGATCCAGCGTCAGCCGCCCCATCGTCAGCGCCGTCCTGTCCCCCAGCTTCAACGCGATATACCCGTGCGCCACCTCGTGCAGAATCACGACCAGCAGCAGCGGCAGAATCCAAGTCGTCAATGTATACGCTATTTCCATATCGGCCTACCCTAAAAATGAAATGAAGAAATACACGAACCGCGGATAAAACAAGGTGTTGAAATTATAAATCAGATCCAGCCCGATCTGCGGGAAAATAAAGAAAATGGCCAGAATCATGAACACGCCGAATTTTTCCGTCTCGGCGTAATACTCCCCCCAGCGCTTCGGCAGGAAAGACAGGACGACCTTGCCCCCGTCCAGCGGCAGCACCGGAAACATGTTGATGATCAGCATCACCAGCGACAGCTTCACGCCGTTCAGCGCGTTCAGGACAAGCCACGACCGCGCGTTCTCCGGCATCGGCAGCAGCCACATCGCATACCACACATACACGAACGCGACGGCCAGAACCAGGTTCGCCATCGGCCCGGCCATCGCGAACAGGAACAGGCCGAGGCGCGGGTATTTGAAATCCAGCTGATCCACGGCGACCTTCCTGCCCCATCCGAACAAAACGGGCGATTTGGACAGCAGCAGCAACAGCGGCATGACCAGCATGCCGATAAAGCTGATATGCCCACGGGGATTGGGCGACAGGCGTTTTTTCTGGACGATGCTCCGGTTGCCCAGCGCGATCGCGATGGCCGCGTGCGCGCATTCGTGCACGACGATGCAGACGCACAGCGAGAGAATCCACACGCTGAGCGCATATAAAAAATTCAAAAAAGGATCAAACCACATATTTGCTTCCCAAACGCGCCAGAGATTCCCCGGACATCGGCGCCAATCCCCGGGCGATTCGCTTCATTTCCGCAAGGTCGCCGTTGCAATGCAAAACCGCATCGCACCCTGCGGCGATGCAGGCCTGCGCGATTTGCACCGGCGTGCCGAAAGCCCCCAGCGCGCCCATGCAAATGTCGTCGGACACCAGGAATCCGCCGAATCCGATCTGCTCCCGGATATAGCCGACGACAACCGGCGAAAGCGTCGCCGGCCGCTTTTTGTCCAGCGCTTCGTAAACCACATGCGCCGTCATCCCCCAGACAGGCTCCGCGATTCCCCGAAACGGGGCGAAATCGGATTTTTCCAAAACGCTCCGCTTTGCGCGCACGACCGGCAGGCGCGCGTGCGGGTCGACGATTGTCCGCCCGTATCCGGGGATATGCTTCACCACGGGCATGACGCCGTTTTTCAACGCCCCTTGAACCGCGGCGCGCCCCAATGTCGCCACAATGCCGGCGTCGTCCGAAAAGCACCTTTTGGCCATGATGTCGTGCGTTTCCGGCACGGCGACGTCCAGACACGGCCAGCAGACGACATTCAGCCCGACCGAACGCAGGTCTTTCGCCATTGTTTCGGCATGCCCGCGCACCATTTTCAAAGCCTTCTTCGGATTGTCCGGATAGATGTCGCCGTATGTCCGCGCCCACGGCAGGCCATGCCAATACGGCGGCCACAGGCGCTGGACACGGCCGCCTTCCTGATCCACCAGAACGGGTGCGTTTTTCCGCCCGACGGCGTCACGGAAATCGGCTATCAGGCGTTTCAGCTGCGCCGGATTTTGGACGTTCCGGTCGAAGACAATCAACCCCAGCGGGTTGGACTGGCGGAAAAAATCCCGCTCCTCCCGCGTCAATGCCAAGCCGGCGCACCCGAACACAACGGGAAGAATCGGCGCCTGGCTCATTTCGCCACCACGCAGTCCTGCTTGCGCGCTTTCAGTTTATTGCATAGCGATGAGGCCATTTCCTTGGACTTGAACTGCCCGACCCACAGGCGGTAGAAAATCCCCTTTCCCGGCACGTTGGCCGACACGACCGAGTAAGGCATATTGGACAGCAGCGCCTTGTTCTTCGCCAGAATCCGCGGCCACGCCTTTTCGACGGACGCCTTGCTGGAAGAAGACAGCAGCTGGACTTTCCACACTTCCGCCGGCGCGGCCGGCGCGGCGGCCTTTTGAACCGCGGGCTTCGGCTTCGGCGCGTCCAGCGGGACGGCCTCGACTTTGATCGGCGCCGCGGGGGCGGCCTCTTGCAGCGGGTTGATCGCCTTGATCTGCTCGACAGGCACCAAATCATCGGCCGGCGCTTCTTTCAGGCCGTCCGGAACGACGGGCTGCTCGGCCTCCGGAAACAGCTTTTCAACCTTCGTCGGCACGGAGCCGGAACGCATTTTCTCATACACCACCTTGTCCTGATCCGGAATCAGCAGGCCGCCCGGCTGATCCGGCTTGACCTTGACGGGCTCGGCGGTCGCCGTGATCGTCACGACCTCCTCCGGCGCCGTGGAATCCCCGAAAAACGCAAACCCGATGACGACCGCGACCAAAACGAACGCGAAGGAAATCAACGCGATCATGTGCAGCCGAACCGTCGAGGGCTCCTTTTCGACGACCTCCTCGCCGGCGGGATCCTTCGGCTCGTCCGCATTGAAGACGGACAGGCTCGCCACCTCCGAGCGCTCCGTATCGTCGCCGATTTTGACCTCGGTCACCTTGTCCTGAAAGGTAAAGGACGGCTCGCGCCGATCCGTCAGCTCGTTGGACAGCTCCCTGATTTTATCGAATTCATCCATCGCATCCCTCCTTGCAACATCAAGCGTTTGATTCACATTAGCATATTTTCCGGAGATTTGACAAGCCTTTTTTTATCTTTTTTGCACCTTTTTTTACCGCGGGGGCAAAAAACGCTTGACCTTCGAGGGGTTTTCGGTTATCTTTGGGTCGGTAAAACGACCGGTTTTCCCGTGCGGATATGGCGGAACTGGTAGACGCAACAGACTTAAAATCTGTTGGGCATTTTTGCCCGTGCCGGTTCAAGTCCGGCTTTCCGCACCAATCAAAAATCACCCCGACGCGGGTGGTTTTTTGTTTTCAAAGGCCGCGAGCCGCCGCCGGATATTTTTTGCTTGCCTTTTTTGTTTTTTCGGCGTAGCGTGCAGATTGCAAAAACGAACAGGAACACCCCCATGAATCCGACATTGACCATTGATTTAAGCGCCCTTTCCTACAATTTTCGTTCAATCTCCGGAAAGGCCGGCCTGCCGCGCGTGGCCTGCGTCGTCAAGAACAACGCCTACGGGCTCGGCGCCGTGCCGGTCGTCGAAGCATTATACGCCGCCGGCTGCCGCGCCTTTTTCGTCGCCTACCCGGACGAAGGCGCCGAAATCCGCCCCGCCGCGCCCGATGCCGCCGTCTATGTCTTGCAGGGATTCGACGCGACCGACGCCGGGATATGCGCGCGCAGCCGCCTGATTCCCGTGTTATCAAATAAAGGGCAATGGGATGCGTGGCGGCTGCTTTCCCCGCATGCCGAACGGCCGGCGATTCAGGTGGAAACCGGCCTGAACCGCCTGGGATTTTCGTATGATGAGCTGGCCGCGATGCCGGAGCAGGAGCGGCGGCAGTTCGGTCTGGTCCTGTCGCACCTGGCCTGCGCGGACGAGCCGGACCACCCGATGAACCGGCGCCAGCGCGACAACCTGATAAAAATAAAGCCGCTGTTCAAAGACACGCCCTTTTCCTTGTCCGCGTCCGACGGGTTTTACCTCGGGCCGGATTTTCATTTCGATCTGGTGCGCATCGGCGCGTCGTTATACGGCCTGAACCCCGTCGCCGGCCGCCCGAAAGAAAACAAGAATGTCATCGGCATAACGGCCTCCGTCATTCACACCCATACGATTCAAGCCGGAGAAACCGCCGGATACGGCGCCGCCTTCATCGCCGCGCGGCCGACAACGCTCGCGACGATTTCCATCGGATACGGCGACGGGATTTTCCGGTCGTTCTCCCCGAAAGGCAAAGTGTTTTTCGACATCGATGGCAAGCGTTCTGCGGCGCCGCTGGCCGGACGCGTTTCGATGGACAACATCACCGCGGACGTGACGGATGTGCCGGGCGATGTCCTGGGAAAGCGGGCCGTGATTCTCGACGCGCAGTTCGACTGCGACGACATGGCGCGCTGCGCCGGCACCATCGGGTATGAAGTCCTGAACGCTGTCGGCCACGGCATCCGCTACCGCCGGGAATGGATTTCGGAAAAATAATCAGAGTTCTATCGCAAACTTGATATCTTCAATAGCAAGAGGCAAGTTTCGCATTCCCTGTCCGACAGGATAACAAACGGGGAAAACCTTGTAATCTGCGCCCTTGATCTTTTGGCAACATCCAGATAGGATTTCCTAATCATGCGCTTCCTTTCTTTCCGCTTTCAAGGCTTAATTTTCGTAACCTGCAAAAGATTGGCTGGAGTACCTATGCAGTTCACGAGTTGATGGCCCAGCCGATTTAGGCAGTCTATCAGTAAAAATTCAGCTTTTCAAGACGAAGATTCAGACTTGAAATCAATAACTATTTCCTCAACCAAAATATTACCATCAACCAAGGTCTCTATAATAGGGCCTTCATTTACAACGTCTTTTTCCCAATAGCGCACGGATTTTTCAATATTATCTGCTTCAACCTCGGTACCATCAAAACAATTCCGAGCGTCGCCGTCAAATGTGCGGCCTTCCACTTTCAATTTTACAATAGAATATACATTTCGTCCAATATCTCGAAAAAAATCCGCCCATTTTTTAGCCTCTTCCAATGTCCTAGATGTATACAAACAAGCCATTCTCGAAGGATAATCGGGGTACTTCTCACGGCGTACTTTTTCAAGAGCCAATTCACGGTAGGCAACCTTAGACCATTTCTCCCAATCGCTTTTAATGAGACGACCTATCTCATCATCAATAACCTCACCTTCAGCAATACGTTTGAATGTCATTACTCTATTGTAAACGCTGTTATGATTGTTCTGGTCGAATACCATCCGTTGGCCTAATGTCATAGGTCTTTCCGTTACTACATGATATACATACTCAGTCATTATGAATCCCCGTAGAAACTTTCAGACTGGTTTCAAGGGCTAGAAATATGAGTTCAAGTTCGTGACACCTTACAAAATAGCCTCTTTTATAAAGCCTACTCACGAACTGGCGAAAGTCAAGGTTTCCAAAACTCCCACCTCACAAAACCCGTGATTGCACGGGTTGGCTGGAGTACTAGGATTCGAACCTAGACTGACGGAATCAGAATCCGCTGTCCTACCGTTAGACGATACTCCAAAACCGGACACCAGTATAGCCTTTTATTTGAAAAATGCAAGCATTTTTATCGGCGCCGGAACATAAGGACGCGCTCAATGCCGCTCAGGTCGTTTTCGGCGCCCGCAAAATCCAGCCCACACGCCGCAAAAATCGCGCGCACATCCGCCCCCTGCCCGCGCCCAATTTCAAAAAAAGCAACTCCGTCCGGGTTCAGCAGGCCGGGACATTCCCGCGCCAAGTGCCGGTAAGCCTCCAACCCGTCCGCGCCGCCGTCCAGCGCCGCCCGCGGATCATATTCCCGAACGGCAGGCTCCAGATGCGCAATCTCCGCCGTCGGAATATACGGCGGGTTGGACACGACGATGTCGAACGCCCCCAGCCCGCGCGCGAAATCGGGCGCCGCAAAATCTTTCCGCATGAATGCGGCGGGCAGTCCGTGTGCATTTTTCCGCGCCACCGCCAGCGCTTTTTCGGATATGTCGACGCCGACGCCGGCCGCGTTCGGGTATTCGCCCAAAAGGCTGGCCAGCAGGCATCCGCTGCCCGTCCCGATGTCCAAAATCCGATACGGGCGCGACTTGTCCGGAAAACATTTCAGCACGGATTCAATCAGGGTTTCGCTGTCCGGCCGCGGATCCAGAACGTCCGGCGTCACGATGAAATCGCCTTTCCAAAACCCGCGCCGGCCGAGGATTTTCGACACGGGCTCGCCGGCCTTGCGGCGACGGACGAACTCCTCCGCGGAAACGGGCGCTCCCGATTGCGCATGCAGGCGCGCGTCCAGCGACGGCGTGTCGGAAAAACCGCGCAGGGCGGCCGTGATTGCGTCGAGATTCCCGGGCATCAGGAAAGTTCCGCCAGCCGGGCCATCTGGTCTTCCAGTATCAGGGCGTCCACCATCTCGTCGATACGGCCCTCCATGAAATCGGCCAGCTGGTAAATGGTTTTGTTGATGCGGTGATCCGTCACGCGGCCCTGCGGAAAGTTGTAGGTGCGGATGCGCTCGGACCTGTCGCCGGATCCGACCTGGCTTTTGCGGTCGGCCGCCCGCTCCTTGTCCAGCGCCTGGCGCTGCATATCGTATAAAGCCGTGCGCAGGCGGGTCATCGCCTTTTCCCTGTTTTTGATTT
>JAQVGI010000044.1 GCA_028696805.1 Alphaproteobacteria bacterium
GCCGAGGTCGTCGTGCTGGTTCTGGACGCCGCGGCGCCGATGGAGCGCCAGGACCTGAACATCGCGAGCCGGACGCTGGACGAGGGGCGGGCGCTGGTCATCGCGCTCAACAAATGGGACGCCGTCAAGGACCAGAAGGCGGCGCTGACGACGCTGGACGGAGTTCTGGAAAAATCGCTGCAACAGGTCAAGGGCGTTCCGGTCGTCCCGATTTCCGCGCGGACGGGGTTCGGGCTGGATCGCTTGATGGAGGCGGTGCTCCGCATCCATCAGCTGTGGAACAAGCGCGTGCCGACGCACAAGCTGAACGAATTCCTGCGCGCGGTGGTGGAGGCGCATCCGACGCCGATGGCGTCCAACGGCCGGCGCGTGCCGATGAAGTATATGACGCAGGTCAACGCCCGTCCGCCGACGTTCGTCATTTTCACGAGCAATCCGGACCAGCTGCCCGATTCCTACGTGCGGTATCTGACGAACGGCATCCGGGACAAGTTCGGCATGATGGGCGTGCCGATGCGGATACACCTGCGCAAGCGCTCGAACCCGTTCGCGGGCAAAGCCGCCGCCCGCCCGCGGAAAAACAAACCTTGACAAAACTTGGGAATGTGATATACTTTCCTTTTCGAAATGAAAGGAGCGCGCGATGAGCTTATCGGAACAAAAGGTATCTGAAAACATACGGGACACGAAGTTCGACCTGGATATTGTGAAAAACCGGAGGAATATACTGACGGCATTCGCAATTCTCTGCGCCGTCGTCAGCTGCTGGCACCTGGCCCGTCATCCGGAGGACAGGCGCGTCGTGCGGGAAAACACGGCCGCTCTGGCCGCTTCCGTCGGCGTTGGGATTCTGGCGCGCCACCAGAGCCGCCAAACCCGGAAAATGCAATGGAAGCTCCAACTTTTGCGCGGCCGGCGTGAAAGGCTGCTGAACCGGTGCGCGCGGACGCGGGCGTCCTGAATAAAAAGATTTTGACTTTTGAACAAAAACCGGGTAGACTTCTCCTCGGTTTTTTTCGATATGTCAGGCAAGCAACACGAAAGGATGGAACATGACAGAAATAATCGATATTCAGGCGCGCGAGGTTTTGGATTCGCGCGGAACGCCGACCGTCGAGGTGGACGTCGTCCTGGACGACGGCGCATTCGGCCGCGCCGCCGTGCCGTCGGGCGCATCGACGGGCGCACATGAGGCGTGCGAGCTGCGCGACGGGGACAAGACCCGCTACAACGGCAAGGGCGTTTTGAAAGCCGTCGCCGCCGCGAACGGCGAGCTGGCGGACGCGCTGCTGGGCACGGACGCCGGGGATCAGATCGCGCTGGACCGCGCGATGATCAAGCTGGACGGCACCGAGAACAAATCCCGCCTGGGCGCGAACGCGATCCTGGGCATTTCGCTGGCCGCCGCGAAAGCCGCCGCCGAATCGGCCGGGCTGCCGCTCTACCGCTATATCGGCGGGACGTTCGCGCATGTGCTGCCGGTGCCGATGATGAACATCCTGAACGGCGGCAAGCACGCCGACAACCCGATCGACATTCAGGAGTTCATGATCATGCCCGTCGGCGCGAAATCATGCGCGGATGCGATTCGGATGGGATCGGAGATTTTCCAGGCGCTGAAATCCATCCTGAAAAAGGCCGGCATGAACACGAACGTCGGGGACGAGGGCGGCTTCGCGCCGAACATCGGCTCCGCGCGCGCGGCGCTGGACTTCATCGTGCAGGCCGTCGGCGCCGCCGGATACAAGGCGGGCGACGATGTCGTCCTGGCGCTGGACGTTGCGGCCACCGAGCTGTTCAAGGACGGCAAGTATCATTTCGACGGCGAGGGCAAGGTGATGACCGCGGCCGAGCTGGTCGCGTATTACGAGGACTTGGTCGCCGCCTATCCGATTCAATCGATCGAGGACGGCATGTCCGAGGACGACTGGGAGGGCTGGGCGCTGCTGACGCAAAAGCTGGGGCATAAAATCCAGCTGGTCGGCGACGATTTGTTCGTGACGAACGCCAAGCGCCTGACGATGGGCATCGACAAAGGCATCGCCAATTCCATCCTGGTCAAAGTCAATCAGATCGGCACGCTGACCGAAACGCTGGAAGCTGTCGACATGGCGCACCGCGCGGGCTATACGGCGGTTCTGTCGCACCGCTCCGGCGAGACGGAGGACGCGACGATCGCCGACATCGCGGTCGCGACGGGCTGCGGCCAGATCAAGACGGGGTCTTTGTCCCGGTCGGATAGGCTGGCCAAATACAACCAGCTGATCCGCATCGAGCAGGAGCTGGGCGACACGGCCACATATGCCGGCAAGGGTATTTTCAAAAAAAGGAAATAACGGCCGCTCGTTTGTTGAAACGAATGTTAAAAATTACTTTATAAATAATAAAACCCGCAGTCGCATGAGCATTGCGGGTTATTGTTTCAGATTGGCAATTTTTTAGGTTATTATATGATAGAGAATTTCTTAATTATACTTTCGGATGGATTACTTTCTTATGAATAATTGTGTAAAATTTACTTGTATTCTTCAATATAATTTTATATGCTTTTAATTATGGAAGAAAAATATCGCATTTTCAACAGAGATTGTCGTGAAGGTATAAAAAACATACCGAATGATTCTATCGATTTCATTGTCACGGATCCGCCATATTTTATTGATGGAATGGGAAGCGATTGGGATGATAAGAAATTGAGAAATAAAGCTGCAAAATCTGGAATTGTGGGCGGCTTGCCTGTAGGAATGAAATTTAGAGCGCAAGGCGAAAATTTGCAGAAGTTTCTTGCCCCCTTATGCAAAGAGTTTTATCGCATTCTAAAACCGGCTGGTTTTTGCGTGGTATTTTCGCAAGGAAGATTGTATCAC
>JAQVGI010000002.1 GCA_028696805.1 Alphaproteobacteria bacterium
AAAAATAGAGGACACCCTGTGGGCGCCGGTCGCCGACATCGCCGCGCGCTAGCGCGTCAGGAACGCTCCCTGTCCCACAAAACCGAAATCGGCGTGCGCGCCTTGAAAATTCGCGCGGAAACAATCGGGGGAGACACGCGCCCGTCGTCGCGCATCACGCATGTCGGCCTGAACTCGGAATCGCACACCCGCACGTGCAGCTGGTGCGTGTCGGGGATGACTTCGTTCCTGGGCGGCCGGCCGCAGATGGTCTGGATGCCGAATTTGCGCGCGCCGGCCAGGTATGCCGCGTCCAGCTCCTGCATCGGCCCGAATCCCGCCAGCGTCCGGCCTCCGGCGTTTTTATAGTAGGCGGAGGCGCCGATCGGCGTCGCCATCAGAATGCCGTCCCCGACGACGGAAAATTCGTCCACCGGCGTCATCGCGTCGGACACGATGGCGGCGGACAGGCAGGCCGTGCCATACATGTTGATGCGGACGGCGATTTCGTTGAAGCCGAAGAAGGTGTCCTGCCGGCCGCCGGCGGCCATCGCGCAGTCGGCCTGCATCGGGTGGAGCCGCATCGGCTCGGCCTCCGCGATGCGCGCGCCCAAAGAGGCGATGGATTGCAGCCGGGGGTTGGTCAGGATGCCCCGGTGATCCGTGCGCGCGCCGCAGTTGATCGCATAGACGGGCAGCGTTTTCCGGGACCTTTGCTCCATCCATAGCGCGCAATGCCAGGCGCTCAACGCCGTGCCGTCTCCGCCGACGGCGACGATGTGCGTCGCGTCGCACGGCTGCGTGTTGCCGTAGCGCAGGATCAACTCGCTGCGCAGGGCGTTCGCGCGGTCGCTCTTGGTTATGACGAAATGGAGTTTCAAATCGGACATAAAATCCAGTTTAGCAAATGCGTCTTGTTTTGTCAACTTTATTTTAGAACGAGCAGGACGGGTGCGTGGTCGGAGGTCTTGTCCCATCCGCGGACGTCTTTCAGAACGCGGCACTCGGCCGGCTCCATGCCGCGCGCGACGAAGATGTAATCCAGCAGGATGCCCAGATCGCGCGGCCAGGCGCCCATCTGGAAGTCCCAGAATGAATACAGCCGTTCGTCCGGATGCAGCGCCCGCAGCGCATTGGTCAGCGGCAGGGCGGCGAGGCGCGCGAACGCCTCCCGCACCGGCGGCAGCATCAGAGCATTGCCCTCGAACGCCTTCGGGTTGTAGACGTCCGCGTCGCGGGCAATCACATTGAAATCGCCGCACAGGATAACCTTTTTCCCGGCGCGCAGCAGGCCCTCCGCATGCCGCGTCAGCGCGTCCATCCATTTCAGCTTATACGCCAGCCGCGCCGTGTCGGCCGGGTCGCGCTCGGGCGGGTTGCCGTTCGGGATATAGGCGGACATGACGATTTCCCCGCCGGGCAGCGCGGCCTGAATAAAGCGCGCCTCCGCGTCTTCGGCGAAAGTCGGCAGCGGCGCGACGATGTCCGCCAGCGGCGCGCGCGACAGGATCGCGACGCCGTTGTATGATTTTTGACCCGCCAGCGCCGCGTGATAGCCGGCCAGCCGCAATTCGAACGCCGGAAAGGTTTCGTCCGTCGCCTTGACCTCCTGCAGGCAGACGATATCCGGCCGCTCCTCCGCCAGCAGGCGTTTCAACGCCGGCATCCGCGCGCGCAAAGAAGCGACATTCCATGAAATAATCTTTTGCATTTTCGAAATCCTTATGGTATAGCGTATCTATGAAACCGATTTTGCCCGTCCTCCTATTATCCGTTTTTTTCGCCCAGAATGCAAGCGCTTTGTGCGACCCGATACGCACGAAGGTCGAAATCATCACCAAGCCGGGCAATGTGGAATACATCACGAAATACAGCCGGGACGAGTTCATCAAGATGGCGCCGACGAAGGTGTCGCCGAACACGATGGGCCTGACCGTGACGCGGCTGGGGGCGCAGGGCAGCGCGGAGGGGTACTTGAAGCAGGGCGGCGCGGGGGCGTGCGCCGGAATCGAAAAGGTGATCGTCACGATCGGATACGACGATCTGATCGTCTACATCGACAAGAAATACAAGCCGAATTCGTGCGAATACCGGGTGATCAAGGATCACGAGGACTATCATGTCGCCGTGTCCCAGCAGGCGATGGCTTTCTATCGGAAGGACATCGAAAAAACGATCCGGAAGGCCGTCGACAAGCTGTCCGTGCGCAAAGTCCGCAGCCAGGCCGAGGCGCACCGCGTCGTGGAGGAGCAGCTGAACCAGGTGATGGCCGAGCTCCAGGTCCTCGTCGCGCGCATGAACCAGAAAATCGCCGAGAAGAACTACCTCATCGACACGCCGGAATCATACCGGGAAACAAGCAAAAAGTGCCGGAACTGGTAGAGCCCTGCGCCCGGTCAGAACCATTTCTTGCGCTTCAGCAGCCAAAGCTGGAACGCGATGACGATCACCAGTATCAGGACGATGAACAAAAACCCGTTCGGGTGGTCTGAAAACGGGATGCCGCCGATGTTGCTGCCCAGCAGGCCGGTGACGAACGTGACGGGCGTGAAGATCACGACGACGATGGACATCAGGTACATGGCCTGGGTGAAGATGACGTTCATTTTGTTGTCCAGCTGCGTCTGGATGATGGACGCATGGTCGCGCAGGTAGTCCAGGTCTTCCAGAGCTTTGTGCAAATCCGCGTCGATGTCCGTCAGCTGCGGCAGATGGTCGGGGCCGAACAAGGGGGTGCCGCCGGCCAGCGTTTTGAAAACATTTTCCTGCGGGGCGATGTAGCGGCGCAGCTCCAGGATTTTGTGCCGAATGTCCGCGACCTGCTTATACAGCCCGCGGACGCTGTATCCCTGCTCTTCGATCAGGGCGTCCTCCAAATCGTCCGTGACATCGTGCAGCCAGTGGATGGACAGGGCGATGTTCTGGGTCATGCAGACGGCGATGGCCAGCAGGCACTCGACGGGATTTTTGGGCCCTTTGCCGCGGTGCAGCGCGTCCTGGATGAACGGGATGCACGGAATGCTGCGGTGGGAGAGGGTGATCAGCCGCCCCTTTTCAAGCCAGACCCGCAGGGCGATCATGTCTTCGGCCACCCGTTTGTCGAAATTGATGCCGCGCATGATCAGCAGCAGCCCTTTCTTATGGGCGATGAAGCGCGGGCTGGTATCCGTGTCCAGCAGGGCGGCCGTGATCGTCTTGTTCAAGGATAATTTTTCAATCAGCGCCTGGTTGTCTTCATCCTGATAATCCACATGGACCCATGTCTGGCCGGATTGTTTTTTATGAATATCCTGCGGGCTGATTTTCCGGACGCCGCCGCGCCCGTTGAAGACATATCCGAAATCCGATGTGAACGTGGCCATTTTTCCCCCTTTGGACACAGGCGTCATTCGATGCAGCAATCCACCGCCTTGCGGATGACGGATTTAAGCTTGCCGAACACGCCGGATGCCGGAGCATCCCCGGCTTTCTCGATTTTCTTGCCGGTGATCTGGGCGACCGATTTCTGCACTTCCGCCAGGGAATCCGGCTTCCACCCGATGTCTTTCGCGTCGATCAGGTTCATGTTGAGCCCCCAGAACAGGCAATACATGTCATACGCCTGGCCGAACAGCGCGTAGGCCTCTTTGTTCCGTCCCATCGACTGCTGCTTTGTGCCGACCTCCATCAGGCGCATGCTGGTCGCCAGCAGGTGCTTTGAAATGCACCACACCTCGCCCTCGTAGGCGGGAATCACTTTCTGCATCAGGTTCTTGCGCAGCTCGCGGATTTCCTGAACCAAATCGTAAAACGCCGTCTTGCCCGTCTTGGCCCCCGAAAACACCAGGTGCTCCTCGATGGAAATCAGGTTCATGAGCGCGATGGTCAAATCCTGGTCGGACGACAAATCCTTGGGATTTTTCTTTTTCAGGTTGTCGACGCGCTCGACGAATTCCTTGACGGATTGTGCTTTTTTCATATTCCCCCCCTTATTTGAACAGCTCCATCGCCTCGTGGCAGCGGCACAGCGCGCCGTGGTGGACGGCCAGCGACATCAGCGCGACCGCGGCGACCGGCACAAGGACTTTTTCAAACGGGAAATGCGCGTGCCCGCCGTTGCGGGCCTTCATTCCCTCGTAAAAACGCATGCCGGCGATGAAAACGCCCGCGCCGATGATGTTCGCCAGCAGGAACGAGTCGATGTATAAAAATCCGATGATCGCCGGCGCATAGGGCATCTCGCCCGTGTAGACGAATCCGATGGATGCGACCGACAAGGCCATCAGAATCGGGCCGCGCAGCGGAAAACGCCACCCGCGCTTTTCGCAAAAGCGGATCATCCAGTATCCGATGATGGCCATCATCGCGCCGGACCAGACGCCGACGACGCAATCGTCGATGCCCAGCCGCCGCGCGATCATCAGGCTGGCGCCGACGGCGACCGTGCACACGGCGCAGGCCGGATTGGCGGCCGCCTTGAAGCTGGCGAGCAAAACGGATGCGAAAACGGCGATAAACGGCATATGATCCCCCTCTCCTTTGGTCAGATGGGTTTGTTATATCCGAATTGCCGGGCGATTGCAAGGGGTAAAATTACGCGCGCTGATATTGCCGGTAGCCGCCGGCGTCCTTATAGGCGTGGAGGGCGCGCTCGCGCACCCGGGCGTAATGGTCCGCCGCATACGTCAGCGACACATCCGGCGAGTCGGGGACTTCGCGGGTCTGATGGTAGGTGTCGATGACCAGCTTGCCGAATGACAGGAAATTATTGTCCGGCCGTTTTTCCTTTTCTTTCGCGGTGTCGATGTAGAACCGCCATCTCCTGGCCTGCTTGTGCGCGATGTAGTATTGCTCGCAGATATCGGCGCTTTTCCGGCAGGCTTCCTGCAAAGCCGGCGGCTGCTCCCTAAATAGGACAGATACCGCATAGAGGAACAGAATGGCCCTTTCGAACGCCGCCTGTTCCTGTCCGAAGGATTTTTGCGGCCGGGACGGCAGCTGATAGAAAGCGGGCGCCGTTTGGACGGCCGGGCCGGCATACGGCCGCCGGCGGTCGGGTATCGGCCGGTGCTCGTCCAGAGGCGCGGCGACGGGCGGCTTGTCGGCGGGGACATAGGCGGCGGTGTCGATCGGCTGCGTCGCGGCGGGGCGGTTGTGGCTTGCGCGGATGACACCGATCCATGCCTCGATGTTTTCACCCAGATCCTCGGCGACATCCCAATCCGGGAACCGGTGCAGGCGGTCCGCGGCGTCTTGTGCAGTGAAAGGGTATGTGTTCATGAATCCTCCTGCGTGCATATATATAGATGCAAGTCTATCACAAAAAGGCATTTTGTCAAGCGGTAAATGGATTGTCCGTCCGGCGGCCGGAAAAACCATGCCGGCCGTCTTTCCGATAAAATCGGCGCGAATTTATCAAATAGTGCTTGACAAAGGGGGGAAAATATGGTTTAATAATAGCGCTTTTGGTTGAAATAACCCTGCGGCCGCAGGAGCATTTCAAACGAAAACATCAATAAGTTCAAGGATTTGTATCTTGATTGTTGAAAAATGAGCCTTTTGTCCGCCTGAAACAGGTTGATGGAAGATTTTTGTGCAATAGGTCATGAAGGAACGATGAATGCCTACAATTAACCAGCTGATCCGCAAAAAACGGAGACCGCAAGAAGCCCGCGACAAAGTGCCGGCTTTGCAGGAATGCCCCCAACGCCGCGGCGTTTGCACCCGCGTGTATACGACCACCCCGAAAAAGCCGAACTCCGCTCTGCGCAAAGTGGCGCGCGTCCGCCTGACGAACGGATTCGAAGTGACAAGTTATATTCCCGGCGAAGGACACAACCTGCAGGAACACTCGGTTGTGATGATTCGCGGGGGCCGTGTGAAGGATTTGCCGGGCGTCCGGTACCACATCATTCGCGGAACGCTGGACACCCAGGGCGTTTCCAAACGCAAACAAGCTCGTTCGCTGTATGGCGCGAAACGGCCCAAGTAAGGAGAAACACCATGTCTCGCAGACACGCAGCGACAAAACGCGAAGTCACGCCGGATGCCAAATACAACGACATCGTCGTGGCCAAGTTTATGAACTCTTTGATGTATGAAGGCAAAAAAGGCGTCGCCGAAGCCATTCTGTATGGCGCGATGGCCGAATTGGAAGCCAAAATCAAAAAACCGGCCCTGGAAATCTTCAAGGAAGCCCTGAACAATGTGAAGCCTCAGGTCGAGGTGCGCTCCCGCCGCGTCGGCGGCGCCACGTATCAGGTGCCGTCCGAAGTCCGCCCGGAACGCCAGCAGGCGCTGGCCATCCGCTGGATCATCGGCGCGGCGCGCGCCCGCAGCGAGCACACGATGGACGCCCGCCTGTTCTCCGAGCTGCAGGACGCCTACAACAACCGCGGCACGGCCGTCCGCAAGCGCGAAGACACGCACCGCATGGCCGACGCGAACAAAGCGTTCGCGCACTTCAAGTGGTAATGGGGGAATAAAATGGCTCGCACAACACCGATTGAAAAATACAGGAACATTGGCATCATGGCGCACATCGACGCCGGAAAGACCACGACGACCGAACGCATCCTTTATTATACCGGCCGCTCGCACAAGATCGGCGAGGTGCACGACGGCGCCGCGACGACGGACTGGATGGCGCAGGAGCGCGAGCGCGGCATCACGATTACGTCCGCCGCGATCACCGCTTTTTGGAGAGAGCACCGGATCAACCTGATCGACACGCCGGGACACGTGGACTTCACGATCGAAGTCGAGCGCTGCCTGCGCGTGCTGGACGGCGCGGTGGCCGTGTTCGACGGCGTTGCCGGCGTCGAGCCGCAATCCGAAACCGTGTGGCGCCAGGCCGACAAATACGGCGTTCCCCGAATTTGCTTCGCGAACAAGATGGACCGCATCGGCGCGAATTTCTACCGATGCGTTGACATGATCAAGACGCGCCTGGGCGCGCGGCCGATGGTTCTGGCGATGCCGATCGGCGCCGAATCCAATTTCGTCGGCATCGTCGACATCGTGAACAACCGCGCGATTATCTGGCATAATGATGATTTGGGCGCGACCTTCGAATATCAGGATATTCCGGCCGAACTGGCCGAAAAAGCCGCCCATTACCGCCATGAGATGATCGAGATGGCCGTCGAAATGGACGATGCGGCGATGGAGGCTTATCTGAACGGACACGAGCCGGATATCGAAACGCTCAAGAAATGCATCCGCAAGGGAACGATCGCGCAGACATTCGTGCCGGTCCTGTGCGGTTCCGCGTTCAAGAACAAAGGCGTTCAGCCGCTGCTGGACGCGGTTGTGGATTACCTGCCGTCCCCGGTCGACATTCCGCCGGCGGAGGGCCTCAAAGTGGGAACGGACATCCAATACAAGACCTCTCCGGACGATGCCAAGCCTCTGGCCGGCCTGGCGTTCAAGATTATGAACGACCCGTTCGTCGGATCGCTGACGTTCGTCCGGCTGTATCAGGGGACGATTGCCAGCGGCTCATATGTCGTGAACTCCGTCAAGGACAGGAAAGAGCGCATCGGACGCATTCTGCTGATGTATGCGAACGACCGCGAGGACATCAAGGAAGCCCACGCCGGCGACATCATCGCGCTGGTCGGGATGAAAGACACGACGACCGGCGACACATTGTGCGCCGAAGGGCTGGATGTCGTCCTGGAAAAGATGGATTTCCCGGATCCGGTTATCGAAATCGCCGTCGAGCCGAAAACGAAGGCCGACGTTGAGAAAATGGGCATGGCCTTGAACCGGCTGGCGATGGAAGACCCGTCTTTCCGCGTGACGTCCAACAGCGAAACGGGGCAGACCATCATCAAGGGCATGGGCGAGCTGCATCTGGAAATCATCGTCGACCGCATGAAGCGCGAGTTCAAGGTGGAAGCCAATGTCGGCGCGCCGCAGGTGGCTTACCGCGAAACGATTTCCAAAATCTACGACGAAGACTACACGCACAAGAAGCAGTCCGGCGGCGCCGGCCAGTTCGCGCGCGTATGCATCAAATTCGAACCGCTGCCGCCGGGCTCGGGCTTCGTGTTTGAAAACTCGGTCGTCGGCGGCTCCGTGCCGAAGGAATACATTCCGGGCGTCGAAAAGGGCCTGCGCGCCTCGCTGGATACCGGCGTGCTGGCGGGCTTTCCGTGCACGGATTTCAAGGCGAACCTGTATGACGGCGCCTACCATGACGTCGACTCGTCGACGATGGCGTTCGAAATCGCCGCGCGGGCCGCTTTCCGCGAGGGCATGGCGAAAGCCGGCCCGAAGCTGCTGGAACCCATCATGAAGGTGGAAATCGTCACGCCGGAGGAATACATGGGCGACATCATCGGCGATTTGAACAGCCGCCGCGGCCAGGTGTCCGGCATGGATCAGCGTGGCAATGCGCGCGTCATCGACGCGACGGTGCCGCTGGCGAACATGTTCGGGTATGTCAACACGTTGCGGTCGATGAGCCAGGGGCGCGCCCAATACACGATGGTGTTCGCGCACTACGCCGACGTGCCGCAGATGATCGCCGACGAGATCAAGGCAAAAGTTTCCGGTTAAATTGAAAGGTGAAACAGATGGAAAATCAAACGATTAGAATTCGTCTTCAAGCTTTTGATCACAGGTTGCTGGATCAATCAACCCGTGAGATTGTCAATACGGCGAAACGGACGGGGGCCGAAGTGGTCGGTCCGATTCCGTTGCCGACCCGTATTGAAAAATTCACAGTGAACCGCTCCGTCCACGTTGACAAGAAGTCTCGGGAG
Organism: Alphaproteobacteria bacterium; assembly: GCA_028696805.1. GTDB lineage: Bacteria > Pseudomonadota > Alphaproteobacteria > CAAHEQ01 > UBA3637 > JAQVGI01. The sequence continues at coordinate 8,730 of JAQVGI010000002.1, forward strand.
CAGTTCGAAATCCGTACCCACAAGCGGGTGCTCGACATCATTGATCCGACGCCGCAGACGGTTGACGCGCTGATGAAGCTTGACCTCGCCGCCGGCGTGGATGTCGAGATTAAAATCTAAATAGAAGGAAAGAAAAACATGCGTTCAGGTGTTATCGCAGAAAAAATCGGCATGATGAGCCTCTTCCTTGACAACGGGGAGCGGGTGCCGGTGAGTGTCCTGAAAGTGGACAGCACGGTGACCGATGTCCGGACCAAGGAGCGGGACGGGTATGTCGCCGTCCAGCTGGGGGCGGGCAAAGCCAAGGCCAAGAAAATGGCCAAAGCCCAGATCGGCCATTTCGCCAAGCTGAAGGTGGAGCCGAAAAAGACGTTGGTCGAGTTCCGCGTGTCGGACGATTGCGTGATTCCGGTGGGCTCTCAAATAGGTGCCAACCATTTCGTCGTCGGCCAGAAGGTGGATGTTTCGGGCGTTTCGCTCGGCAAAGGTTTCGCCGGCGTGGTCAAGAAATACCATTTCGGCGGCGACTGCGCGTCGCACGGCGTGTCTCGGACGCATCGTTCGGGCGGGTCGACGGGCCAGCGCGAATGGCCGGGCAAGGTCTTTAAGAATGTCAAGATGCCGGGGCAGATGGGCAACAAGGCGACGACCGTTCAAAACCTGAAAATCGTCGCGATCGACGAAGCCCGCGACCTGATCATGGTGCAGGGCTCCGTGCCGGGGTTCGATTCGGGCATTCTGACGATCACGGATGCGGCGAAAGCCGCGGCGCCGAAAAACGCGCCGATGCCGGCCGGACTGAAATCCGCCGCGTCGCCGGTCGAAGCGCCCGCCGCGGAGCAGCCCGCGCAAACAAGCGAAACAAAGGAATAAGCCATGAAATATGATGTGATTGATTTGCACGGCAAAAAGGTGGATGCGATTGAGCTGGCCGATTCCGTTTTCGGCGTCGCGGTGCGCCCGGATATCCTGGCGCGCGTGGTGCAGTGGCAGCTGGACTGCCGCCGCGCCGGCACGCACAAGACCAAGGACATCGGCGAGGTCAGCGGATCGGGCAAAAAGCCGTTCAAGCAGAAAGGAACCGGCCGCGCGCGCCAGGGCCAGAAGCGGGCGCCGAACCAATACCACGGCGGCGTCGCGTTCGGTCCGGTCGTGCGCTCGCACGCCTACAGCCTGAACAAGAAAATCCGGGCGCTGGGCATGCGCGTCGCGCTGTCTCTGAAAGCCAAGGAAAACCGGCTGTTCATCCTGGACGACATGAAGGCGGCCAAGCCGTCGACGGCCGCGTTCAAGAAGGCTTTCGCGGCGAACAAATGGGGCTCCGTCCTGTTTGTCGGCGGCGAAAAATTGGACGACAATTTCGCATTGTCCGCCCGGAACATCGTCGATGTCGACGTGCTGCCGGCGCAGGGGGCGAACGTGTATGACATCATCCGGCGCGACGTTCTGGTCTTGTCCAAGGACGCCGTGGCGAAACTGGAAGGGCGGTTGAGCAATGATTAAGAAAACGAAAACAGACAAGGCGGTTGCCGCCGCGGATGCCTATGACGTCATCGTGCGTCCGGTCATCACGGAAAAGGCGATGAAAAGCGCCGAATCCGGCCAGGCCACGTTCCTGGTCAAGCCGGAGGCGACCAAGGCGCAGATCAAGCGCGCCATCGAAGGCGTCTTCGGCGTCAAAGTCGTGGCTGTGAACACGCTCCGCCAGGCCGGAAAGCAGAAGGTTTTCCGCGGGCAGAAGGGCGTGCGCAGCGAAACAAAGAAAGCCATCGTGACTCTGGAAAAGGGCCAGAGCATCGATGTGTCGCAAGGGGTGTAATCATGGCATTGAAACAATATAAACCGACGACATCGACGACCCGCCACCTGATCGGCGTGGATCGGTCCGATTTGCACAAAGGGGCGCCGGTCAAGGCGCTGGTCGGGCCGAAGCCGTCGCGCGGCGGCCGCAACAACCACGGCCACATCACGACGCGCCATCAGGGCGGCGGCCATAAGAAAGCCTACCGCATCGTCGATTTCAAGCGGCAGAAGGCGGACATGCCCGCCGTCGTCGAGCGCTTGGAATACGATCCGAACCGCACGGCGTTCATCGCTTTGGTCAAATATGCGGACGGCACTTTGTCGTATATCCTGGCGCCGCAGCGCCTGGGCGTCGGCGATACGATCGTCGCGTCCAAGACCGCGGACATCAAGCCCGGCAACGCGATGCCTCTGAAAAACATGCCCGTCGGCACGATTATCCACAACATCGAGCTGCAGCCCGGCAAGGGCGGCCAGATCGCCCGTTCCGCCGGCTGCTACGCGCAGCTGATCGGCAAGGACGCGGGCTACGCGCAAATCCGCCTGAACTCCGGCGAGCTGCGCCTGATCCGCGCCGAATGCCTGGCGACGATCGGCGCCGTGTCCAATGTGGATCATAAGAACACGACGATCGCGAAAGCGGGCCGTTCGCGCTGGCTGGGCATCCGCCCGTCGGTGCGCGGCATCGCGATGAACCCGGTCGACCACCCGCACGGCGGCCGGACAAACGGCGGACGCCATCCGGTGACGCCGTGGGGCCAGAAGACAAAGGGCAAGAAAACCCGCAACAACAAGCGGACGGACGCGTTCATTGTGCGCTCCCGCCACGCCTTGAAGAAGATATAAGGAGGCACACATGACAAGATCCGTATGGAAAGGCCCGTTCATCGACGGCTATCTGCTGAAAAAAGCCGATGTCGTCAAAGCATCCGGCCGCCACGAGGTGATCAAGACCTGGTCGCGCCGCTCGACGATCATCCCGCAATTCGTGGGACTGACGTTCGGCGTGTATAACGGCCACAAGTTCATTCCCGTCCTGGTCAGCGAGAACATGGTCGGGCACAAGTTCGGCGAGTTCGCGCCGACCCGGACGTTCTCGGCCCATACCGCCGCCGACGCCAAAGCGGCCGTTGCGAAAAAGTAGAGGTGATTCATGGTGAAGAAACAAGAGCATAAACAATCCGTCGCCCGGGCGCGCGCCATCCGCACCAGCCCGCGCAAGCTGAACCTGCTGGCGCAATCCATCCGCGGGCTGAAGGCCGACAAGGCCGTCGCCCAGCTGACGTTTTCCAAAAAGCGCGTGTCGGGCGAGGCCAAAAAGGTCCTGCTGTCCGCGATCGCGAACGCCGAGCACAACCTGGGCATGGACGTGGACCGCCTGCGGGTGGCCGAAGCCTATGTCGGCAAAGCCATGGTGATGAAACGCATGATCGCCGCCGCCAAGGGAAGCGGCAAGCGCATCCTGAAGCCGTTTTCCAATATGACGATCATCCTGCGCGAGCAGGAGGCCGCTCCGAAGGCGAAAAAGGAAAAGCCGGCCAAAGCAACGAAAAAGGAGAACGTATAATGGGACATAAAGTCAATCCGACGGGGCTGCGTCTGGGCATCAACCGGACTTGGGATTCGCGCTGGTTCGCGACGAAGAACTACGCCGCCTTGCTGCATGAGGATATGGAAATCCGCGCGTTTTTGAACAAAAAGCTGGCGGCGGCCGGCATCTCCCAGATCGTGATCGAGCGCCCCGCCAAAAAGGCGCGCGTGACGATTTACTGCGCGCGGCCGGGCGTCGTCATCGGCAAGAAAGGCGCCGACATCGAATCGCTGAAAAAAGACCTGACCAAGGTGTCCAAGGGCAACGAGGTCAATGTGAACATCGTCGAGATCCGCAAGCCTGAAATCGACGCGAAGCTGGTCGCCGACAACATCGCGCAGCAGCTGGAAAAACGGATTTCATTCCGCCGCGCGATGAAAAAGGCTGTTCAAACCGCGCTGCGCCAGGGCGCCGAGGGCATCCGCATCAACTGCGGCGGCCGTCTGGGCGGCGCCGAAATCGCGCGCGTCGAATGGTATCGCGAAGGCCGCGTGCCTTTGCATACGCTGCGCGCGGATGTCGATTACGGCCACGCGACGGCGCACACGGCCTACGGGACATGCGGCGTCAAAGTCTGGATTTACAAAGGCGAAATCCTGGCGCACGACCCGATGGCTCAGGACAAGCGTCTGAATGAAACTCACGCAGGGAAAGGACAATAGCGATGTTGAGCCCTAAAAAAACAAAGTTCCGCAAGGCGTTCAAAGGCCGCATCCACGGCGTGTCGACATCCGCGAACAAGCTGGATTTCGGAACATACGGCATGAAGGCGCTGGAGCCCGAGCGCGTGACGGCGCGCCAGATCGAGGCCGCCCGCCGCGCGATTTCACGCGCGATGAAGCGCCAGGGACGCCTGTGGATACGCATGTTTCCGGATGTGCCCGTGTCCAAGAAGCCGCCCGAAGTGCGCCAGGGAAAAGGCAAAGGCGCCCCCGAGTTTTGGGTGTGCCGCGTGAAGCCCGGCCGCATTTTATACGAGGTGGACGGCGTGTCCGCCGAAATCGCGCGCGAGGCGTTCCGCCTGGGCGCCGCGAAGCTGCCGATCAAGACAAAGTTTGTTGCCAGAACTCCGGATGAAGAGGTGTAGCCATGAAAAAAATAAAAGACTTGCGGTCCCAAAAGCCCGGCGAACTGACGGCGTTGGAAACGGAATTGAAGAAGGAATCCTTCAACCTGCGCTTCCAGCAGGCCGGCGGCCAGCTGAAAAACACTGCGCGCCGGCGCGCGGTGCGGCGTGAAATCGCCCAAATCAAAACGATCCTGGCCGCGCAGGCCAAATCCAAAAAAGGAGAATAATCATGCCCAAACGTATCTTAACCGGTGTCGTGGTCAGCGACAAGATGGACAAGTCGGTCGTCGTGCTGGTGGAGCGCCGCGTCATGCATCCGATTTACAAGAAATACATCAAGCGCAGCGCGAAATACACCGCGCACGATGAAAACAATTTGTGCAAGGTCGGTGACTCTGTGCAAATTATCGAAAGCAGGCCGCTGTCCAAGACGAAGAAATGGATTGTCGCGCCTGCGGTCAAATAACTTAAATCGAGGAAGGGAAAACCAATGATTCAAGTAGAAAGCAACCTTGAAGTCGCCGACAATTCCGGGGCCCGGAAGGTTCAGTGCATCAAGGTCCTCGGCGGCTCCAAGCGTAAGGTTGCCGGCGTCGGCGACGTCATCGTCGTCGCCGTCAAGAAGGCAATACCACGCGGCAAGGTCAAACAGGGCGAGGTGCAGCGCGCGCTGATCGTGCGCACGCGCCGCGAAATCCGCCGCGCCGACGGATCGGCCATCCGCTTCGACACCAACGCGGCCGTGCTGGTGAACAAGGACGGCGAGCCGATCGGAACGCGCATTTTCGGGCCCGTCACGCGCGAGCTGCGCACGAAGGGATTCGTCAAAATCCTGTCATTAGCGCCGGAGGTATTATAATGAGCAAGTTGAAGAAAGGTGATAAAGTCATTGTTATCACAGGAAAAGACAAAGGCAAGACGGGCGAGATTGCGAAAATGCTCGTCGCCGCAAACAAAGTCGTCGTCAGCGGCGTGAACCTGGTCAAGCGGCACACGAAGCCGTCCCAGGAAAACGCGGGCGGCATCGTGTCGAAGGAGGCTCCGATTCATATCTCGAACGTCGCGTTCATCGACCCGAAGTCGGGCAAGGCGACGCGCATCGGCTTCAAAATCGGCAAGGACGGCGAAAAAACCCGTATCGCCAAAAAGTCCGGCGAAGCGGTCAAGTAAGGAGTGGTTGTGATGAAAACAAGATTGCAAAAACAATACGAAGACGCGATTGTGCCCGCCCTGATCAAGGAGTTCGGATACACAAACAAAATGCAGGTGCCCAGGCTGGACAAGATCGTCCTGAACATGGGCGTCGGCGAGGCGACCGAAGACCGCAAGGCCATGGAGGGCGCGCTGAAGGACATGGAGGCCATCACGGGGCAGAAGCCGGTGCTGACGAAATCCAAGAAATCCATCGCGACGTTCAAGCTGCGCGAAAATATGAACATCGGGTGCAAGGCGACGCTGCGCCGCGCCAGGATGTATGAGTTCCTGGACAGGCTGATCACGATGGCGATGCCGCGCATCCGCGATTTCCGCGGCGTGTCGGGCAAATCGTTCGACGGCCACGGCAACTATGCGATGGGCATCAAGGAGCAGACCATCTTCATGGAGATCAACTACGACGCCATCGACGCCGTCCGGGGGATGGACATCATCATTTGCACGACGGCGAAAACGGACAAGGAAGCGAAATCCTTGCTGGCCGGATTCGGCATGCCGTTCATGAAGGAAGGGAAATAATCATGGCAAAACTCTGTTCGATCGAAAGAAACAAAAAGCGCGTGAAGCTGGTCGCGAAGTTCGCCGGCAAGCGCGCCGCTTTGAAGGCCGTCATCCGGGACAAGAACGCGACGCCGGAGCAGGTGTTCGAGGCGACGATGACGCTGGCGCGCCTGCCGCGGAACGGATCGCAAGTGCGCGTTCACAACCGCTGCGCGCTGACCGGCCGGTCCAAAGGCAACTACCGCAAATTCAAACTCAGCCGTATTCAGCTGCGGAAACTGGCCAACGAAGGCCAGCTGCCGGGCGTTACGAAATCCAGTTGGTAAGGAGGAAAAACAATGTCTATGACAGATCCTTTGGGAGATATGCTGACCCGCATTCGCAATGCCGGGATGGCGCATAAAAACTCCGTGACGATTCCGGCGTCCAACCTGCGCGGGAACGTCTTGGAGGTGTTGAAGCGGGAGGGCTACATCCGCGATTTCGCGAAAGCCGAGATCCGCAAGGGCATCGGCGAGTTCTCGGTGGAATTGAAATACCACGAGGGCCAGCCCGTGATCAGGCAGATCGAGCGCGTCTCGACGCCGGGTCGCCGCGTCTACTCGAAAGTCAAAGATTTGCCGAAGTTCTACAACGGACTGGGCATCTATGTGTTGTCAACCCCGTCGGGCGTGATGTCCGACAACGAAGCTCGCCAGGCGAATCTGGGTGGCGAAGTTTTGGCACGCGTGTTCTAGGGAGGAAAACATGTCGAGAATCGGAAAACATCCTGTGGCGATACCCGCCGGCGTGACGGCATCCGTCGCCGGCGACGCAATCGTCGTTAAGGGCAAGCTGGGCGAATTGAAAGCGCACATCCCGGCCGGCGCGTCGGTCGCAATCGAGGGGGACAAAATCGTCGTCTCCCCGACCGCCAAAACGAAGCAGGGCATAACGGCCTGGGGAACGGCGCGGGCCAACATCAACAATATGGTCAAGGGCGTCAGCGTCGGCTTCACCAAAAAGCTGGAGCTTATCGGCGTCGGCTACAAGGCGATCGTCCAGGGTCAGAATTTGAAGTTGACTTTGGGGTTCAGCCATGATATTGATTATAAGCTCCCCGCGGGCATCAAGGCGGCTGCGGCCGAGCCGACCAAGTTGGAATTGTCCGGATTCGACAAGCAGCTGCTGGGCCAGGTCGCGTCCGAAATCCGCTCTTTCCGCCCGCCCGAGCCGTATAAGGGCAAAGGCGTGAAGTATGACGGGGAAACGATCCTGCGCAAAGCCGGCAAGAAGAAATAAGGGAGCATGACATGAAGCAAGCAAACACATTTTTACGTCGGAAAGCGCGCGTGCGCCATGCGATTCGGACAAAGTCCGTCGATCGCCCGCGGCTGTCCGTCCATCGGTCTGAAAAGCATATCTACGCGCAGGTCATCGACGACGCGACGGCCCGGACGCTGGCCTCCGCCTCTTCGAAAGACAAGGGATTCGGCGAAAAAGGGTCGACGATCGCCGGCGCGGCGCTGGTCGGAAAAACCATCGCCGAAAAGGCGGTCAAAGCCGGCGTCAAGGCGGTTGTCTTCGACCGCGGCGGATATTTGTACCACGGCCGGATCAAAGCCGTGGCGGAAGCGGCGCGTGAAGCCGGCTTGTCATTTTAAGGAGCAGACACCATGACAGAATTAGAACAGGAAAAGACAGACAAGAAACGCCGCCCGCGCAAAGACCGCGGCGACAACGAATCCCGCGCCGACCGCGTGGCCGACGAATTCACGGACCGCGTCGTGCATGTGAACCGCGTGTCCAAAACCGTCAAGGGCGGCAAGCGCTTCGCGTTCGCGGCCCTGGTGGTCGTCGGCGACCAGAAAGGGCGCGTCGGATTCGCGCACGCCAAGGCGAAGGAAGTCCCCGACGCCATCAAGAAGGCGACCGACCGCGCGCGCCGCAAACTGATCCGCGTGCCGCTGCGCGAAAGCCGGACGCTGCACCACGACATGAAAGGCCATTTCGGCGCCGGATATGTGACGATGCGGACGGCTCCGGCCGGTACCGGCATCATCGCCGGCGGCCCGATGCGCGCCGTGTTCGAGGTGCTGGGCGTTCAGGATGTCGTCGCCAAATGCACCGGATCGTCCAACCCGCATAACATGGTCCGCGCGACGTTCGAGGCGCTGCAGGCGCTGAACTCCCCGCGCAGCGTCGCCGCCAAACGCGGCAAGAAAGTCAGCGACATCATCGCGCGCCGCGACGGCGGGTCCGTCGACATCGCCGCCCTTGAAGCCGCAGAGTAAGGAGAATGAACATGAAACTGAACACGATACGCGACAATAAGGGCGCCCGCAAATCTTTGATGCGCGTCGGCCGTGGCTACGGCTCCGGCAAAGGCCGGACGGCCGGGCGCGGCGGCAAAGGCCAGACGGCCCGCACGGGCGTCGCCGTCAACGGGTTCGAAGGCGGCCAGATGCCGATCTTCCGCCGGCTGCCGAAGCGCGGATTCAACAACATTTTCAAAAAGGTTTTCGCCGTCGTCAACATCGGCACCATCCAGAAAGCCATTGACAACAAGCTGATCAAAGCCGGCCAGGAAGTGGACGAAGTCGTCCTGATGGAGACGGGCCTGATCAAGCGCGTCCGGGACGGCGTGCGCCTGCTGGCCGACGGCAAGCTGACCGACAAGATTACCCTGAAAGTGGCCGGCGCTTCCGAAGCGGCCGTGAAAGCCGTCGAGAAAGCCGGCGGTCAGGTGATTGTCGTCGCCAAGCCCGCGACGATTCTGGAAAAAGGCAAGAAAACATCTCAAAAAGAAGCGAAAAAGCCGGTTAAAAAAACTAAAAAATAACCAAAAGGAGCGAAGACATGTCGTTATCTGAAAAAATGGCATCGCAAATGGATTTCTCCGCTTTTTCAAAAGCGAGCGATTTGAAGAAGCGGCTTGTCTTTGCCCTGATTGCGCTGATCGTGTTCCGGCTGGGGACATATATTCCGCTTCCGGGCATCAACCCGGCCGTCATCAAGGACTTCTTCGCGACGAACAGCGGCGGGCTGCTGGGCATGTTCAACGCCTTCACCGGCGGCGCGCTGTCCCGGATGTCCATCTTCGCGCTGAACATCATGCCGTATATTTCGGCGTCCATCATCGTCCAGCTGTCGGCCAGCGTCGTGCCGTCGCTGAAAGCCTTGATGAAGGAAGGCGAATCCGGCCACCGCAAGATGAACCAATACACGCGCTACCTGACCGTTCTGATCACGATCGTCCAGGCGTTCTTCATGGCGCGCGCGCTGGAAGCCGGCGGCGCCGTCATCATGGGGTCGCACGGATTGTTCGAATTGTCCACGGTTATTTCGCTGCTGGGCGGGACGATGTTCGTCGTGTGGCTGGGCGACCAGATCACCGCGCGCGGCGTCGGCAGCGGCGCGTCCGTCCTCATCATGGTCGGCATCGTCGCCGGCATGCCGGGGGCCGTCGTGCGCCTGTTCGAGGAAGGGCGCGTCGGCACCCTGTCTCCGTTCGTCATTTTGTTCGTGCTGGCCCTGATCGCCGCCGTGGTCGGCGTCGTCGTCGCGTTCGAGCGCGCGCAGCGCCGCATCGTCATCCAATATCCGAAGCGCCAGATGGGCGGGCGCGTCATGCAGGGCGTCAATTCCCACCTGCCTCTGAAAATCAACCCGACGGGCGTGATGCCGCCGATTTTCGCGAGCGCCATCCTGGCCATTCCGGTCGCCCTCGCGCAGTTTTATTCCAAAGCGACGGACAGCGATATGCTGGGGCGGCTGATGGTCTGGCTGACGCCGGGCGGCGTCGCGTATATGGCGGCCTTCGGTTTGCTCATCGCATTCTTCACATTCTTTTACACGGGGCTGCAGCCGCACTCCAACCCGACCGAAATCGCCGACAACCTGAAAAAGCAGGGCGGCTTCGTCGCGGGCATCCGGCCGGGCCAGAACACGGCGGACTACCTGGATTTCGTGATTACGCGCCTGACGGTTCTGGCGGCGGTTTATCTGGTTCTCCTGTGCATTCTGCCCGAGTTCATCGTCTCCGTGCTGTCCGTTCCGATTTTCTTCGGCGGCACGACGATCCTGATCGTTGTTTCGGTTATTCTGGACACCGTCAATCAGGTGCAGTCGCACCTGGTGGCGCACCAATACGAGGCCTTGATCCGCAAGGCCAAGCTGAAAGGGAGGCTGTAAATGGGGGAGACATACAGGCACATCGCGATCATGGGCCCGCCGGGGGGCGGCAAGGGGACGCAGGCGGCGATTCTGTCCGAAAAACTCGGCATCCGGGCGTTTTCGGCGGGCGAGCTGCTCCGCGAAGAAGTCGCCCGCGGGACGCAGGAAGGCCGCGAGATCGAGGCGATCATCACCAAGGGCAACCTGGTTCCGTCGCGCTATATCGTGAACCGGATGCGCGAGCGGATCGTCGATCCCCAAAACGCCAAGGGCTATATTCTGGACGGCTTTCCGCGCACCCTTGACCAAAGGGACGAGTTCGAGGCGATGCAGAAAGACGACCCGCATATCGTCGCGAACCGGCTGGAGCTCGATTTGGTTTTGCTGCTGCAGGTGCCGGACGATTACGTCATCGACCGCATCATCGGCCGGTACGCATGCGCCAAATGCGGCGCGCTGTATCATGAAAAGTTCAAGCAGCCCAAGACCTTCGGCGTGTGCGATGCGTGCGGCCATAAAGAATTTACGCGGCGGGCGGACGACAATTACGAAACGGTTGTTTCTCGGCTCCGCAACTACCGCAGCGTGACGGCTCCGGTTATACCTTACTACGAAGAAAAGGGGCTACTTAAATGCATCGACGGGACGGGACCCATCGATGTTGTTGCAGAAAAAATCAGGAAAGTGGTCGGCTATTGATTTATTCGCTTGACATTGAACGGAAAATAGTATAAAATCCCGCTCGTTTAAATGTCGTGTTCAAAGCGCATGAAACAAAACGGCAACTTTTCTAAAAGTGAATGGAGAATTTACCTTGGCTCGTATAGCAGGTGTTAATATCCCGACGAATAAGCTCGTGAATATCGGCTTGACCTATATTTACGGCATCGGCCGGAAAAAAGCAGATGAAATCTGCAAGAAGGTTGGCATTCCCGCCAGCCGCCGCGTCAGCGAACTGACGGACGACGAAACGTTGAAAATCCGCGAGCTGATCGACAGCGCGTATCATGTCGAGGGCGACTTGCGGCGCGAAGTGACCATGAACGTGAAGCGCCTGATGGATCTGGGCTGCTACCGCGGCCTGCGCCATCGGAAAGGCCTGCCTTCCCGCGGGCAGCGGACGCACACCAACGCCCGGACGCGCAAAGGCAAGCGCATCGCGATCGCCGGCAAGAAAATGGCACCGAAAGGATAAGGAAAATGGCAGAAAAAGCAGTTAAAACGCGCGCTGTGAAAAAAGTGAAGAAGAATGTGGCGACAGGGGTCGCGCACGTGAACTCGTCGTTCAACAACACGATCGTGACGATCACGGATGCCCAGGGCAACACGATTTCGTGGTCCTCCGCCGGCCTGAAAGGGTTCGCCGGATCGCGCAAATCGACGCCGTATGCGGCCCAGATCGCCGCGGACGACGCCGCCCGCAAGGCGATGGAGCACGGGTTGAAATCCGTGGACGTGCTGGTTCAGGGCGCTGGCGCCGGCCGCGAATCCGTGCTGCGCGCCTTCAACGCCGCCGGCCTGGTGGTCACGGCGATCAAGGACATCACGGCCATTCCGCACAACGGATGCCGGGCCCGGAAGCGCCGCCGCATTTAACTTGAAACAGACGAAGGGGATTCCTCATGATGATACAGAAAAACTGGAAAGAGCTGATTAAGCCGTCGACAAGCGCGGTCGCGCAGGTGGTGGAAGGATACAAGGCCGCGATGACTTTGGAGCCGCTGGAACGCGGCTTCGGCACGACGCTCGGCAACGCGCTGCGGCGCGTCCTGCTGTCGTCGCTGCAAGGCGGCGCGGTCACGGCGATCAAAATCGCCGGCGTGACGCACGAATTCACATCCATCCCGGGCGTGCGCGAGGATGTGACGGAAATCATTTTGAACATCAAGTCGCTGGCGCTGAAAGTGGCCGAGGAAGGCCCGCAGCGCATTTACCTGAACGCGATGGGCCCCGGCCCCGTGACGGCGGGGCAGATCGTCACGACGCACGCCGTCGAGGTGATGAACAAGGACCTGGTCATCTGCACGTTGGAAAAGGACGCGAGCATCGAAATCGAGATGATCGTCAACACGGGCAAGGGCTATGTGACGGCCGCGCAGAATCGGCCCGAGGACTGCCCCATCGGATTGCTGCCGATCGATTCCATCTATTCCCCTGTCAAATCCGTCGTCTACAAGGTGTCCAACGCGCGCGTCGGACAGCAGACGGACTATGACAAGCTGCAGCTGACCGTCGAGACGAACGGCGTCGTGCGTCCGGAAGACGCGGTGGCGCTGGCCGCCCGCATCGTGCAGGAGCAGCTGCGCTCCTTCATCAATTTCGAGGAGCCCGACGAAACGACCTTGGAGGACAAAATCGCCGACCTGCCGTTCAACAAGAACCTGCTGCTGCGCGTCGACGAATTGGAGCTGTCCGTCCGTTCGGCCAACTGCCTGAAAAACGACAACATCACCTACATCGGCGAGCTGGTGCAGAAGACGGAGGCCGAAATGCTGCGGACGCCGAACTTCGGCCGCAAGTCGCTGAACGAAATCAAGGAGCTGCTGGAAACGATGGGCCTGCATCTGGGCATGCAGGTCGAGGGCTGGCCGCCGGAGGATTTGGAGGCTTTGTCCAACACGCTGGACAGCGAGGGATAAAACGAAAACCGCCCCGGAAGCGCCGGGGCGTCCGCCTTTTGCATACGACCGGTATGGAACGCGCGGCATGTGTCATCCGTCTGACCCGATTCAGACAAACAGAAAGGAAACAAAATGCGTCATGGATTTAAACACAGGAAATTGAATAAAAGCATTGCCCACCGCCGGGCGATGTTCGCGAATCTGGCAAACGCGCTGATCAAGCACGAGCAGATCAAGACGACCTTGCCGAAGGCGAAGGAACTGCGCCCCGTTTTCGAAAAAATGGTGACGAAGGCCAAGACGGACACGCTGCATGTGCGCCGCCAGCTGATTTCCTTTCTGCACGACGAGCCGATGGTTGCGAAATTGATTTCCGTTCTGGGCGTCCGCTATAAGGACCGCAACGGCGGCTATGTGCGCGTTTTGAAAGCCGGCTTCCGTTTCGGCGATTGCGCGCCGATGGCGGTTGTCGAGCTGGTCGACCGCGATGCGGCGGCCAAGGGAAAAGATTCCGGCAAGCCGGTCGAGGTGGAAACGCAGGCGCACGATCAGAAGGAAGGCCACGCCCCGAAGGCGGCCGGCCTGATGAAGGTCAAGAAGGACAAGGGCGTCAAGGTGAAAAAGGAAGCGATCGCCGCCGCGCCGAAAATCGTCAAGAAAACGGCCAAGGGCGGATAAAATCCGGCCAATGCGATCGAAGGGGGGGGCGTCCGGCGGACGCTCCCTTTTTTCATGCCCGGCGCCGCGCCGCGTATGATTTCGTTCCGGCGCCTCTTGACTTCCCCCTCGAAATCATCTAACCTGTCCGCATGTCAGTCAAAGAAACATTGCATCGTCTTTTCCAAGGCAAACAGGAATACTCCGTCGACGCGCTGGGCGCCTATCCGATGCGCATGCAGGTGTCCGGCCTGCCGGAGAGGCGCTATTTCAAAACCTCGCGGCTGCTGGCGATCATCAGCATCATCAGCCTCGGCCTGACGTTCGCGCTGTCCGGCGTTTTGATCTACTACGCCAACCGCGTGGACATCACGATTTTCGGCGGCCGGGCGCCGCGCGTGTTCGCGATAGATCCCGAATACAAGACATTGAATGCGGTGGAATACACGAACGCCTCCTTTCCCGCCGTCCAGTTTTATGTGGAAAACATCGTGCGCACTTATGTCACGAAGCGCCACTCGGTCGTCTGGGACATGGACATCATGCGGAACGAGTGGGGCAACAGCGGCACCATCGCCTTGTATTCGTCCATCGAGGTGTTCCAGAAGTTCAATCAGGAGAGCCAGCTAGTCCTGAACGCCAGCCGGTCGGGCGGCATCGTGAAAGATGTCATCCTGTATGAGGTGCGCCTGCTGCACGGCAATTTGTGGACGGGGCTGTTCGATGTGTTCGACATGCCGATTCCGGATCCGTTCAATCCGGAATGCGTTTGCAGCGACCCGCTGCCGGAATGCATCGCCTGCAAGGTCAAGAAATCCTTGAAGCGCCAGCGCTACCGCGTGTATCTGCGCACAATGCTGGCGGGGACAAAAACCAAAGACAACCCGCTGGGGATCGTGATTCCGGTCTACAATCTGCTGTATATTCCGATCAATCCGAACGAAAACTACTGGGGCCTGCCGGCGGCGCTGCGTCCGGATATTTAGACGCGCCCGTAGCTGTCCTCGAATCGGACGATGTCGGCTTCGTCCAGCGTTTCGCCCGTCTGGATTTCGATGAAGGTCATCGGCTTGTCCGTCGCGTTCGCCATGCGGTGTTTGACGCCGGCGGGAATGTAGACCGGCGTGTTCTGCGGCGCCTCGAAAGTCCTGTCCCCCAGCGTGATACGGCCGGCGCCGTCGACGACGACCCAATGCTCGGCGCGATGATGGTGCAGCTGCAGCGACAGCAGCTTGTCCGGCAGGACGCAGATGCGCTTGACGATGTATTGCGCGCCGGCCGCGACGACCTCCCATGTCCCCCACGGGCGCGTGTCTTTGTCGCCGACCTTGTATGAAACGGGCATGATTTTCTCCTTTGCTCGGCGGGCAAGATAGATGAAAAAAATCCAAAAGTCAAGCGGGGCCTAGCGGCAGCGGTTCGGGGTACAGGTTTTGGCCGCGACGACGGCGTCCTTGTGGCGTGCGACATGCCGCGGCCCTTCCAGGACATTGCCGATGGTGTAATGCTGATACTCGGCGCCTTCCAGGTTGACCCAGGTTATGTCGCCGTTCGCGCGGATATTCAAAAACGAATCGTATTCCATCAGCTTTTTTTCGCTGTCCCTCAAATAGGAAGCATCCAGCCGGGCCGCCCGGCCGACGGGCGCGCAGCGGCGGTGCTTGACGATGAAATTCAAATCGGCGTATCGGGCCAGGAGCGGCGCCAGGCTGTCCGTCGCCTCCGGCGGGCCGTAGGTTTGGACAGCGACAACCGGGGGCGGGTTGGAATCCGGTTGCAATCCGGTCAGGACGGACGCCTTTGAAACCGCGTCCAGAGAATCGGCCAGCCGCCGCATGTTCTTTTGCGCCGGCTCGCCGGGCAGCGCGACATGGGACAGCACGATATGCGGCGCGATGGCATACATTTTTTCCAAAACGGCTTTGTCCGTGCCGAACAGGACGCCTTTGGTCGTCGGTATCAGCTGGTTCCAATATACGGCGTTCAACGTCAGGGCGATGTCCCCCGCGTCCGCGCCGATAATCGGATCCATGTAATGCAGCGGGTCGGAATCCAGATAACGCTGAATCGCCGCGGGCGGGCTGTTTTGGTGGAACAGGCGGTAGAGCTTCGAAAACAGCGGGTAAGGCATGTGCGACACCGGGCCGCATCCGTTGAAGCCGCAATGCACGCACGCGTTGTGGCACCCCGACGACGCGGAGAGGCACAGGTATGCCGCGCTTTCTTCGGCGGCGGTTTTTTGCGTTATCGGATTGCGGATGTCCAGGACGGGATCGACATCCTTGAACAGGTCCAAATCCAGGAAGAACCGGCTGGACGCCCCGAACGCTTTTTCCACAATCTCCGGCGTCAGATTTCCGGATGACAGCGCCTGCGTCAGCTCCGCTAGGCGATGCGCGCCGTCTTGCGACAGCAGGTCGACGCGGGCGGCCGGGACGCGGCCGTCGGCGGAGTAGGGGACGAGGCACCGGCTGTAAGATTTCAGCAGGTAAGCCGCCCGGTTGACATACCAAGCGTCGATCGTTGATTGCACGTTCGAGTTTTCCGGTGCTTCCCGGATAATCGTGCACATGCTCTTCGGAATGGACGCGTGCAGGTAGGCGGGCAGCCGGTCCCATTTCCCGCGTGCCGCGCGGACGATTTCGGCGGAGAAAATATCGAACAGCAGGCAAATGACGAGGTTGTCCGATTCTGTCAGGAAATCCGGCTCATGCCGCCGCTCGTAATACCTGTCATAGAAATCTTGATAAGGATATGGCACATACATGCCCCTGATTATATCACAAAGCATTATTTTGTCAATCTTTTTATTTCTGCTTCGCGGAACCGACGCGCCCCGCCGCAGCCGCCGGCGGCAAAATTTTAGTTGATTTTCGTCGCGAAATAGCGTATCCTCTGCCCGTTCATTTAGAAAAGGAGTCGAATATGCCATCAGTTGTCAGTGATAAGTGCGTCTTGTGTAAGAAATGCATCGAAGTGTGCCCGGTGGATGCGTTCCATCTCGGCCCGACGCAGGTCGTCGTGAATCCGGAAACCTGCATCGATTGCGGGATCTGCATTTCCGAATGCCCCAGCGGCGCGATTACGACCGCGGACGAAGCGGACGCCAAATGGATCGCCTTCAATGCCGAAAAGGCGAAGGAATATCCGCAGGCGAACAAATAAGCGTCTGGGCGATAATAAAAAAACCTCCCGAAGTTCGAGAGGTTTTTTGTTGCCTTGCGCTTATTGGGCGCTTTTCGCTTTTTCCACCAGCGCCGCGAACCCTTTCGGGTCGTTGACGGCCAGGTCGGCCATGACCTTGCGGTCCAGCTCGATGCCGGCTTTTTTCAGGCCGCTGATGAACTTGGAATACACCAGGCCGTTTGCGCGGACGGCCGCGTTGATGCGGGCGATCCACAGCTGGCGCATATCCGTTTTCTTGCGCCGGCGGTCGCGGTAGGCGTATTGCAGGCCGTGCTCCACGCGCTCTTTCGCCATGCGGAAGACGTTCTTGTTCCGGCCGCGGTAGCCCTTGGCCATCTTGATGATTTTTTTATGCTTGGCGTTTCCCGTTGTGCCGCGTTTGACTCTTGCCATGATAAACCTCCCTATCCGTGCATGAAGCGGCGCACCGTGGCGTCGTTCGTTGTGTCAATGACGGCGGTGCCGCGCGCCTGACGTTTCATTTTGGACGTTTTCGGCAGCAAGCAGTGGCGCTTGAAAGCCTTCGTGCGTTTGATTTTTCCGGTGCCCGTCAAGGAAAAACGCTTCTTGACGGCGGATTTTGTTTTGAGTTTTGGCATTTTACATCCTCTTGATTTTGTTGATGTTATACGAATGTCGGGGCAGCCGTTTCAAAGCCCTGTCCATCCGAACGCGACGCAGTATATCTGAAATCGGCGCGGAAGTCAATCGATTTCTTGCGTTCGGCGGCGAAATGTGCTACCCTGCGCGCATGGAGAGTTTATTCGAAGACAAGACGGCAAAACCGCTGGCGGACCGCCTGCGCCCGAAGGTTCTGGCGGATGTGGTGGGCCAGGATCACCTGCTGGGCGCGGAGGCGCCGCTGTCCCGCATGATCCGGGCGGGGCGGCTGACCTCGTTCATTTTGTGGGGGCCGCCCGGGTGCGGCAAGACGACCATCGCGCGGATTCTGGCGGACGAAACCAACCTGTATTTCGAGCAGCTGTCCGCCGTTTTTTCGGGCGTGGCGGATTTGCGCAAAGTCTTTTCCGACGCCCGGAAACGGCGCGAGATGGGGCGGGGAACCTTGCTGTTCGTCGACGAAATCCACCGGTTCAACCGGTCGCAGCAGGACGCCTTCCTGCCGTATGTCGAGGACGGCACGATCGTCCTGGTCGGCGCGACGACGGAAAACCCGTCGTTCGAGCTGAACGGCGCGCTGCTGTCGCGGTGCAAGGTGTTCGTCCTGAACCGGCTGGACGACGATGCGCTGGATCGTCTGGCGCGCCGGGCCGAGCAGGAGCTGGGAAAGCCGCTGCCGCTCGATGCGGTCGGCAAGGACTACCTGAAAAATCTGGCGGACGGCGACGGGCGGTATCTGCTGAACCTGATCGAGAGCGTTTTCCAATACGCGCCGTCGGACGCCATTCTGGATAAGAACGCGCTGGAAAAGCTGCTGCAAAAACGCCTGCCGAATTACGACAAGGACAGGGAGGGGCACTACAACCTGATTTCCGCGCTGCACAAATCGCTGCGCGGGTCGGATGCGGACGCGGCGCTGTATTGGCTGGCGCGGATGGTGGTGGCGGGCGAGGACATGAAATACCTGCTGCGCCGTCTGACGCGGTTTGCGGCCGAGGATGTCGGGCTGGCCGATCCGCACGCGCTGACGCTGGCGATCGCCGCGTGGGAAAGCTACGACAGGCTGGGCTCCCCCGAGGGCGACCTGTCCGTCGCCGAACTGGCGGTGTATCTGGCGACGGCGCCGAAGTCCGTCGGGGTCTACCGGGCGTGGAGCGCGGCGCAGCAGACGGCGCGCGAAACGGCGACCGAAATGCCGCCGAAGCATATCCTGAACGCGCCGACGCGATTGATGCAGGACATCGGCTACGGCGAGGGGTATCAATACGACCCGGATACCGAAACGGGCTTTTCGGGGCAGGATTATTTTCCCGACGGCATGAGCCGCCGCACATTCTACCGCCCCGCCGACCGCGGGTTCGAACGCGAAGTCAAAAAGCGCCTGGATTACTGGAACGGCTTGCGGGCGAAAAAACAGGGATGAGACTAAATCATATTTTTTTGTGCAATCAAATTAAGTTGCATGATATGGGACAAAGTCGGCATTCCTATTCAAAAGGCGCGTCAAAATGACCACGCATAGTATGTCGCTGCAAAAGCGCTATTTCGATCTGATTCGCGACCGAAAGAAGACCATCGAGTTGAGGTTGTGGGACGAAAAAAAGTCGGTAATCAAGCCAAACGATGAAATCCTGTTCGCATCCGAGGGGGAAGAGGTACGCGTTCGTGTCGTCGATCTGGTTCGGGCCGATAATTTTCAGAAATTATGCGAACGAATCGATGTCGGCCAGGCAGGGTTCGGCTCTTCAAAAGAGCTTTTATCCGTCATTCAAGTGTTTTATACCCCGGAGCAGCAGGAAAGATACGGCGTTGTCGGCATCCGCATCGAACGGATCGATTCCTGACGCGGGAACGATATCTCGTTTTTCGCTTGACTTTCCCGGGCGTTTCCGATATACTCCCCGCATCCGAATAAAATCCTTGCTCGCGCTATTCGGACGCGGGCTATGTTTCGGGCGCGGGTTCAAAGGTGGGCCGGCGTATAAACGGAAACGAGAAAATCCATAAGGAGAATACATGGCTTTTTATGAAAATGTCTTTATCGCGGGTCAGGATTTGACGCCCGCGAAAGCGACGGATCTGGCCGACAAGTATGCTTCCGTCATCGCGGAGAACGGCGGCAAGGTCGCCCGCCGCGAGGATTGGGGACTGCGCACGCTGGCCTATCCGATCAACAAGAACCGCAAGGGGTATTACACGCTGATGGCGATCGACGCGCCGCCGGCCGCCGTCGTTGAGATGGAGCGCCTGATGCGCCTGGACGAAAACCTGCTGCGCTACCTGACGATCAAAACGGACGCCTTGGAAAAAGGGCCGTCCGTGATGATGGAGCCGAAATCCCGCGGTCGGCGCGGCGACGACAAATATTCAATCGAAGTGAACGGGGGTATCTGATGGCCGAAATCAAAGGAAATTTTTATCGCGCGCGCAAAACGTGCCAATTCTGCACCGAACGCGCCAAGGATGTCGATTATAAGGACGTCCGCCTGTTGGGACGCTTTTTAGGCGAGCGCGGCCGCTTGGCGCCGGGACGCGTGTCCGGCATCTGCGCCGCTCATCAACGCAAATTGGGCAAGGCGATCAAACGGGCGCGCTATCTGGCGCTCCTGCCGTTCGTCAGCCAGGATTAAGGAGAACGCTCATGGAAATCATTTTATTGGAACGCATCGACCGGCTGGGCCAGATGGGCGACGTGGTCAAGGTCAAAAACGGCTACGCCCGCAACTACCTCTTCCCGCAGAAAAAAGCGCTGCGCAAGACCAAGGACAACCTGGCGTATTTCGAAACGCGCCGCAAGGAGTTCGAGGCCCACAACGCACAGCTGAAAAAAGCCGCCGAGGAGCTGGCGCAGAAATTGTCCGGCGCCTCTGTGACGATCATCCGCCAGGCCGCCGAAACGGGGCAGCTGTATGGATCCGTGACGATGCGCGATGTGTGCGAGGCGCTGCGCGATGCCGGCTATGCCGTCGAGCGCACGCAGGTCGTCCTGAACGTGCCGTTCAAGAATATCGGCATTTTCGACGTGAAGCTGGCGCTGCATCCGGACGTGTCGCAAAACGTGCGCGTGAATGTGGCGCGCTCGGAGGAAGACGCCAAGAAGCTGGCGCATGCGCATGAAAAGGCCAAAGCGCAGGCGGAAGCCGAAGCTGTCCAGGCCGAAGCGGCTGTGATGCCGGAAGCCGCCGAACCCGCGGACGCCGCCGTCGAGGAAAAGCCCGCGAAGGCGAAGCGCGCTTCCAAAAAAGCCGAAGCGGTCGAAGAAGAGGCCGTAGCGGAAGAAGCCGCAGCCGAAAAACCCGCGAAGGCGAAAAAGGCAACCAAAAAAGCCGAAAAAGCGAAGTAATGCCGTATTCGGCGCGAAACACCCCCCGAGATTTTCGAGGGGTGTTTTGCAATTGATAACTGATGAATTTTGTTATTTATTTTTCAAAAGTTGTGCTATTATGGCATTCCAACTTTTTTCACTCATGTTAAAATAACAATTAGGACTACTCTTTCCACATTTTTGGAAGGCAAAGCCTGCTAATATCGTCGCTATGATAAAACAACCATTGGAAACATAGATATGAGTAGGTTCGGTTATATTAAAAATCTGTTCCATCATATGCTTATAACGATAACTCGTATGCCGACGGTTGAGAGTTTTTGTCTTGCAGATGTTCATTCGCAACCAATTTGATATTTTCAGCACCAATTCATACTCATTAAAGAGTTTTTCTCGTTCTGTTTGAAAACGCTTTTCCTGATTTAATTGAGATTCATTTTCACGAGGGTATATGCCAAA
Source organism: Alphaproteobacteria bacterium (assembly GCA_028696805.1). GTDB lineage: Bacteria > Pseudomonadota > Alphaproteobacteria > CAAHEQ01 > UBA3637 > JAQVGI01. The sequence continues at coordinate 29,933 of JAQVGI010000002.1, forward strand.
ACCGAAATATGTAATCATCGGATTTGAATTTATTATTTTTGAATAATCAAGATACTGTTCAGGTGCCTGTTGTAATTCGTTCCATTTACTAAATCCAGCCTCTTTAGCTATTATGTGTTGTGCTTTCATTAGGCAGAAATTATCAATATTTTTTAAGTGCTTTCCAACTCTAAGTGTTGCGGAATATTTTTGCTTTTTATAATCATTCAGTAAATTTTTTGCTAATTTCTTGAAATAAATAATAGACATAATATTATCCTTTCTTGTCAATTTAAGTCCATTATCTGTGTGTAATTTCGTTCGTAATTATTTGATTAGATAATAAACTTAAAGTTAAAGGGTAATACTATCTTTTGATATGACAAAATCTTTGCACGAACAGCTGGCTATATCACTAGCGCAAAATAAACATAGGATAATAAAAATGAAAAGTCAAGTAAAATATGAATGGGTAAAGAATAAATGTTAATTAATTGTTTCATTTGTATCATGGTAGGCGGCGAGAGATTCGAACTCCCGACCCTCTCGGTGTAAACGAGATGCTCTAACCAGCTGAGCTAGCCGCCCGCGCGATTTTCCGGCCCTGTGTTCCTTGGTTTCTCCGGCCCTTTGCCCCGCTTTCCGGCATAAGAAAAAGGTGGCATAACCATACCACCTTTCTCTTAGGTTGTCAATATAAACTTAGTTGACGGTGTCTTTCAAGCCTTTGCCGGCGCGGAACTTCGGCTGCTTGCGCGCGGCGATTTTGATCGTGGAGCCCGTGCGCGGGTTGCGGCCCGTCGTCGCGGAGCGCTTCGTCACATAGAAACGGCCGAAGTTCGTGATCACGACTTCGCCGCCTTTTTTCAGAGAGGCCGTCACGACATCGATGAAAGCTTCCAGAGCGCGCCCGGCATCCGCTTTTGTGAAACCGGTTTTGTTGGCCAACGCGTCAACCAATTCTTGTTTATTCATAGTAGACTCCTTTTCTTTATAAAGTTAAGTTTCTAATGAGCAAGGTTTTTGAGGTCTTGCTGAGGTTCAGCTTAGACTGCTTTTTATGCCAAAGTCAACAACAATTTATGAAAAAAGATAAAAAAAAGCCCGTAAATCGGACATTTTGGGGCCAAAATACAACCGGATGGTGCATTTTCAGGGCGTTATCGGCACCTGCGGTTGTGTCGGGCGCGTGGTGCAAAGGCCGGCAGATGCGCGTTTTTTTGGGTTTCGGCCGGCGGCGCCGGATAAAAATGCCTTGCATTTAAGGCGCCGATGCGGTATACTGACGCCTGCCGTCGGGGCGTAGCTCAGCCTGGTAGAGTACTTGGTTTGGGACCAAGGTGCCGTAGGTTCAAATCCTATCGCCCCGACCAATATCAAAAAGCGGAAGAATATACTTCCGCTTTTTTTGTTATCCAATTCCCCTGCAAAGCCCTAGGACAGCCAGGTCTTGGAAATCGTTTTGGTGCAAAGGACCACGAGTGTTTCAAGGTTATCCCTTTTATATATATACCTTTGCCCAAATATACGTTGGCCAAATTAACTTTTGGAAAGAAGCAACAGTTCTCATTGTTTGAAAACCTCGAGCCGGAAGATGACAAACTTTCCCGAGTTATTGATCAGCTTGAAAACAAATTCGGCTCAGGAATAATTAAAACTGCACGTTAATATCCTGCTTCTTGGCAGCGTTTATTGACTATATTATTGGCGTTACCTTGGATCTTTTCAATTCTTTTTGCTCGGATGCACTCCCATTCTGTTACCGGGTGTTGTTTATCCCAAACGGTTAGAAGCTGTTTCATCTGCTTGCTGATTTTGAAACGAGGATATTCTTGTTCCATGTAGAAGTATGTTCGGGCAATTACACCTCGTGAAGCAACTGGTGGTTCTACCTTTTTACCATCAATCTTCATAGCACATGAGCCAAACGTGTTAGGTGTATTTTCCGGTAGTTGTGTAAAATTGTAATTTGAACGTAATGCATTAATTTAACCTCTTGTATTACGTAATTCGAATATAAAGACTGAATCATTTCATCAGGCATAGGCGTAAATTTAATATTATTGCTCTCAAGTAACTTAGAGAGCCTTTCTATGAATTTTCCGTTTTGGTTCCAGAATGAGTAGCTCTCAATTAACTTTGTTTTGTTTTCGGTATGGAAGTCTCTTTTTTTCTGTATATTAAAAACATACTCATCCCCATTCTTTCCTAAATGAGATGCATCATAGTTGCAGATATGCCCATATTATTGAAAATAAATATGGGGAAAAGGTTGAACAGATGCACCTTTATTACACAAAAGCAAAAGAAGATGAAAATCCGTATGTGTCTTTTCCAAAACATCAGCTTGTTATAGAGCAGACCATTAATAAGGTGGCAGATGTAGTGAAAAAGATTGAAAAACATGATTATAGTATGCAAGAACGAAGAGCAAGTAACTGTCGAGAATGTGATATGAGGTTCTATTGTGATAGATTTTGGTGTCCGAGTTCTTGACTTTTAGAGACTTTATCTGTAAAATTAAGCAACTAAAAATATTATATGAAAGAAGGGAAATATGACCGATTTATTTAAACCAGAAGAAATTTTGAGCAAAGAAGCTCCTAAGGATACTGAAATTAAAGTTGATGAGTATCAGTTTGAAAAATTGCCACCAATTAAAGGCTTTCCTGAGCTTCGTTGGAGAGGTAAGGTTCCCTATAAATATACTCGGTTCTTCCCAGCTCAACTAAAAGAAACCTATGGAGAGGCAGATGAATCCGGTTGGCTGAATAAAATATTTTGGGGAGATAACCTTCAAGTAATGAGCCACCTATTAAAAAAATATCGTGGTAAAGTTGACCTTGTTTACATTGATCCTCCCTTTGATTCAAAAGCAGATTATAAAAAAACAATTGAACTTCGTGGCAAAAAGACGTCAAACGACCATACTGCATTTGAAGAAAAGCAATATGGCGATATGTGGAATAATGATGAATATCTTCAATTCATGTATGAACGATTGATTTTATTACGTGAACTTTTATCAGACAAAGGTTCCATTTTTTTACATTGTGATTGGCATAAATCACACCATCTGCGTTGTTTGATGGATGAGGTATTCGGTGGTGATAATTTTAGAAATGAGATCGTTTGGAAGTATGAAACAGGTGGAATTCCTGAAACATTTTTCTCTCAAAAACACGATGTTATATTCTTTTACTCAAAATCATCAACTTACACATTTAATAAAAAAGATGCATCTTTTCCTCGGAATATTTGTCAGAACTGTGGTCAAGAGATGGATAAATGGAATAACTTGAAAAAACTAGTAGATGAAAATGGTAGAGTTTATAGAACGATAAAATCAAACGGTAAAATTTATAAATATTATGATGATGAGCCTGTTTTATTGTCTGATGTCTGGATGGATATAAGTCATATTCAACAAAAAGACCCTCAGCGTGTTGATTATCCGACACAAAAACCTGAGGCTTTAATTGAAAGAATAATAAAAGCTACTTCAAATCCTGGAGATTTAGTATTCGATTGCTTCATGGGTTCTGGGACAACTCAAGCAGCTGCTTTTAAATTAGGGCGTAGGTTTATAGGGGCAGATATTAACTTAGGTTCAATTGAAACCGCAGTTAAAAGATTAATAAAATTACATAAAAATTCAAATCTCTTTTCTGTTCCTTCTGTAGGTTTTGAAGTTTATAACGTAAACAACTATGAGGTTTTCCGCAATCCAATTGAAGCAAAAGACATCTTGATTGATGCATTAGAGATTAATCGTCTCGGTAGAAATACAGTCTTTGATGGCGAAAAAGACGGATTTATGGTAAAAGTAATGCCTGTTAACCGTATTGCAAATCGAGAAGATTTGAATGAGATTATAAATAACATTGATCAGGTTGCATTGGAAAAAGCTCGTGAAGAGAATCCTACTAAACCTGTTATGAACATTCGTTTAGTATGTATGGGACATGAACCTGATTTGGGAGCTCAATTGGTTACAGAATTCAAAAAACAAGGTTTTGATATTAAAGTCGAAGTTTATGATATTCTCCGCAGTGATAAAGAGTTAGAATTCAAACATCCTTCTGAGGCCCATATTGTAAAAGAAGGTAATAAATTGGTAATCAAAGACTTCTTCCCAATGAACTTACTTCAAAAACTTTCAATTCAGAAAGAAAATGTAGAAGATTGGAAAGAATTAGTTGAGTCTGTGAAAATTGACTGGAACTATGATGGTGCGGTCTTCCAACCAACAACGGTTGACTATCCTGAAAATAAGAAAGACTTAGTTGGTGGTTCTTATGAAATTCCGTCAGATGCGTCTATTGTAAAGGTAAAGATTACAGATCTGTTGTCTGAAAGTTTTGAAACAGAATTAGATTGGAGTAAATAACCATGGCCGCAAAATCTAATTCAAGACAAACTCTTTCTTTTGAGTTTTTTTCAAACTTAAAACGTTTCTATGACGAAAACAAACCGGCCATTCGTCGTCACTACAAGGAATTAACCAAACGGATCCTTGATTATAATGATCCAAGTAAAGGAAATGCATTCTTAAGAAAGCCTCAATTTGAAGCTCTCGAAATGTATGTTTTCTTGAAAGAATTCGGCGGTAATCGTAAGGTTCATGAAATCTTCCGAGATTGGCACGATGGTAAAAACGGATTTGAACAGGCCAAATTTGCACTTTCTGAAACAAAAGAAGGACAGATTAGCTTTATGAAGGAGTTGATGTTTACAAACCCGGAAGAATACAAAAAAGCATTTAACTATCTTGCATCCGCTTCTCGTCAGTATTCGAACTATATTTTTGCTCTGACAATGGGAACCGGCAAAACAATCCTGATGGCCACTTGTATCTATTACGAATTTGTATTAGCAAACAAATTCAGAAAGGATCCTCGTTATTGTCATAACGCTCTTGTTTTTGCACCAGATAAAACAGTTCTCCAATCGTTGAAAGAAATTAAAGACTTTGACGTTTCAAAGGTTCTTCCTCCTGAGTATGCAAACTTTATTTCTACAGCTGTTAAGTTCCACTACCTAAGTGATAGCGATACGACTATTTCAACACAGCCTGGTTCATTGTTTAACATAATCATTTCAAACACACAGAAAATCATTATTAAAAAACAACATAAAGAAAAATCTAAATTAGAGCTCTTTTATACTCAACCATCTTCAAGAACACTTCAAGAAGAGCCTGTGAAGAAAAATAATGCAATTTTTGATGATTTAAGCGATATACTTGATGTGACCGAAGCACCACAAGATGAAAAAGAGCTTCTTCCGAATGCTCGTTTTCAACGAATTGCAAGGTTACCTCAGCTTGGCATTTATGTAGACGAAGCACACCATGCAATTGGTAACGAACTAGCAAAGAGCCAAACAAATAACAAGTCTGAGAGCAGTTTAAGAACAACAATTAATGAATTAGCAAGTCGTCTTGATCAGGCAGGTTCTCGAGTTGTTGCATGCTATAACTATACCGGTACTCCATATATCAATAACAGCATTATGCCCGAAGTTGTATATGCATACAGCTTGAAGGATGCAATTAAAAATAAATATTTAAAAGAAACTGATCCTATTTCTTATTCTAATATTAAATCAGAAGACTTTGTTCGTAACGTAATCAAGGACTTTTGGGAGAAAGAAGGAGAAAAACGCTTCGAAGGCATGCTTCCTAAACTGGCATTTTTTGCGGCTACAATTAATGAACTAGAAAATGAGTTGTTACCAATTGTTGAAAAAGTATTAGATGAACTAAATATACCGCTTGATAAAATATTAGTAAACGTTGGCGATGCAACAATAACTAAAAACGACGACCTCAGAGAATTTAACTCGTTAGATACTCCTGGTTCAAACAAACAATTCATTCTATTGGTAAATAAAGGTCGTGAAGGATGGAACTGCCGTTCGCTCTTTGGTGTTGCTTTGTACAGAGAACCAAAATCAACTATTTTTGTGCTTCAAGCAACTATGAGATGTTTACGTTCTATTGGTCCCAACCAAGAAACAGGACATATTTATCTGTCTGAGGGAAACTTACAAATTCTTGATTCAGAACTTCAACGCAACTTCAATGTTACATTAGATGACATTAAGAAACAGAAGGAGCTTCCTTCTTATACAATTAGAATGGTTCCACCTCCTGTTAAAATAACCATTAACAGAGTAAAAAGGGTTTACTCTGCAAAGAAAAAAGAAACATGCCCTGACGGAATAGACTTTGGTTTGGTTGATTTTGATTATAACAAATACAAAGTAATCAGAACAGAACGCCAATCTATTTTAGTAACTGATTTTGCTAAAACACAAGATATTACAGAAACTGTTAATAGAAGAAACTTTAGCGCTTATACTTTAGTTGCTGAAATTGCACGTTATTTTAACAATGAAGAAGTGTCTTGTTTAACAATCAAAAAGATACTTGAAACATCTAAAGACGGGCTGGATTTAATTCTTAAATCTGTAAATCTTTATAATGATATTCTCTACGATGTAATTATCCCTATAATCCATAAAAATTTATATGAAATTACTTCGACGGATAATTCTGAGCCTGAAGAAATCGAACTTGTAAAAATAAATGGAACTCCTGAAGACACAGTATTCGTTCGTAAGTGTGAGCCTGATTTAATGTTGTCGATTCAAAATCCGTACTTGCAGGATGTTGTAGAAAAGAGTTTCAATCTTGATACATATTGCTTTGACTCTTTCCCCGAAATTGAGTTCTTTAGAAAATCAATTTTAGATGATAACGTTGAAAAAATATACTTTACAGGTATGTTAACTCATGGTGAATCAGACTTCTATGTAAATTATATTGACCCTGAAAGTCATATGGTTCGCAATTACTATCCTGATTTCTTAATCAAAACAAAGGATAATAAATGGCTCATTATAGAAATCAAAGGGGATAATCAAATAGATAATCCTGTTGTATTGGCAAAAGCTGAATTTGCTCGAAAACTAGCATCAGATAGCATGTTTGAGTATTTTATGATAAAAGGAACAGATGCAGTTAAAATGGGTTTTGCGGCCTTACCATCTAATGGAAACATACAAGCATCATTAATGTAGGTTACTAATATGGATCAAGCTCTTGTTGCTTTAGGTAAGATAATCTTTTGGATCGTTGTATTTAGGTTTATTTTTTCCTCCAAAAAAGAGAAGAATAAAGTAACAAATTCAACTTCCAAAGATAGAAATTGTCAACCTATAAAAAAGAAAGAAGAAGTAGTTGAATTACCTATAAAAAAGGTTCCGACTTCTTCTTTTTCAAATAAAATTCAAAAAGAAAGTTCGTCGAAAAAAACTACAAAGACAACTAAAGAAATAAAAATTGAAAACGCCGTTAAAGCAATTTCTTCACAAATGGAAGTGCTTGATTTTAATTTAGCTCCTGAGCAGAAGAAAATTTTTGAACTGCTTGAAAATACACATCAGAATATATTTATTCAGGGTCAGGCAGGTACAGGTAAGTCAACTTTTGTTCAATATTTGAAACAGCATTCTAAAAAAAGACTAACCATTGTGTCTCCAACCGCTGTTGCTGCAATCAATATCGGAGGTGTGACAATTCACTCTCTTTTTCGATTACCGTTTAGTGATTTTTTCATTTTAGAAGACTTATTAAAAACAACTCGCAAAAAGCTCTCAAGTATTTTACATAATACCGATATATTGATAATAGATGAAGTTTCAATGGTTCGTCCTGATATGTTGGATGCTATTGATTTTCTTTCAAAAACTGCATTAAGAAATAAAACCGCTCCGTTTGGAGGTTTGCAATTACTTCTAATTGGAGATTTGTGTCAACTTCCTCCCGTTATAAAATCTAGTGCGGAACATGTATTCAAAGAAAAATACGGATATATGGATTGGAAACGGATTTTGAGGGCCTGCATCCAATCCGCATGGAGTCCGGCCGTCATTTGGCGTATTTTGTGCAACATAGTCGTTCCTTTCAATATTGCCCCGGCGGGGACTTCCGCATTTTATTTGCAACCGGGTGAAATGTCAAGCCCTGCAAGGAAACAATTCCGTCTTTTATTCCTCGACTTCCTGCGTCAGGGCGGAGAGGTCTGGCGCGCGGTAGCCGGGGCCTTTGAGGACTTTGCCGTCCGCGCGGTAGACCGGCTTGCCGTCCGGGCCCAGCTTGGACATGTTGCTGGCGTGCGTCGCGTCGAATGCCGCCTCGACCGGCAGCCCGAACGAAACCGCCAGCCCGCAGGTGATATACATGACATCCGCCATTTCCTTGCAGATGTTTTCGAATACGGCGCGGCTGACTTTTTCGCCGGCCGCTATCTGCGCGGCGGCGGTGTCCAGTTCGGCGAGCAGCTCGTCCGTCTCCTCGACGATCAGGCGCCGCCGGAAAGCGAGCAAATCCGCGCTGAACGGCGCATTGAGCGGCAGGCCCATCGCCTTGTGGAACGCGCGCACCGCGTCTTCATACTTTGCCATGCGGTTCTCCCGGGGATGCGTTGCTTGCGATGATGCCGCCGCCCAGAACCAGATCCCCTTGGTAAAAGACGACGGACTGGCCGGGGGCGATTGCTTTTTGAGGCTCCGCGAACACAACGCGGACGCCCGCCTTGCCCGGAATGACCTCGACCGGCGTCGGGCGCTGCGACGACCTGATTTTGGCCGAGCAATGCAACGGGCCCGCCGGCGCGTCGATCGACAGCCACGCCATATCCGCGGCGGTCAATTCGCTTTGCCCGCATGCGTCGATGAAACCGACGACGACCTCGTTCGTTTCGGGGCGCAGTTCCAGCACATACAGCGGGCGCTCCGCCGCGATGCCGAGCCCCTTGCGCTGGCCGATGGTGAAGTTCCAGATGCCGTCGTGCCGCCCGAGGATTTTCCCCTGCCTGTCCACGAAATGCCCGGGTTTCGGCGCGTTTTGCAGGATGTCGTTGATGTCGCCGGTGTAGAAATCCTGGCTGTCCGGCTTGTCCGCCAGCTCCAATCCGGCTTCCTCGGCCATCTGCCGGACTTCGGATTTCAGGTAGTCGCCCAGCGGCATCAGGACGCCGGCCAGCTGATCCTGGCGCAGGCGGTATAGGAAATACGTCTGGTCTTTTGGGGCGTCTTTGGCCCGGCGCAGCTGATGGCGGTTCAGGCCGGCGTCATAGGACAGGCGCGCGTAATGCCCCGTCGCGAACTTGTCGAACGCCAGCCCGCTTTTCGCCGCCGCGCGGGGCAGGGCGTCGAACTTGATCGTCGTGTTGCACCACACGCACGGGTTGGGCGTCCGGCCGGCCTGGTATTCTTTTTTGAAGTTTTCCAGGACGAGCCGCCGGTATTCCGCGGCGCAGTCGAACACATGATACGGGATGCCCAGCCGGCGGCACAGGCGCTCGGCGGCCTTGATGTCTTCCTTTTCATGCGGGCTAAAACACGCGTCAGCCGCGCGGTGCGCGAACTGCGCGCGGATGGAATCGTCCCAGATGGACATGGTCGCGCCGATGACGTCGTGCCCCTGCTTTTTCAGCAGGAAAGCCGTCATCGCGGAATCGACGCCGCCGCTTAATCCGACCAGAACTTTCATCCGAATCCTTTGCGTTTTTTGAACCGAATTGGCGGCAGTATACACTATTTTTTCGGAAAAAGAAACAGGCAGGGCGCGCAACGGGCATAAAAATCCCCGCGCATCGCCCTTGACTTTTCGGGCCGGGTCTGGTAGAGTAGCCCGCATGGAAAAAGAACGGACGCCCGAACATATTCAGGAAACCCAGCTGGCGGAGGCTTTGTCCGACCGGTATCTGGCGTATGCCGTGTCGACGATCGTCTCGCGGTCGCTGCCGGATGTGCGCGACGGATTGAAGCCCGTGCACCGGCGGCTGCTGTATGCGATGCGCCAGCTGAAGCTGGATCCCGAGACGGGCTTCAAGAAATGTGCGCGCGTCGTCGGCGACGTCATCGGCAAATACCACCCGCACGGCGATGCTTCGGTTTACGATGCGATGGTGCGGCTGGCTCAGGATTTTGCGGTCCGCTATCCGCTGGTGGACGGGCAGGGGAACTTCGGCAACATCGACGGGGATTCGGCCGCCGCGATGCGCTACACCGAGGCGCGCCTGACGCCCGTGGCGATGGCTCTGATGGCCGGGTTGGACGAGGACGCCGTCGATTTCGCCCAAACCTATGACGGCGAGGACGAGGAGCCCGTCGTGATGCCGGCGGCGTTTCCGAACCTGCTCGCGAACGGGTCGTCGGGCATTGCGGTCGGCATGGCGACGAACATTCCGCCGCACAACGCCGGCGAGCTGTGCGACGCGCTGCTGCACCTTTTGAAGCACCCGAACGCGGCGGTGTCCAAGCTGGTCGATTTCGTGCGCGGGCCGGATTTTCCGACCGGTGGGCTGCTGGCCGAATCGCGCGCCGCAATTGTGAAGTGCTATGAAACGGGCCGCGGGGCGATGCGCGTCCGCGCGCGGTGGGACAAGGAAGACCTGGGGCACGGCGTTTATCAGATCATCGTGAGCGAAATCCCGTATCTGGTCAACAAATCCGACCTGATTGTCAAAATCGCCCGGCTGATGAGCGAGAAAAAATTGCCGATGCTGTCGGATATCCGCGACGAATCGTCGGATGTCGTCCGCATCGTGTTGGAGCCGAAATCCCGCGCCGTCGCGCCCGAGCAGCTGATGGAGCACCTGTTCAAGCAGACGGATTTGCAGGTCAATTTCAACCTGAATATGAATGTGCTGGACGCCGACCGGACGCCGAAAGTCATGAATCTGGCCGAGGTGTTGCAGGCTTTTCTGGCGCACCGCGACGCGGTGTTGGTGCGGCGGTCGCAATACCGGCTGGACAAAATCGCGCACCGGATGGAATTGCTGCAAGGCTTTATCGTCGCGTATCTGAACCTGGACAGGGTGATTGAAATCATCCGCGCCGCGGACGACCCGAAGCCGATGTTGATTCAGGAGTTCAGCCTGTCCGATGTTCAGGCCGAGGCGATTTTGAATATGCGCCTGCGGTCGCTGCGCCGGTTGGAGGAAATGCAGCTGAAAACCGAATTCGAGGCGCTGGGGCTGGAACGGGCGGCGTTGGAGGCGTTGCTGGCGGATCCCGCGCTGCGCCAGGAAAAGCTGGCCGGGGAAATCGCGGACATTAAAAAGCAGTTCGGGCAAAAGACGGAACTGGGCCGCCGCCGGACGCAGATCGACGGCGATGTCGCGGTCGTCGACGTGCCGATCGAAGCGCTGGTGGAAAAGGAGCCGATGACGCTCGTCCTGTCCGCGCAGGGCTGGATACGCGGGCTGAAAGGCCATCTGGCCGACGCGCAGGAGTTGAAGTTCAAAGAGGGCGACGCGCTGAAATGCGCGGTGCCGGCCTACACGACGGATTATATCGTTTTGTTCGCGTCCAACGGGCGGTTCTACACGATCCGCGGCGACAAAGTCCCCGGCGGTCGCGGGTTCGGCGAGCCGATTCGGCTGACCATCGATTTGCCGGAGGACGCCGAAATCGTTGCCGCTTTCGTGCACCGGCCGGCCGAAAAGCTCTGCGTCGCCAGCCTGGCCGGCAAAGGGTTCGTCGTTTCGTCGGACGATGTCGTGGCCCAGACGCGCGCCGGCAAGATTATCCTCAATTTATCCGATGCGGACAGGGCCGCCGTCTGCGTGCCCGCGGTTGGCGATCATGTCGCCGTGGTCGGCACCAACCGGAAAATGCTTGTCTTCTGCGCGGACGAAATCCCGGAGATGGCGCGGGGCAGCGGCGTCATCCTGCAAAAATACGCCGGCGCGCACCTGTCGGATGTCCGATTTTTCAACCTGGCGGACGGCCTGCCTTTCCCGTCCGGCAACGGCATCCGGGTAGAGCGCGACGTGGCTCCGTGGCTGGCCAAGCGGGCGGGCGCGGGCAAGATTCCGCCGGTCGGCTTTCCGCGCAGCAACCGATTTAGCTAGGGAAGATTATTCCCCGCACGACGCGCAGATAATTCTTTATTTTCCCCGAAAATTATGATAAGATGACGCATGTTTTGACGAAAGGATGTCCATGCAACACCAGATTGATGACATGAAGCCGGATTTGTTGAAATCCATCGGCGGGGCGCAGACGTTGGCCGCGCTGGATGAAATCCGCGTGGCGGCGCTGGGCAAAAGCGGCCGGATAACTGCGCTGATGAAGGAATTGGGGGCTTTGCAGGGTGACGCGCGCAAATCCGCCGGCCAGGTTCTGAACGATTTCAAGAATGAGATCGTGCGGGCGCTCGAAGCGAAAAAGGCCGCTTTGGAGCTGGCCGAAATGAACGCCAAGCTGGCGTCGCAGACGATGGACATGACGCTGCCCGCGCGGCCCGAGGAGACGGGGCGCATCCATCCGGTGTCGATGGCTACGGAGGAAATGCTGACCATTTTCGCGCAGATGGGCTTTTCGTTGGCGGAGGGGCCGGACATCGAGGACGACTGGCACAATTTCGAGGCGCTGAACATTCCGAAAGCGCATCCGGCGCGCCAGATGCAGGCGACTTTCTTCATGGAGGGCGACGGCGACAAAATCCTGCGGACGCAGACGTCCGGCGTGCAAATCCGGACGATGGAAAACCAAAAGCCGCCGATTAAAATCGTCGCGCCGGGGCGCACCTACCGCCGGGATTACGACGCGACGCACACGCCGATGTTCCATCAAATCGAAGGCCTGGTCATCGACAAGTCGACCAACCTGGGGCATTTGAAGGGCGTGCTGTTGGAGTTCCTGAAATTGTTTTTCGAAACGGACGATGTGCAGCTGCGCTTCCGCCCGTCGTATTTCCCGTTCACCGAGCCGTCGTTCGAAGTGGACGTCGGCGGCGTGCTGGCGCGCAATATCGGCAGGGAGTGGGTCGAGCTGCTCGGCTGCGGCATGGTGCATCCGAACGTGTTGAAGAATTGCGGCCTCGATCCGGATGAGTACCAGGGCTTTGCGTTCGGCTGCGGCATCGACCGGCTGGCGATGATGAAATACGGAATCCCCGACCTGCGCCCGATGTTCGAGGCGGACATGCGGTGGATAAAGCAATACGGATTCCTGCCGCTGGACGTGCCGACGATCACCAGCGGGCTGTCGTTGAACGGAGGGCATAAGAAATGAAAGTATCGTTGAGCTGGCTGAAAGCATATCTGAAAACGGAAGCGGGCGCGGCGGAGATTGCCGGCAGGCTGACGTCCATCGGATTGGAGGTCGAGGAAATCATCGACAACGCGTCCAAGCTGACGCCCTTCATCATCGGCGAAATCGTCGCGAAGGACAGGCATCCGAATGCCGACCGCCTGAACGTTTTGAGCGTGTCGACAGGGACGGAAAAATTGCAGATCGTCTGCGGCGCGCCGAATTGCTATGTCGGCATGAAATCCGTTCTGGCGCGGCCCGGGGATGTGATTCCGCTTTATAATGAGAAACTGGAAAAAGGCGTGATCCGCGGCGTGGAATCGATGGGCATGCTGTGCTCGGAAAAGGAGCTGGGGCTGTCCGAAGACCATGAGGGCATCATCGACCTGAAAACGGACCTGCCGGCCGGAACGCCGGCGGCGCAGGCGTTCGGCGCGGATGCGGTGATCGACATCAATGTGACGCCGAACAGGCCGGATTGCCTGGGCGTCAAGGGGATTGCCCGCGACCTGGCCGCCACCGGCATCGGCGTGTTCGTCAACGTGCCGGCGGAGGAAATCGCCGGGTCGTTCAAGTCGCCCGTTTCGGTCAAGATAGAGGACAAGGCCTGCGCGCAGTTCCTGGGGCGGTATATCCGCGGCGTCAAAAACGGGCCGAGCCCGAAATGGATGCAGGAGCGCCTGATCGCCGCGGGGCTGCGGCCGATTTCGGCGCTGGTCGACGTGACGAACTACCTGACGCTGTGCGATTGCCGGCCGCTGCATGTCTTCGACGCGGACAGGATTGCCGGCGGCCTGGTCGTGCGCGCCGCCGCCGACGGCGAAAAGCTGCTGGCGCTGGACGATAAGGAATACACGCTCGCGACCGGCCAGCTGGTCATCGCGGACGACAGCGGCGTCCAGAGCATCGCCGGCGTGATGGGCGGGATTCCGACGGCCTGCCGCGCCGAAACGACGAATGTGTTTTTGGAAAGCGCCTATTTCGATCCGATTTCCGTCGCCGCGACAGGCCGTGATTTGAACATCGTGTCGGACGCGCGGGCGCGGTTCGAACGCGGCGTGGATCCGGCATCGTGCGCGCGCGGCCTGCTGGATGCGACGCGTTTGATTCTGGACATCTGCGGCGGTGAGGCTTCCGAAGTCGTTTCCGCGGGCGCCGAGCCGGAGGGACGGCGCGACATCGCGTTCGATTTCGATTTGGTTAGCCGGCGCTGCGGCATGGATATTCCGAAAGCCGAACAGGCGGCCGTCCTGAAAAAACTGGGCTTTTCGGTCAAAAAGAACATCGTTTCCGTGCCGTCCTGGCGGATGCACGATGTGGCCCAGCCTGTGGACTTGGTCGAGGAAATCGTGCGCATTTACGGCACCGAGCATATCCCGGCGCTGACGATGCGTCCCGAGTCTTTGCCGACGGGCATCCTGCTGCCGCACCAGAAGCGCGAGGTCGCCGTGCGGCGCTGCTTGGCGGACAGGGGGCTGAACCAGGCGATTACCTATTCGTTCACGGATTCCCGGCTGGCGCGGCGCTTCGGGTCGAAGGGCATCCGCGTGGCCAATCCGATCGCATCCGATTTGGACGAGATGCGCCCGAGCCTGATTCCGGGCTTGCTGGCCGCCGTCAAGCGCAATCAGGATCGCGGCATCAAGGATGTCCGGCTGTTCGAGGTTGGGCCGGAGTTCCTGTCCCATGCGCCGGGCGATCAGAGGCTGGTCGCGTGCGGCGTGCGGGCGGGGGATTGCATGCCGCGTCACTGGCTGGCGCAGGCGCGCGCCGTCGATGCGTATGACGCGAAGGCGGATGCCGCTGCGGCGCTGGCGGCTGTCGAGGCGCCCCAGGCTCAGGTTTATGCGGACGCGCCGGCGTGGTATCATCCGGGGCGGGCGGGCAGCATGAAACTCGGCAAGAATGCGCTGGCGTATTTCGGCGAGCTGCACCCGCTGGTCTTGAAGGATTTCGACATCAAAACGCCCGTGGTCGCTTTCGAGGTCTATCTGGACAATGTGCCGGCATCCAAGCCGAAAAGCAAGCTGCAAAAGGCGTTGAAGCTGTCGCCGTTTTTGCCGGTCACGCGCGATTTCGCGTTCGTGGTGGATAAGGATGTGCCGGCGGAAAAGCTGCTGTCCTGCATCCGTTCGGTGAACAAGGATTTGATTGCGGACGTTTCTGTGTTCGACGTCTACGCGGGCGACAAGCTGCCGGCGGATAAGAAACAGCTGGCCGTTCAGGTCGTCATTCAGCCCGCGGACAAGACGATGACGGACGATGAAATCAACGCGTTGGCGACCCAGATCATCAACCTCGCCGCCAAGAACACCGGCGCGGCGTTGCGGAGCGCCTGACAGCCGGTGGAAAAATCCATAAAGCCTATTGCGGCGCGGCTTGCCTGCGCTGGCTCCGCGTTGTTTTGATCAGCGTCAGGTTCAGGCTGTCCAGCGCTTCGTCGAGCGGCACGAACCTGTTGAAAGCGCCTTCGCCGCGCTCCGCCGCGTTGCCTGTCGCGATGCCGATGACATTGCCCGCCTCGTCCATCAGCGGCCCGCCGTTGAACTCGGGCAGGGTGTGGATGTCCGCCTGGATGAACGTGTATCCCGTCGCGACATTATACCGCGTGTGGCTGACCGTTCCTTTGGTCAGGGTCGGCTTGTAATTGGTCGTTTTGGGTGTGCCGACGGCGTAGATGGTTTCGCCGGCGCCTTTCCAGGCATCCAGCACGACCGGCATGAACCGGTTGTCCGATATGTCGGCTTTGATCAGCGCGACATCCCGCGTCAGGTTTATCCGAATGACGCGGGCGCGGTGCTTGGCGCCTGTCGCATCCGTCAGCTGGACATTCCTGGCCCCTTGAACGACGGAAGCGCTGGTCAGCGCATAGCCGTCGTCGTTGATGAAAAAGCCCGTTCCGCGGTCGGCGTCGTCCGATCCGACGGCCACGATCGCGGGCCGGATGGCGGGATAGTTTTGGGAAATGTGCGCCGAAAACATCCGGAAACCGGTGTTGAGGCTCATCGGACGATGGGGCGATTCTCGAACCTTCTCGGGCGTGCGGACATCGAA
>JAQVGI010000003.1:0-40359 GCA_028696805.1 Alphaproteobacteria bacterium
GACCTCGACATCCCGCCGGATGGCGTCGTTCTGGGCTTCCAGAAAGCTGACGCGCGCTTTGAGCGCGTGGAACGCGTCGTCGAGCCCCCGGGCGTAATACGCTTCCAGCGCCTGGGCGAATACATCTCCGGCTTCCGTGATGTTCGCGAGGAAAGTGCCGATTTTGGATTCCAGCTCTTTCGTCTTTCGAAACAGGTTCCATTGGATTTTATGCATGGTTTTCCTCCGTTTTCCGCGTCAGGGCCGCCCGCATCAGCCCGTTGAGATCGCCGTCCAGAACGCCGCGCGCGTCCGAGGTTTCGAAGCCGGTGCGCAGGTCCTTGACCATCTGGTACGGCTGCAGGACATACGAGCGGATCTGGTTGCCCCAGCCGTTGTCGCCCTTCGCCGATTCGGCCGCAGTCTGGGCGGCGTCGCGCTTTTGCAGCTCCGCCTCATACAGCCGCGCGCGCAGCATCGCCCAGGCCTCGGCGCGGTTCTGGTGCTGCGACCGGTGCATCTGGGAGCTGACGGCGATGCCGGTCGGCAGGTGCGTGATGCGGACGGCGCTCTCCGTCTTGTTGACATGCTGGCCGCCGGCGCCGGACGCGCGGTAGACGTCGACGCGGCAGTCCGCCGGGTCGATGTCGATTTGAATGGAATCGTCGACGGCCGGCCACACCCAGACCGACGCGAAGCTGGTGTGCCGCCGCGCGTTGGCGTCGAACGGCGAAATCCGCACCAGCCGGTGCACGCCGGATTCGTTTTTCAGCCAGCCGTAGGCGTTGCGCCCGCCGATTTTCAGCGTCGCGGACTTGATGCCGGCCTCCTCGCCGTCGCTCTGCTCTATCGTGCGGATGACATAGCCGTTCTGCTCCGCCCAGCGGGTATACATGCGCCGCAGCATGTCCGCCCAGTCCTGGGATTCCGTCCCGCCGGCGCCGGCGTGGATCTCTAGAAACGCGTCGTTCGCGTCCGCCTCGTGGTTCAGCAGGCTTTCCAGCTCCGCGGCATCGAACGTGGGCGCCAGCTTTTGATAGCCCTCCTCCGCGTCGCGCAGCAGCGCGTCGTCGGCTTCCGCTTCGGCCAGTTCGATCAGCGCATAGCCGTCGCGCTCTTGGCGCTCCAATTCCCGGACGGCGCCGATGCGGGCGGCCAACGTGTTGCGCTCACCCATCAGGCGCGCGGCTTTTTCGGCGTCCGTCCACAGGTCCGGGTCGGCCGTTAATGCGTCGAGTTCTTCTTGGCGGAGCAGGGCGTCTCCCCAGTCAAAGACACTCCTTAAGCATCCGGATCACGCGCACATATCTGTCGTGCAGGGCGATGATTTCTGCTTTCATTAATAAAATCCTCCTAAATCGGGAATGTTTTCGTCTTTAATCGTGATGTCGCGGCCGATGATTTTCGTCGGCTTGAACAAATCCGCATCCACGCGGTAGGCTTCCAGGATGATGTTCTTGTCCCCCGGCGCGGCGGGCTCGCCCGTTTCGGCGTTGATCCGCACCAGCTTGACCGAGCTGGGGACGCGGAACGGGATGACCGGCTGACCTTGCAGCGCCCGCTGCATGAAGTCGCGGAAAATCGGCGCGGCCACGACGCCGCCGGTGTCGTTCGGCCCCAGCGTCTGCGGGTTGTCGAACCCGATCCACACGCCGACGACCAGGTCGGGCGAAAAGCCGACGAACCACGCGTCGAAGCTGCTGTTGCTGGTGCCGCTCTTGCCGCCCAGCGGCCGTTTCAGCACGCGCACGGCGGATCCCGTGCCGCGCTCGATGACGCCGGTCAGGATGTTGACCATCTGGTAGGCGCTGGCGGGGTCTTGAATCTGCGCGCGGGCATCCTCCAACGCCGGCGGCTCGTCCGGCGAGGCCGCATCGCCGGCGCAGGCGGGGCAGGCGCGTTCATCGTGTTTGTAAATCGTTTTCCCGTTCCTGTCCTGGACGCGGTCGATCAGGCTCGGGGTGATTTGCTTGCCGCCGTTGACCAGCGACCCGTAAGCGGTCGTCAGCCGCGCCAGCGTCGTTTCGCCCGAGCCCAGCGCGGTCGACAGATCCGGCTTCAGGTTGTCGGAAATGCCGAACTTCCGGCCATACTGCGTGATTTTGCGCATGCCGATGGCCTGCGCCAGCCGGATGGTCATCAGGTTGCGCGATTTTTCAACGCCGACGCGCAACGTGCTGGGGCCGTAGAAGACGCGCCCGTAATTCTGGGGCTTCCACAATTCGCCGGTTTCCTTCTCCATCACGATCGGCGCGTCCAGGATCAGGCTGGACGGCGTGTAGCCGGAATCCAGCGCCGCCAGATACACGAACGGCTTGAACGACGATCCGGGCTGGCGCCACGCCTGAACCGCGCGGTTGAACTGGCTTTTCTGATACGAGAAGCCGCCGGCCATCGCCAGCACGCGCCCCGTGTGCGGATCCATCGCGACCAGGGCGCCCTCGACCTCGGGCATCTGGCGCAGCAGGTAGGCGGCGTCCTCGCGGCTTTTGCGGGACACATAGACGATGTCGCCGACTTTCAGAACATCCGACGCCTTGGCGATTTTCGCGCGGGCGATTTTTCCGTCCGGCAGCGCCGCCCGCGCCCAGGCCAGGTCGCCGGCTGCGATCGTTCCGGTTTCGCCGTCGGACAGCGCGACGGAGGCCGCGGCGTCCGTCAGCTGATACACGACCGCGTGCCGCCATCCGGCCGGCGCGAAGGTCGGCAGCGTCATTTCGAGCATCTTTTCGCGGGCCTCGTTCGCCGTTTCGAAGTGCGCGACCGGCCCGCGCCAGCCGTGCCGCCTGTCATAGGCCAGCAGCCCGTCCGCCAGCACCTGCGCGCCGATCCTCTGCAGATGCGGATCCAGTGATGTGCGGATGAACAGCCCGCCGTCGTAAATCGCGTTCTCGCCGTATGTGTCCGAGATAAACCGCCGCACCTCCTCGGCGTAGTATTGGGCGTCGGCCACGATGCTTTCGGGGCGCTCGACGATGCGGATGGGCTCGCG
Organism: Alphaproteobacteria bacterium; assembly: GCA_028696805.1. Classification (GTDB taxonomy): domain Bacteria; phylum Pseudomonadota; class Alphaproteobacteria; order CAAHEQ01; family UBA3637; genus JAQVGI01. Next base: position 2,972 of record JAQVGI010000003.1, read on the forward strand.
CGCGGCTTTCAGCATGTCCGTCTCGGCGATGTATCCGTCGGCATGCATCCGCGACAGGACCCAGTCGCGGCGCTCCTTGGCCGCCTCGGGGTGCCGGACGGGGTGGTAGTTGTTGGGCCCTTTCGGCAGCGCCGCCAGGTAGGCCGCCTGCCCCAGCGTCAGCTCGGACATGTCCTTGTTGAAATAATGTAGCGCCGCGCTGGCGACGCCGTATGCGCTCTGCCCCAGGTAGATTTCGTTCAGATACAATTCCAGAATGTGGTCTTTCGTGAACGTCTGCTCCATCTTGCGGGCCAGAAGCGCCTCGCGGATTTTGCGGGAAATGGAGCGCTCGTTGCCCAGCAGGAAGTTCTTGGCGACCTGCTGCGTGATCGTCGACGCGCCGACAACGCGCCGGCCCGTCCCGATGTTCCGGATGTTCGTGATCACGGCGCGCGCCAGCCCCTGGACGTCGATGCCGCCGTGCGTGTAGAAAGTCTTGTCCTCGGCCGAAATGAACGCGGCGCGCAGCAGCGGCGGTATCTTGTCCACCGGGATGAACGTGCGCTTTTCGCTGGCGTATTCGGTCAGCAGCGACCCGTCGCTGGCATACAGGCGGCTGGTGACCGGCGGCCGGTAGACGGCCAGCTGCTGGTAATCCGGCAGCCCGATGGAGTAATGCAGCACGACGACGAACACCGCCGCCGCCAGCAGGAAGCAGCCGAAGAAAAAAACGCTGATGAGATTAGCGATGAGTTTCATGCGTTTCAGGATATCTTTTTTTGGATGAAAAAACAACTAAAATAGTATTGCAATCCGAAAATAAACGGAGTATAGTGGCTTGTATCAGGTAAAATAAACTGATGACACCCGGTGCAATCATGAAGGAGGAGACTATGGTGCAAAAGGCAAAAAAATCCAAGAAGAAAGTCGTTGTCCGGCCCGCGAAAAAGGCGGCCGCCGCAAAGGCGCGCCCGCAAAAAGCGGCCGTCCGGCGCGTCAAGAAGGCGGCGCCCGCGCCGCGGAAAACGCCGCTTGTCGTCGGTCCGCAGAGAACGGCCGCCGCGCGCCTGCCGGCGGTATCGGACATCCGCCTGCCCGCCGTCGTCGAGCGGAAGCCGTGCGGCTTCCTGAACAAGGCGTCCTCGGGCCTGCTGTTCGCCGTTTATGTCCTGGCGGTCGGGCTGATCGGCAGCATCGCGATGCCGGTTCTGCTGACGAAAGCGGTCGTCCTCGTCGGCGTCCTGGCGCTGCTGTGGCAGATCGCGAAGACCGCGCGCGTCTACTGGCGCCGCCAGCTGGTCCTGGCCGCGGTGTCCGCCGCCCTGATGTACCAGTTGTTCACGACATTGAGGGCGGGGTTCCCGGACACGGCCTACTTGTCGCTGATGCTTCTGCCGCTGATGCTGTTCTTCGCGTGGCACAACCCGCAGACGAACAAAGGCGTCGCCGGATTCCTGGCGCTGTTGCCGATACTGATCTTCATGAGCTTCGTTTCGGGCATCGTCGGGCTGGTGCACGCCGGCATGGGCGCGTGGATCGGGCCGGTGTTCCTGGTGACGGCGCTGTTTTTCCCCGTCCTGCTGGCCGTCCATTGGATCTGGCTGAAGCTGCTGATGGGATGGCGGTGGTTCGCGGCGGTTCTGGTGCTTGAAATCGGCTCCCTGGTGATCCTGTCCCGGGTCACGATGCCGCTGCTGGCCAGGCTGAGGGCCATGCCGGCGCCGGATTGGCGCATGACGGAAGCCGCGCAGCCGCAGATCGCCCTGCTGACGGGCATATTCCTCGCGACGCTGGTGCTGTCTTTGCTTGGCGCCTATGCCTATCACTTCGTGAAGTTCGTCCGGCGGCGCCGCGGATAAGCGATGCGTGTCGTATTGCAACGGGTGACAAAATCCGCTGTGTCGGTTGAAGGCCGGGTCGTTGGCCAGATCGGACGCGGGTTTTGTTTATTGCTGGGCGTCGCGCCGGCGGATACGGAGGAAGATGTCGGCCGGATGGTGCAGAAGGTTGTCGGGCTGCGCGTTTTCGAGGATGAGAATCGCAAGATGAACCGATCGCTGCAAGACATCGGCGGCGAGGCGCTGGTCATCTCGCAATTCACGCTGCTGGCGGATTGCAACACCGGACGCCGCCCCAGCTTCACCGGCGCGGGCTCCCCCGAAAATGCGAATCAATTATACCAGCTGTTCGTCCGGAAAATGGCCGAGGCGGGCATTCCGACCCAGACGGGCATTTTCGCCGCGGACATGTCCGTCGAAATCCACAACGACGGGCCCGCGACATTCATATTGGAGAGCCCCTCGAAATGACCGCGGAGGATTTGGAGCAACAGGCGCGCAAGCTTTTGAACCTGTCCGGCAAGAAGGCCGGGCGGTTCGCGCGCGAAGCGGCGGCGTTGCGCGCCAATTTAGAATTACGCCGGAAACAAAAAGGCCACACATGCAAGCATTCAAAATAACGGGCGGGAAAAAACTGACGGGAACGATTGCCGTCCAGGGCGCCAAGAACGCGGTTCTGCCGCTGATGGCGGCGGCGCTGCTGACGGACGAGCCCGTTACGCTTCGCAACACGCCGTATTTGTCGGACGTGCACACCTTGTCCGACCTGCTGGCCAGCCTTGGGGCGGAAATAACCCACGGCGCCGACAGCATCACGGTGCGGGCGAAGAACATCACGAACCTGTGCGCGTCGTATGAGTTCGTGTCGCGGATGCGCGCGAGTTTTTGGGTGCTCGGGCCGCTGCTGGCGCGCTTCCACGAGGCCAAGGTGTCGCTGCCGGGCGGGTGCGCCATCGGCGCGCGGCCGGTGGACAGGTATTTGAAGGCGTTGCAGAACATGGGCGCCTCTCTGGACATCGCGCACGGGTATGTCGTCGCGCGCGGGAAGCTGCACGCCGCGGAGCACACTTTTCCGAGCATTTCCGTCGGCGCGTCGCACAACACGATCATGGCGGCGGTGCTGACGCCCGGCGAGACGATCCTGCACAATGTGGCCGTCGAGCCCGAGGTCGTCGACCTGATCCATCTGCTGCAAAAAATGGGCGCGCGGATCGAGGGCGCCGGCACGCCGACGCTGCGCATCGCGGGCGTCAAGAAACTGCACGGCGCGACGCACGATGTCATTCCCGACCGCATCGAAACGGCGACGTTCGCGGTCGCCGCCGCGATGACGCAGGGGCATGTCTTCATCCAAAACGGCCGGCTGGACCTGATGCATGCGGTTGCGGACACCCTGACCCCCAGCGGCGTGAAGCTGGTCCAGAAAAAGGAAGGGCTGGATGTCGACGCCACGCGGGCCGCGCCGGTGTCCGTCAATGTCGTCACGCGCGAGTATCCGGCTTTTCCGACGGACGCGCAGAGCCTGCTGTCGGCGTTTCTGTGCGTCGCGGACGGCACGGCGAGCATTCAGGAAAACATTTTCGAAAACCGCTTCATGCACATTCCGGAATTGCAGCGGATGGGGGCGGACATCGATGTCATCGACAACCACAGCGTCGTGATTCGCGGCGGAAAGCCGCTGTCCGGCGCCGTCCTGACCGCGTCCGATTTGCGGGGGGGCGTCGGGCTGGTGCTGGCGGCGCTGGTCGCGGAGGGCCAGTCGGTGATTCAGCGGATTTACCACATCGACCGCGGGTATTACCATTTGGAGGAAAAATTGAAAGCGCTGGGCGCGGACATCGAGCGCTGCCGCTTCCCGGACGGGGAGTGAGATTGCTTTCATTTAATATCCCGCCCGTCTCGGTTTTACCAGTGTCGGGAAAAAATCACCAGAGAGGGCGGGTATTTACCCCAACATTTTGTTGATTGATATAACCTTGCCCAATACCTTTACTTTCCTTTGTTAGACTTCTTAAAGCCTTCAACAATCCACTTAATGGCACAAGACAGATAAAATGGAAAATAGAACATAAAGATTATTCCAAATAGCCAAAGAAGGTATGACCAATTTGTGAGTTTCACAACTATATCGTGCTCCATTGGCCACACAACTAATGCGCATGGGGGCCCCCGATCCGTTCCTGCTCGTGCCTCTCTATATATTCCATATCTATCCTGTTCAACCCATTTACGCAACAAAGGATCGTTGGCTTTACACCAATTATAGTAGCCATTTGCTAATGAAAGTTCAGGCTCTTTTTGTAGGAAGACAAGTTTCCACTGATGAAAGGTTATTATAGCTGTTGGATACATGCTTTTATAGATATTTTCTAATTGTTGTTCTGTAAGTTTATTAGAATAATATAAGTTCTGAACTTCCCTGATTCCATGATATTTTTTATAGGATATATTATTGTCCAATTGGCTCATCCAAATAGAGAAAGATAGTAATGAAATAAGCAGGCCTAGAACAAACGATATCCTTCTAACGCCTTTGTTTTTGATATAAGAAACAGATAGAATACTTTTTATGCCCTTTTTATCAAAAGGGGAAAAAAATAACAATACTAACACCAGCACTAAAATAAGAAATCCATAATCTAGTCCTGTCCCATAGTCTGTTGGCGTCTCCTTGGTAACAGGGTCAATCTTTTTGAATTGTGTCCAATAATTATTCTGCGCTTGCTCTACGTCGTTTTTAATGGTTTTAGATATTTGGTTATCAAAAACGCCAGGAAATCTGTCTGAAATAAAAGCCCTTATTTGCTCTTTGGGCATTTCGTCAGGAAACCTGACATTGTCCCCGTTCGGCATTCTTACAATAGGCATACTCTACTCCTTCCTAAAACTTTCGATAACAATACCGATAATCTTTGTTTCGCCAGATTCATCAGCTCAATCCTAATTCGCGTATTCTGTTTTTCATATTTTCCATCGTAATACAAACGATATCGCAATGCAAGGGAAACAAAAATACATTTGATATAAAAAACCCGCCAGGGTGGCGGGTTGGTTCAAGCGGTTAGCGCTGATGTTCTTTTTTGATCCTGCGCTTTGCCCTGTTCAGCTGGGCCGCCGCCGGATGGTCGCCGATTTTGAACGAGACGCTTCCCTCGACCCGGACATGCTCGATGCCGGATTTCGCCAGCCGCGCCGCCGCGTTCAGGAAAGAAATCAGATCCGCGATTTGCTCCGGGGTCGGCGCGGGCGTTTCATCGCTCGGCGTGACGGGGGACAGGACGCGCGTTCCGGGTTTTTTGAATTTGGCCATTTTTCGACTCCTTGTTTCGATTGCCCGTTCAGGATAACATAAAAAGGCCGTTTTGTCAAAAAAATTGACAAACAAAACAACAATTCACTGATAATAAAAGATAAAAAAATATATGCGGTTTTTTCAAAAAAAGTATTGTATTTTGAAAAAAGACGCGTATACTAGGTATAGAACAAAAGTAGAACATTCAAACAGGAGGAACCATGGACAAAGAAAATCAAAAAGCGTTGGACGCCGCGCTCAGCCAAATAGAGCGCACATTCGGCAAGGGCTCCATCATGCGGCTGGGGCAGCGCGATGTCGCGCTGGAAGTTTCCGCCATCTCGACGGGATCGCTGGGGCTGGATCTGGCGCTGGGCATCGGCGGGCTGCCGCGCGGCCGGATCGTCGAAATCTACGGGCCGGAAAGCTCGGGCAAGACGACGCTGGCGCTGCAAGTGGTGGCCGAGGCGCAGAAAAAAGGCGGCACGTGCGCCTATGTGGACGCCGAGCACGCGCTGGATCCGACATACGCGCACAAGCTGGGCGTCAAGGTGGACGAGCTGCTGATCTCCCAGCCCGACACCGGCGAGCAGGCGCTGGAAATCGCGGACACGCTGGTGCGGTCGGGCACGATCGACGTGCTGGTCGTCGACTCCGTGGCGGCGCTGGTGCCGAAAGCCGAGCTGGAAGGCGAGATGGGCGACTCCCACATGGGGCTGCAGGCGCGGCTGATGAGCCAGGCGCTGCGCAAAATCACCGCTTCCGTCGCACGGACGAACACGCTGGTGGTCTTCATCAACCAGATACGGATGAAAATCGGCGTCATGTTTGGCAACCCCGAAACGACGACGGGCGGCAATGCATTGAAGTTCTATGCGTCCGTGCGCCTGGACATCCGCCGCATCGGCGCCGTGAAAGACCGCGAGGACACGATCGGCAACCAGACGCGCGTCAAGATCGTCAAGAACAAGCTGGCGCCGCCGTTCAAAAGCGTCGATTTCGAAATCCTGTATGGCGAGGGTATTTCGAAAATGGGCGAGATTTTGGATCTGGGCGTCAAGATCGGCGTGGTGGAAAAAGCCGGCGCATGGTTTTCGTATAAGGGCGACCGCGTCGGGCAGGGGCGCGAATCCGCGAAGGCTTATCTGCGCGACAACCCGAAAATCGCGGACGAGATTGAAAAAAGCATCCGCGAGCACGCGAAGGAAATCTCGCACAAAATGATCGGCGCCGAAGAACCGCCGCCCAGCGGCGAGTAGGTCTTATCCCGTTTGTTTTCTCCTCCGAAAATCCCCCGACACCCTCGGGGGATTTTTATCGAGAAAGCGTTAAGCGGCTTTATTATTTCGGGTGGCCTTCGATGCCGAAGACGCACTTGAAGTTGCGGCGGGTTTTGCGCGCGATTTTCAAACCTGTCACGGAGAGGATAAACACGCGGCGGCCGACCCACAGCCGGACATAACGCCGCACCGGCACCATCGGCACCGCGTGCTTGACGCGGCGCTCCGACCCATCTTCATTTTCAATTTCGATGCTGCGGCCGAAGCCGTATCTGTTGTTGTCGAAATCCAGGCCGTATTCCGCGAAGACTTTGGGCATGGTCAGGTCAGCACCGCCTTGATGCGGCGGACGCCGGCCGAGGAGGCCTCCTCCTTGACGATCTTGAACGTGCCGAGCTCGGACGTGTTGCCCACATGCGGGCCGCCGCAGATTTCCTTGGAATACGGCCCCATGCTATAGACCTTGACCACGGCGCCGTACTTGCTGTCGAACACGCCGATCGCGCCGCTTTCCTTGGCCTCGGCCACCGATGTTTCGGAGCAGGTGATGGGGATTTTCGCGGCGATCGCCTCGTTGACCAGGCGCTCCGTTTCCGCGATTTCTTCGGGCGTCATCTTGCGGTCGAACGAAAAATCGAAGCGCAGGCGCTCCGCCGTGATGTTGCTGCCCCTTTGGAATACGGACTCGCCCAGCACCTGGCGTAACGCCCGGAGCATCAGGTGCGCGGCCGTATGCAGCCTTGTCGTCGCCTCGCTGTTGTCGGCCAGGCCGCCCTTGAACTTTTGCTCGGCGCCGGCGCGGGATTTGGCCTGGTGCTCCGCATACAGCCGGTGGAACCCGTCCGCATCCACCGCGATGTTCTTTTCCGCGGCCAGCTCCTGCGTGAATTCCAGCGGAAAGCCGTAGGTGTCATACAGCCTGAACGCATCCTCGGGCGCCAGGGCGCCCCGCGCGTTTTCCAAATACTTCGTGGCGATTTTCATGCCCGCGTCCAGCGTCCGGCCGAACAGCTCTTCCTCGCGGTTCAGCTGCGCCGTCACGAAATCGCGGTTGCGCCCCAGCTCGGGATATGCGTCCTGGTAATGGGCGACGATGACTTCGGCCACGGCGGCCATGGATTTCGCCGGCGCGTTCATCTGCATCAGATAGCGGTAGGCGCGGCGGATCAGCCGGCGCAGCACATAGCCCTGATCCATGTTGGATGGAGCCACGCCCCGGTCGTCGCCCAAGATGAATGTCGCGGCCCGCAGATGGTCGGCGACGATGCGGTAGGCCTTGAAGTTTTTTGCGGCATACGGAACGCCGGTCAGCTCTTCGATTTTCCGGATGATCGGCCGGAACAGCTCGGTGTCGTAGACGGACGCCGCGCCGGTCATGACGCACAGCGCCCGTTCCAACCCAAGCCCCGTGTCCACGTTCTTTTGCGCCAAAACGGAGTACGCGCCGTCCTTGTCCTTGAAATACTGCATGAACACGTCGTTCCAAATCTCCACCCAGTTTTTGTCCGCGGGGTCGAAGGCGGCCGGCGCCGGCAGCGGGCCGTTCCAGTAAAACATTTCCGTGTCCGGGCCGCACGGCCCGGTTTGTCCGGCGGGGCCCCACCAGTTGTCTTTTTTCGGCAGCCGGGCGATGCGCGCTTCGGGCACGCCCAAGCCGATCCACAGGCCGTGCGCCTCGTGGTCGAACGGCGCGGTTTCGTCGCCGGCGAACACCGAAAACGCTAGCCTGTCCGGCGGCAGGCCCAGCCCCCGGGCGGATGTCAGGAACTCGAAGCTGTTCCGGATGGCGGTTTCCTTGAAGTAATCGTTCAGCGACCAGTTGCCGAGCATCTCGAAAAAAGTCAGGTGCGTGGCGTCGCCGACTTCGTCTATATCGCCCGTGCGCACGCATTTCTGGCAATTCGCCAGACGCTGGCCCAGCGGATGCTTTTCGCCCAGCAGATACGGCACCAGCGGATGCATGCCGGCCGTGGTGAACAGGACGCTCGGGTCGTTCTCGGGTATCAGCGACGCGCCGGCGATCACCGCGTGATCCTTGGACGCGAAAAAATCCAAAAACTTTTTCCTGAGTTCTGCGGCATTCATGGTATTCTCCTTTTTCATTTACGAAACAAGGTAGCATATTTTTTGGCGAAAATCAATCAAAATGCTGGAAAAAAAGGCCGGAGTGTGGTATATGTCGGGAAAGGAAACAGAGGAGGAAAACCGCATGCACCGCACAAATGAAACAGGCCGGACGCTGCTGGAAATGTTCGTCGTGATGACGTTGCTGGCCGTCATTACGATCGGGGTCGTCCAGGGCTTGCAGCACGCGATCGGCGTGTATCGCGCGAGCGTCGTCACGACCGAGGTCGACGAAATCGCCAAGCAGACGCTGCGGCTGACCTCTTTTTACAGCAATTTCGCGCAGGCGAATATGACCATCTTGTGCGACAACGACATCCTGCCGCGCGCCTGCGTAGCCGGGGCGTGGCCGGCCGGCTGGTCGGGGGGAACGATTGCCGTCGCGCCGGTGGACAACGACGCGAGCTTTACGATCACCATTACGAATATCCCCGATTTGATTTGCGGCCGGATGAAAGTCTATGGCTGGCAGAATGTCTACATTGAGGATCCAAGCTGCGGTGCGATGGTGTTCGAGCCGACGTTGAGCTACGGCGGCGCCGCCGAGGTGCGGCCATGACGCACGCCCTGTGGATGCCGGATGTTGCCGCCCTCGCGCGCATTCTGGACCATCAGGCGCGGCTGGTCGGCGGGTGCGTGCGCGACCACCTGCTGAACCTGCCGGCGACGGACTGGGACATCGCGACGCCGCTGCTGCCGGAGGTCGTCCTGCGCAAATTGACGGACGCCGGCGTCCGGACGCGCACGATCGGCATGAAGTTTGGCACGATCGTCGCGGTGCTGGACAGGAAGCATTACGACATCACGACGCTGCGCGCAGATATCCGGACGGACGGGCGGCACGCGGTCGTGCGCTACACGGATTCGTATCGGGTGGATGCGCGCCGGCGGGATTTCACGATCAACGCGCTGTATATGGACGAAGCGGGGCATATCGACGATTTCGTCGGCGGGCGCGCGGATTTGGACAGGCGCCTCGTCCGGTTCATCGGCGACCCTGAAACGCGCATCGTCGAGGATTACCTGCGCATTCTGCGGTATTTCCGGTTCTGGTCGCTGGTTTCCGCCGACGCGCCGGACGCCCGGGTTTTGGAGCTCTGCCGGAAGCATGCCGGCGGACTGGACAAGATTTCAGCCGAGCGCAAACGCGAGGAAATGATAAAATTGATGAAAACGCCGCGGGCGGCGGAGGCCGTTCATTATATGGCGCAGTGCGGCATAATTATCCCTTGCAATGGGGCGGATTCTGGGGTATGATGGCACAAGGAGGTCGGCGCATGCAGACACAAAACGAATCCGGGCGGACGATGATCGAGACGATGGCGGTTCTGGTCGTCCTCACCGTGATGATGCTGGGCGTGATTTCGGGGCTGGGCTTCATGTTCACATCGTGGCGCCTCTACACGATCCACGCCGAGGTGGAGGAAATCGCGCAGGGCGTGCTGGACCTGACATCGTGGGACAGGGATTTCGCGAAAGCCAACATGGGCGTCATCTGCGCGAACGACATTTTGCCGCGCGCGTGCAAGAAGACCGGCGCATGGGATCACCCGTGGGGAGGGGAGATCCGGGTGTTTCCGGCCGGCGACAATTCGAGCTTCGAAATCCAGCTGACGCAGCTGCCGCGGGACGTGTGCATTGAATTGAAGCGGCGGTCGGACTGGCGTTTCGTCGGCGCGCCCAATGGCGCCTGCGGCACGAACCAGGCGAACAACACGTTGACATTCGCGCCGGTGGGCATTTAATCTTCGGACAGGATCGCGCGGGCCAGGCGGCGGTTTTCCGCGGCGAACGCGGAGCGGTTCAGCAGCGCGTGGATCTGCGCGCGCTCATACAGCGGCAGCGTGCCGGTGTCCCACAACGTGTCTTCGGGGCTTTTCAGGAACATCTTCAAAGTGTATGCGTTTTCGGGAACGCTGTCCAAAAAGGCGTTGATGCCGTCCACATACACCCACTCGCCGACGCTCAAATCGCGGGGCATCCGGCCGGTTTTTTCAATCTGCGCCGTTGCGCGCTCGATGAAGTCCAGGCAGTCGCGGCAGACGACGATCGGCGAATACCCGCCGATTTTGTTGTAGGCGATTTTCGGCTTTTCGATCAGCCGCCCGCCGTGGATGATGGCGTTGTTGCTGACGTCTTCCTTTTCGATGCCGGTCAGCAGGATCTGCCTTTCGTTTTCCAGGAACGCCGCGCACAGGCGCTTCAAATGCGTGTCGCCTGTACCGGTCGACTCGATGATGTCGTCCGGGAAAATCAGGACGCCGTGCCTCCCCGGCGACAGCCGGTGCGCCAGCCCCAGAACCTGCGCCGTGCCAAGAGGCTTTTCCTGAATCGCATACTTGATGTCCATATCGGCGGGCAGGAATGTCGATTTCAGCGCGTCCGCCGTCCGGACATGCCCGCGCGCGCGCAGCTTGCTTTCGGCGTCCGGGTCGCCGGCGAGCGCCTCGCGCAGCGCGTCGATCGTCTTTTGGTCGCCGCACACCAGCGTGACATGCCGCCCGCCGGCGGCGACGATGTCCCGCAGGACGATGTCGATCAGGCGCACATCCCCGATCGGCAGCAGGCATTTGTGCGGCAGCCCTTTCGCATGCGGGTAGTTGCGCGTGCTTTTGCCGGCGGCGGCGATGATGAATTCCAGGTTGTCAAGCATGCTTATTCTCCCTTTATTTCGATGAAGCTGATCTGCCGGGCCGGGTTGTTGGGGTTCAGCCGGTAGCTGTTATACGCGCGGTCCGCATAGGTGTCGATCATCACCGCATCGATTTGCGCGACGCCGGCGCGGCGCAGGCGGTGTTCCACATACGCGTGGAAATCGAAATACAGGTCCCGGTTTTTGACGCCGAAGAAGCGGCGCTCGGTCGACGGGAACAGCGCATACATGTCGTTTTGGAACTCGAAGCTGTCCTTTTGCAGGTGCGGCCCGATGCCGGCGACGATGTTCTCCGGCCGGCCGCCCAGCTTCATCATCGCGAGTATCGCATTTTCGATGACGCCTTGGAAAGCGCCGCGCCAGCCGGCATGGACAGCGGCGACGATCTTGGCCTGGGTGTCCGCTAGCAGGACCGGCGCGCAATCCGCGGACTTGACGGCCAGCCGCAGCCCGGGCGTCTTGGTGACCAGCGCGTCGACGGACGGCGTCTGAACGAACTGCCTGATGACCAGCACGTCCGCCGAATGCACCTGATTCATTAAAATGGGGTTTGTCAGCAGCGGCGATTCATGCTTGTTGGCGAACCCGTGGTTGATCCAGGGCAGCTGCGATAACAGGGAAACATGCTCCATCGGCTCCTCCTTCCGTTAGATTTTTTTCATCTGATGCCGCGGCGATGTATGGACGATCAGCCACCAGCCGAACAAAACCATCGGGACGCACAGCAGCTGGCCCATCGGCGCGCGGACAACCATCAGGTCGATCAGCGTTTCCGGCTCGCGGACGAACTCCACCGCGAAGCGGAAAACGCCGTAGTAGATGAAGAACAGGCCGGCCGTGAACCCTTTGCGGCGGCGGTATTTCTCGCCGAGCCACCACACCGCGTTCAAAATCGCGAACAGCAGAACGCCTTCCAGCAGCGCTTCGTAGATCTGGCTCGGGTGGCGCGGCTGGGGCCCGGCGTCCGGAAACACGACCGCCCACGGGACGGCGGTCGTCGCGCGGCCGTAGAGCTCGGCGTTGACGAAATTCGCCAGGCGCCCCAGGAACAGGCCGATCGGCGCGACGCAGGCCAGGATGTCCGCCATGTCGAACAGGTCGATTTCCTTCTTGCGGGCGAACAGGATCGTGACGGTGACCACGCCGAGCAGCCCGCCGTGGAACGACATGCCGCCCTGCCATATCTTGACGATTTCCAGCGGGAACTCCCAATAATACGACGGGTTGTAGAACAGCACCTCGCCCAGCCGCCCGCCCGCGATGATGCCGATCGTCGCCCAGATCAGGAAGTCGTCGATTTTCAAAACCGTGAAGGTGCTGTGCGCCTTGCGGGACATGTGGCGCGCCAGAACCCACGCCAAAAACAATCCGCCGATGTAGGCCAGCGAATACCACCGCACGATAATCCAGCCGAACTGGAAGGCGACGGGGTCGATGTCGGGGAAGGGTATGCCGGGATACATGTTTTTTCCTTTCGCTCCGCGGATAGTCTAGGAAAAAATCAGGCGCGGGTCAAGCGAAATCTCGGCGCCGGCCGGCATCCCTTATTCCATAACGGGTTTGGCGGGCACGGGCGCGACGGCCGGGGATTGGAAACCGGCGGCCGGCAGCCATGTCTGATTGCGTCCCAGGAAGGCGATCTTGCCGCGGACGATCAGGTTGTCGCCGTCGCGCCATGCTTCGCATTTGTAGACTTTTCCCTTCTTGGGGTCCAGGATTTCGCCGCCCTTGAAGCGCTCACCGGCGTCCTGCATATCCCACAGGATGTCCAGCCCCCAAATCCGGGGTGCGCCGACGACATTCTTCGCGGTCGCGTCCGGGTTGTTGAACAGCTTGACGACGCGCCCGTAGACTTTTCCGTCGTGGGCGTAGATGTGGACGACGCTCTTGGGCTGCTTCGTCTCGTCGTCGATGGTCGTCCAGAAGCCGGTGATGTCCTGCGCCGCCCACAGGCAGGTGGATGTCAGAAAAACGGCCAGCATCGTCAGCAATTTCGTCATGTCGCGTTCCTTTCGTTCGTTCGATGGGAATGCCAGGCTAGCCCCTTTCGCGCCGGAAAGCAAGGCCCGTCCCGTGATATTTTTGTGAAATCGCGGCGCCGTGCGGCGGCTCTTTTCATCCAGGCACTTGATTTTCGTTCCAAGAATACCTAAATATGTCCCATCAACTTTTGAAGAGGATACGCATGACACAGAAAAACGACCCCGCGGCGGCCGCGCCCGAAAATCCCGCCCAGCCGCCGGCGCCCATTCCGGAAGAGGAAATCGCGCGCCTGGCGGAGGAGGCGGCCCATTGGAAAGAGCTGGCGCTGCGCGCGCACGCCGACATGGAGAACCTGCGCAAGCGGACGCAGGCGGACGTCGAGGCCGCGCACAAATACGCCGCCGGAGCCGTCGCGCGGGAGCTGCTTCCCGTTGTCGATTCTCTGGAAAACGCGCGGGCGCATGCGCGGACGGCGCTGGCGGACGGCGCTTCCGACAAGGCGTTCTTGGACAACCTGCTCCAAGGCGTCGAAATGACGCACCGGCAGTTTCTGGACGCGTTGAAAAAGCAGGGCGTCGAGCAGGAGTCCGCGCTGGGGAAAATATTCGACCCGCACAAGCACAAGGTCATTCAGGAAATAGAGGACAAGACCAAACCGGCCGGAACGATCGTGCAGGAATTGCAGAAGGGCTATGCCATCGGCGGCGACCGCGTTCTGCGCGAGGCGCTGGTCGTCGTCAGCAAATAAGCGCGCTTATTCGCCGGCCGCGGGGCCGTCGTATCCGTAATCCAGGAAGTTCGTTTCCGTCAGGCGGTCGAATTCGTTGCCGTAGACGGCGATTTCGTCCGGCTCGGAAATCAGCGCGCACTGGTTGCCGTGGCTGTTCCACGCGACGACATATCCGTCGATGGTGTCGAATTGCAGGTCGCAGTAATAGAAGAACTGCCGCGCCCAATCGCGGACGACGCGCTCGCTGTGGTAGGCGTAGACGGTCAGGCCGCCGGGCAGCTTGTAAATGCGCGTCGGCACGCCGAAGTTCTCGAACAAATCGGCGATCGTCTGCCCGTAGTAGACGATCGAGCGCTTTTCGCGGTTGGAGGAATCGACGATGCCCGCCGAGCACCCGAACAGGCAGGCGGCGGCCAGGCAGGCAAACATCCATCGCGCGCAAAACAATTTCTTCATACCGGCCAGCGTATCATTGTTTTCGGCGGAAGTCAAAAGGATTTTTCATGTCGCCCGAAAATGTCGGAATCACGCGCTGCGGCGGGCGTTCCGGCGGCCGGCCTGCAGCTCGTCCCTGTACTCGTCCAGAGTGACGACGGCGTAGGCGTCGGGGTCGGCCATCACCTGGCGCAGCAGCGCATTGGTCTGCGCGTGGCCGGATTTCGCGCCGGAGAAATGCCCGATGATCGGCATGCCGAGCTGCCACAAATCGCCGATGACGTCCATCGTCTTGTGCACGACGAATTCGTTTTCGCTGCGCAGGCCGGTCGGGTTCAGCACCTTGTCGCCGTCCACGACGACGGCGTTGTCCAACGAGCCGCCGCGCGCCAGGCCGGCCTTGTGCATCATCTCGACTTCCTGCGCCATGCAGAACGTCCGCGCATACGCGACGGAATCGCAGAAGTCGCGCTCGGTCAGCGCGATGGAGTATTCCTGGCGCCCGATCGCCGAGGATTGCTTGAAATCGATCATGAAATCGATTTCCAGCCCCTCGCGCGCGGGATACAGGCAGACCTCCGCCCCCTTGCCGTCCGCGTAGACGACCTCTTTCAAAATCTTGACCGCTTTCAGCGGCGCGTCCAGATCCATGATGCCCGCGCACCGGATCAACGTGATGAAATCCGTCGCCGAGCCATCCATAATCGGCACTTCCGGCCCGTCCAGCTCGATCGTCAGGTTCGTGATGCCGAAGCCCGCCAGCGCCGCCATCAGGTGCTCGACCGTCGACACCGACACGCCCGCGGCGTTCCGCAGGCACGAGCACAGCCGCGCGTCCGCGACATTCAGGTAAGAGGCCGGTATCACGTTGTCCCTGTCCGCCACGTCGGTGCGGACGAAGCGGATGCCCGCGCCGATGCCGGCCGGCTTCAAGGCCATGCGCACTTTCTGTCCGCCGTGCAGGCCGACGCCCGTGCACGGGATGGTGTTCTGCAATGTCTTTTCGCGGCAGCGGTAGGCGGAGAGGGTTTTGATTTCTGCAATCATGTGAGTGCTCCTGTGGTTTCGAAACATCCACAGGATACCGCCTTTCGGGCGGACAATCAAATCAATGATTATTACAGATTGTTACAGAAACGAAAACACCTCCGCGCGCCGCCCGGAGGTGTTTCGAAGAAACAGGCGCGGATCAGAATCCGCCGCCCAGCGTGTCGCCCAGCTGCGATCCGCTGAACGATGTGATGCCGCCGCCGGCCGGCGTCGTGACGTAGTCCACGACCGCGCCCGCCGCCGCGACGATGGCCAGGCCGGCCGCCAAAGCCGCCAGGTATTTCCACTTGACGGTGCCGAAGATGGCGCCGACGCCCAAAACGATCAGCCCGAAGCCGCCGATGATGAACACGATGGCCCGGACGTTCTTGAATGTGTCCACCAGCTTTTCCGTGGCGATGCCGAACGCGCCCGATCCCTGCGCCATTGCGCCGCATGCCGCGAAAACAACGGCGAACGCCGCGATCACGCCGAGTACTTTCATATATTTCTTCATGTTTCTCTCCTTAAAAATTTCAAAACAGACATGCATAATGTCCTTGACCATCAGCATATACGAAAAAAGGGAATTGTCCAGCTTTTTTTTGCCGAAAAACAAAAAAAAAGCGTTTTGTTAATTGAAAATTAACTTGTTTGTAGATAAAATCTTGAAAACAGGACTATTTTTGATAAACGCAGGCGATGTCATCGGGAATAATCCAGGAAAAACAAGCCTGCTTCGGGCAACGGGGCATTTTAGGAAAAGGGGCGAGGCGAACCATGGTGCACATGAAAATGATTTCTTTGATGATATGCGGCATTCTGGCCGTCGGCTTGCCCGGCGGCATCGCGCGGGCGGATGGGGAGGTCGTCGAGACGGCTCTGCTGCCGGACGAATGGGGAGAGCCGGCTGAAGACGCGCTGGCGACTCTGACGGCGGACGGCGATTTCCTGCTGCCGACCTACGCGATACCGGACGACATAACGGATATTCCGGAAACGCCGCTGGCCCTGATGCCGGCGGAGCAGCAGGCCGCGCCGGCCGAAGCGCCGAAAGCCGCGCCGCCGGTCGTTGCGGCGCGCGCGCCCGCACCGACGCCCGTTTCCCCGCCCGCCGCGCCGGGCACCCGGCCGCTGTCGGCCGAGCAGCCGACGACGCCGCTGCTGCTGGGGACGGGGCATGCGCCCGCCGCTCTCGCCGTGGAAGCGCCCGCGAAAAAGCCCGTGCTGGTGAAGCTGGGCGAAAGCCAGCCGATGCCCGAGCGGGAAGTGAAAATCCCCGCGCCGGCGCGGCCCGTCGTGCCGTCCGACATGGCGGACAGGGTGATCGCCGGCATCAAGGCCGGCCGGCCTGCGCCGGTGAACATGCCGTCCGAGATGAAAATCACGTTCTATCCGAAGGTCGCGGAGTTTTCCGGAACGACGGTCAAATGGATCAAGGCGTTCGCTTTGAAAGCGCTGCAAGACCCGAACACGATCATCCTGATCCGCGCCAGCGCGGCGGACAAGGCGCTGCAGACGACGCGCGCGCGGCTGGTCATCCAGGCGCTGAAATCCGCAGGGCTGTCGACGCATCAGATCCGGATGGCTTTCGTCGACAGGCCGGCGGACACGCTCGTGCTGCAAGTCCTGCCGAAACCCGATCAGACGCGCGTCGTTCCGGTGAAGCCCGCCCGCTCGTCCGACAAACGCAGGAATGTTTCGACAAAGGAATGGTAAAAAAATAAAAAGGCACTTGTATATTCGGTGAAAATAAAGTAGATTTGTTCAGAGCAAGGAGTGAAATATGAAGGGACGCTTTTTAGAATTAATCGTTTTGTCGATCATTGCGTGCTTGGGGGTGACATCCTGCCAGAACGGATGGAACGACTCCGACGAGCAGGGCGGCGAAACATTCGTCATCGCCGAATGCCCTGTCGACGATTGCCTGCCCGATCCGCCCGTCCGGGAAGTCAGGAAGCAGGCTCCGACCGGCCCCGGCGATTCCGCGATCGCGCAGTCGAAGCCGGCGCGCCCGAGAGGGCGGGCCGTCGCGAAGCCGGACGATGTCCGCCTTGCGGCCGCGCAGCCTCAAAAACCCGCCGCGCCCGTTGTTGCGTCCGAGCCTGTTCCGCCCGCGTCCGCGCCCGAGTCCGCGGCCGGCGGCGTCGGTCAGAAAGACAGGACGTCCGTGTCCGAGCCCGCTTCGGAAGCCGGCGCAATGCGTGTCGTGACGACGAAGATCACCGAAGAAAGCGAGAAGACGATCTCCGCGCGCAATGCGAAGCGGACGGAGGCGCGCCTGGTTCAGTCGGAGCAGTCGCTGACGACATTGACGGAGCGGGTGCTCTACGGCGAGGAAGTGAACGACTGGGACGCCGCGATGGGCGAATCCTTGCGCTCGCTGCTGATGGCCTGGGGGGAGAGGGCCGGCTGGACGATCGTCTGGAAAATGGACCGCGACTACGTGCTGGAGGCCGGCGTTGTCTTCCGCGGCACTTTCATGGATGTGGCGGGGGCGCTGATCCGCTCGTTCGCGCGGGCGACGCCGGCGCCGATCGGCACGTTCTACAAGGGAAACCGCGTGTTGGTCGTGAGCATAGTGGAGGATGAAAATGCAAATTAAATCTTGGAAAATCGGTATCGCCGCCGTGCTGGCCGCCGCGTGCACGCTGACCGCGTGCAACCGGTATGTCGACAAGGCGGACCGCCAGATCGAAACGACGCTGACGCGCGTGGAGGGCCACTTGCAGCAAGCCAAGGTGCCCGACCTGCCGGCGCCGATCGACACGGTGCGGGTGCAGAACGACATCTGGCTCGGGGAATCCAGCACGAAGATCATGGAGGGCGACGCGCTGCCCGCCTGGGCCGAGAAGGAGAACGGCGTGACGCTGGTCATTTCCGAGCAGGCGACGCTGCCGGAGCTGGCCCAGACGCTGACGGATCTGACGGGCATTCCGGTCCGGATCGACGATTTGAAGTCGGAGCAGAACGTGCCGACGGATTCCGTGCCCGTGAACTACTCGGGCAAATTGAGCGGGCTGCTGAACTACCTGTCCAACCGCTACGGCGTGTGGTGGAAATACCAGGGCGGCGTGATCACGTTCTTCACCAAGGAAACACGCGTCTTCACGATTTACGCGCTGCCGACCGAAACGACGATGTCCGCGTCGCTGAGCGGCGCGTCGATGGGCAAGGAAGCCGGCGGCGGCGCGAACTCGTCGCTGTCGACGTCCGCCAACCTGGCGCTGTGGGACACGATCGAAAAGGGATTGCAGCAGACGGTCGGCAAGGAAGCCGAGCTGTCGTTCAGCCGCGCCGCCGGAACGGTCACCGTGACGGCCAGCCCGTTCGTCATCCGCAAGGCCGGCCATTACATCGCCAACTGGAACGAAAAGCTGTCCCGCCAGTGCGCGATCACGATCAAGGTGCTGCAGGTGACGCTGAACAACGCGGACAACTACGGATTGGATCTGGGCGCCGTGTTCCAGAACACCGACGTGCTGGGCAAGTTCACGAGCCCGTGGACGGCCGCGGCGAATTCCAGCGGCGCCGGCGAATTGGGCCGGCTGTCCCTGACGCTGCTGTCGCCCAACTCGAAGTGGAAAGATTCGACGGCGATCATCCAGGCGTTCTCGACGCAGGGCAAGACGGCGCTGGTGACCAGCTCCAGCGTGACGACGCTGAACAACAAGGTCGCGCCGGTGCAGATCACGACGTCCCAGAACTATGTGCGCAAATCGACCGTGACCGTGAACAACAACAGCAACAGCTCGGACACCTCCACCGACATGGAAACCGACACGTTGAACTACGGCTTCACGATGGAGATTCTGCCGCGCATTCTGGACCACGGGCGGCTGATCATCATGTTCTCGATGACGCTGACCGACCTGATCTCGCTGGACACGTTCTCGTCCGACGGGTCGACCGGCAACGCCGGCGGCGGATCGAACACCAACGGCAACACCAACGACAACAACGGCAATAACACCGGCACCGGCGGCGATGTGACCGTCGTGCAGCTGCCGAAGATGCAGACGCGCGGATTCATGCAGGAAATCGCGATGACATCCGGATCGACGCTGGTCCTGACCGGCTTCGAGAACACGCAGGACGTGACGGAGACGGCCGGCATCGGCAAGGCCCGGATGGGCGTGCTGGGCGGCAAGGCTTATGCGACGAAGCTGCGGACGGTGATGGTGATCCTGCTGACGCCCGAGGTGCTGCAGTCGCCGCTGGCGCCCGAAGCGCGGATGCGGAACTTTTAAGGGAGCCACATGACGGACACACCGCAGCAACCGGAAACATTCTCGCCCGTTCCTCCCGCGCCGCCCAAGGCGCCGGAGGTTCTTGCGAAGAACATCCAGAACAAAACCGGCATGGTGGTTGTGGACGGCGTCAGCTATGCGGTCGGGCTGCTGTGGCAGCCGCTGCAGAACCCGGACGACCCGAACCCCGAAATCCGCGAGGCGATCGAGTCCGAATCCGGATACGATCTCTACTGCATCCGCGCCAGCTCCGCGCCGCAATACGCGCTGGGCCGGTCGGACATGGGGCACCGCGTCGGCGCGCCGTCGCTGGCGGCGTCCGTGGCATATGCGCTGTCGACGGAAACATCCGTCTGCGCGGTCTTCAAGCTGGACGAGGGCTGGTGGTTCATCGCGATCCGCAACGACCTGATCCTGTCCGAGGAAGACGTCCTGTTCAAGACGGAGGAGGAGGCCCAGAAGGCGTTCATGTCGATGATGGCGGTGCCGGATTGGGACATGCGCGTCGTGCCGGCGGAGTGGCGCATCGACGGGGCCGTTCAGAAAAACCTGACGGACCTGGTGCGCAACACGCCCAAGATCCGGCTGTCCGAATTGAGCCCGATCAAGAAGACGCAGATCCTGATCCTGCTGTCGCTGCTGATTTTAAGCATCATGGGCGGGCTGATCTATATGATCATCTCGCTGTGGAAGATCATCGGGACGGCCGAGCCGATACCGCAGATCCGCGAGCCCCAGAAAATCGAGGCGGTGCAGCCGGCGCCCGAAAAGCCCAAGCCGTGGGAGCGCATCGTCGACCTGGATGTCTTCATCAACAAATGCTGGAACAATTCGTATCAGCTGAGCGTCCTGACGATTCCGGGATGGACGCTGGGGAACGTGGTCTGCACGCCGGACGGCATCGCGACCGGCTGGACCAAGAACGCCGCGCGCGGCAGCCGGCTGACCTACCTGAAGAAGGCGATCGAGGAATACAAGCTGGCCGTTCTGTCCATCGCGCTGGCCTCCGGCGGCACGTCCGCCAGCGGCCAGATAAAGTTCACGAACCTGCCGCTGGTTCCGTCCCTTCCGACGCTGACTCCCGAGCAGCTGCAGGAGCAGCTGACCGACATCGTCCAGGCGTCCGCGATCCCGCTGCAATTCTCCCAGCAGACGGTTCAGGATCCGCCGACCCCGCCGGGCGGGGAGCCGCCGCCGGGGCAGCAGACATTCACGTTCTTTTCGTTCTCCGTCGCGTCGATGTATTCGCCGTGGGAATGGAAGACGTTCTTCGACAAGTTTTCGGGGTTGGAGCTGACCAAAATCGAATACAACCCGTCCGTATCGCTGCAAAACAAATGGAAATATGAAGGGAAAATCTATGCAAAATAAAAAAATATACATCGGGGCTTTGGTCGGGTTTTTCATCATGTATGGTGCGGCGGCGGTTCTGGCGCAGGCCAAGCCGGCCGTCCCCAAGCCGGACAAGCCGGCGGTTTCCGCGCCGGCTGCGAAGCCTGCCGCGAAGCCGGCCAAGCCGGATACGAAGCAGCCTGCGAAACCGGATGCGAAACAGCCCGCCAAGCCGGCCGCCGAGAAACCGGCCCCGCCGCGCGTTTCCGTGCCCGAGGACATTGCGCCGGCTCCGGTCGCGCCGGTCATGCCGGATGCGGCCGCGGACATCGGCGGAGAGGCGGCGCCTTTGGCGACGCCGCGCGTGACGATCCAGGATCTGGGCGACGCGACGCCGTCGTCCGACAAAGCGGCGGTCGATTTCCCGAACCGCCCGTCGCTGGGCGAATTGAAATACGCGCCGCTGCCGGGCATCAAGGAGACGAACATCACCGGCCCGGCGCCGGCCGCTCCGGCCGTGTCGCAGCGGGATCTGCCGAACGAGCAGCTGCTGGGGCGCGTGACGAGCGAGATTTTCCAGGAAATGGCGGATTTGGAACGCGGCAACACATTCCTGCAACTTCAAAAACAAAAGGAAACGTTCAAGAACGATTTGGAAAACCTGAAATCCTCGTATCGCCAGGCGCGCCTGAAAGAAATCGCCGACCGCGAGGAAGTCGTGCGCAGCCGCATCAAGTGGTGGCAGGACCAGGAGCAGATCCGGCTGGACATCGAGCGCAAGCGCGCGGAGGAGGAGCAGCTGGCGCAGCAGATCGCCGATCGCGAGGCGCTGCGTGAGAAATTGTGGGCGGATATGATGGGGAAGGCCGACGCGGCCGCCGGCGCGGATGCGGAAAAGAAGCCCGTCGTCTTCGTTCTGGGGGATTTGTTCGACCTGGTCGGCGTCCGCGGGACGCGCGGCGTCCTGACGGCCCAGCTGAAGCAGAAGCGCGACGGCGTCGTGCGGTCTTTGAACGTGGGCGACACGCTGGTCGACAACTGGAAGATCACCGACATCACGCGGGATGCGATATCCGCGACGAACGGCGAGCTGGTCGGCAAGGTTACGCTGACGGCTCCGCCGGCGCAGCAAGAGAAAACAACAGAAGAAAAGTAATGGGATGGCTTTGAATGGACAATCGGACGGAAGAATCTGCGGCTCCTTTGAAACCGGAGGATTCCTCCGGTGCGGCCGCGCCCGGCCGCGCCGCGCCGATGTCCGCGCCGAAGCCCGCCGCGCCCGCGCCGGCCGCCAACCCCAATCCGGCGCCGAAAGCCGCGCCGCCGGCGTCCGTCCAGCCTTCCGTCAAGACGGCGGATTTGACTCCGCCTGAAAAATTGTCGTCCGAAGCGGCGTCCGCCGCCGAGGCGCAGAAGATGAAGACGGCCGAAAAAGCCCTGACCGACGCGTCCAAGAAAGACCTGAATTACCGGACGGGCGGGTTTTTGAAATCGCTGTTTTCCGAAGGCGTGGAGTGCATCACGGCGCCGAACGGATCATTCCCGATCAAGGAGGAGACGCGCGGGCTGCTGGCGCTGTTTTCCAACGGCCGCTTCTTCGTCGTCGAGACGGCCAAGTTCGACGGCAAGGTGCTGGGCTTCGAATATCTGGTCAAGAAGCGCCACCTGCAGATCGGCAAGCCCGAGTATGTTCCCAAATCCGTCCTGATGGAGATTTACGAATACGCCGCCCAGATGGGGCGCAACAAGCCCGTCGTCGAGGAGGTCGGCGAGGACAACCAGGAACAGGCCCAGATGCAGCGCGACTTCGTGACCATCGTGTCGCAGGCGGCCAGCAACCATGTGTCCGACATCCACATCGTCGTGGCCGACCACACGACCGTGATGTTCCGCGTGAACGGCCTGATGCAGACGGAGCTGGAATACAACAAGGAGTGGGGCGAAACGTTCGTCCGCGCGGCGTTCGCGTCGGCGGACATTTCTGATTCGAACTATGCCCAGAACGAATACCAGGCCGCCCAGAAGCTGGGGCGGACGCCGCTGCGCGGCTCCGGCGGCCGGCTGATCCTGCCCAACAACATCCTGGGCATCCGGCTGCAGTTCAACCCGATCGCGTTCGGGACGCGGTATGTCGTGATGCGGCTGCTGTATGCCGAGGAAGGCGACCAGACCGGCGACGATCTGTCGCTGCTGGGCTTCACGCCGAAGGAGGTGGAGACATTCTACCGGCTGCGGACGATGCCGACGGGCGTGGTCGTGATTTCGGGGCCGACGGGCTCCGGCAAATCGACGACGTTGCAGCGGAACATGATCGCGATGCTGCGCGAGAAGAATTACGAGATCAACCTGATCACCGTCGAAGACCCGCCCGAATACCCGATTCCCGGCGCGCGCCAGATGCCCGTGACGAACGCCAGCATCGAGGAGGCCAAGGACCGCGAGTTCACGAAGGCGCTGTCGGCGGCGCTGCGGTCCGACCCCGACTCGCTGATGATCGGCGAAATCCGGACATTGTCCGCGGCGGACCTGGCCTTCCGCGGCGCGCTGTCCGGCCACAACGTGTGGACGACGCTGCACGCGAACAGCGCCGGATCGATCATTACGCGCTTGAAGGACATGGGCGTCGAGGACTTCAAATTGCAGGATCCCGAAATCATGAAGGGCATGATGGCGCAGCGGCTGTTCCGGACGGTCTGCCCGAACTGCCGCATCGCGGCGAAGGATCAGCCGGACAACAAGGCCGTCGCGCGCCTGCGCCTGGCGTTCGGCGACGATGCGGTCGATCAGGCCTACCTGCGCGGCCCGGGTTGCGCCGAGTGCCATTTCCGCGGCGTCAAGTCGCGCACCGTCGTCGCCGAGATGATCATGCCCGACATCACGTTTTTGAACCTGATGCTCAAAGGGGAGACCAAGAAGGCGACGAATTACTGGATCAACGACATGGGCGGCCAGACGCTGCGCCACGCCGCCATTTCGCGGATGCTGAAAGGCGTCATCGACATCGACGAAGTGGAGCGCTGGACGGGTCTGCTGGACCTGCCCATCATGGCATAGGGAGGAGGACGCATGGTGATTGTGAACAAAACGGCTCCGAAGGCCAAGCGCGCGTCGGTCAGCGTGCTGGACGTGTGGTATGCGCACCTGATGGTGCGGTGGTCGATGGACGACCGGCTGACGGTGTATCGCAAGATTTCCGCGCTGCTGCGCAACCGGTTCTCGCTGATGGACGCGTTGGAGCGGATGTATCAGATCTCTTCCAAGGACGGCAAGAGCCCCGGCGACACGATGGCCGTCGCGGTGACGGCGTGGATGCGGTCCGTCCAGAACGGCGACCCGTTCTCGGTGGCTTTGCGCGGCTGGGCGCCGTCGTCCGAAGTGCTGATGCTGTCCGTCGGCGACATTTCGAACCTGGAAATGGCGCTGGACAACACGATCCGGGTCGTCGAGGGCATGCGCAAGATGCGCGAGGCCGTGTGGGGCGCGCTGGCCTATCCGATGGTTTTGCTGCTGATGGTCGCGTTCCTGGTCTGGGGCGTCGCGAAGTTTCTGGTGCCGCCGATGAAGGACGCCGTGCCCAACCTGGTCTGGAAAGGGACGGCCAAGACATTGGTGGACATGTCCGTGTTCGTCGACAGGCATCCGATCCTGCTGGCCTCCATTTTCCCCATTCTGGTCGCCGGCGTGATTTTGTCTTTCCCGCGGTGGAAAAGCGGGCTGCGCCGGTTTTTCGACAAAGTGCCGCCGTGGTCCATCTACCGCATTTTCATCGGCGTTGGCTGGCTGCTGTCGCTGTCGGCGCTGATCAAGGCGGGCACGCCGGTGTCCAAGGCGATGCGCGCGCTGCGCTCGGACGCGACCCCGTATCTGCTGTACCGCATCGACCGGTCGCTGTTCTATGTCAACAACGGCGACAACCTGGGCGACGCGCTCTACCACACGGGGCAGGGCTTTCCGGACGACGAAGTGGTCGGGGACCTGCGCATCTACGCCGAGCTGGACAACTTTCCGGAGGCGTTGGAGCACCTGTCCAACGACTGGCTGGAAACATCCCTGTCCGACATCGAAAAGAAAGCCGGCATCCTGAACGGCGTCGCGATCCTGCTCATCGCCGGATTCGTGGCGTGGACGGTCTTCGGCACATTCGACATGCAGAACCAGATGGTGTCCGGCATGGGATTGGGCAGCGGCAGCTAGCTTATTTCCGGCGCGCCGGCGGCTTCGCCCCGCCCGATGCGATGATGCCCATCGACAGGATGATTTTCAGGGCGTCCTCGACGCTCATGTCCAGCCTGACGATGTCGCGCGCCGGCATATACAGCAAGAATCCGGACGTCGGGTTCGGCGTCGTCGGCACAAAGATGCCGATCAGATCCCGCTTGGCCGCGGCTTGGACGACGGCGTCCGCCGGCCCGGTCAGGAAGGCGATCGTCCACAGCCCCTTGCGCGGGTATTGGATCAGGACGGGCTGGCGGAACGCCTTGGCCGTCCCGTCGCCCAAAAAGGTCTCGAAGATTTTGCGCAGCGCGTTGTAGAGGCCGGACACGACCGGCACGTGCTCCATCAGCGACTGGCCGACGCGGACGAGCGCGCGCCCGACGAAGTTGGCCGTCAGGAACCCGACCAGCAGGAAAAACCCGGCGAGGATCAGGATGCCCAGCCCCGGCAGGCTGTAATGCAGGTATGTTTCGGGGTTGTATTGGGCGGGCAGCAGCTCCGTCACGCGCGAATCGATGTAGTCGAACAGGATGAAAATCACATAGAACGTCATCGCCACGGGAACGCTGACGAGAATGCCTGTGAAAAAATAGGTTTTGAGTGTCGGTTTGATGAGTTTTTTCATCCGGAGCCTCCGTTGCTTCTCCCTTATCCATACCGCACCGGACGCGAAAAGTCCAGCGAAAAGCAAAAATGACTTGACAGCGGCGGAAAAAATCTGTATAATCACGCCTGTTTTTGACCGAATCAAAGGAATTATAGGATGTTTGCAATTATCAAAACGGGCGGGAAGCAGTTCCGCGTTTCCAAAGACGCCCTTATCGTTGTGGAAAAACTGGCCGGCGCCGAGGGCGACAAGGTCGTCTTTGGCGAAGTGCTGATGATCGGGAGCAAGGTCGGCGCGCCGCTGGTCGCCGGCGCTTCGGTTTCCGGGGAAATCGTCAAGCAGGGCCGCGGCGAGAAGGTCATCGTCTTCAAAAAGCACCGCCGGCACGGCTATAAGCGCAAAAACGGCCACAAGCAGCACCTGACGGCCGTGCGTATCACCGAAATCAAGGGATAAGGAGTTGGACCATGGCACATAAGAAGGCAGGCGGCAGCACCAAGAACGGCCGCGATTCCGAAGGGCGGCGCCTCGGGCTGAAAAAAGCCGGCGGCCAGCCCGTCGTCGCGGGCAACATCATCGTCCGCCAGCGCGGCACGCAATACCGCGCCGGAACGAACGTCGGCATGGGGACGGACCACACCTTGTTCGCCAAGATGGACGGCATCGTGACGTTCGCCCGGAAATTGAAAGACCGCGTCTTCGTTTCCGTCGAGCCGAAAAAATAACATTGGATTTTGAAAAAGGACCGGCCGCCTGGCCGGTTTTTTTTATTTTCATCTGGCAAAAGAAACGGAAATCTGATACAATGCCCGGCATGCAGGTCATACTGGTTTTGATTTTCGATATCCTCGCGCTCGTTTTCATCTACTGGGTGCTGTCCGGCACGTTGTGTGCCGCGCTCGGCCACACCGCGTTCGTCCCGACGATCGGCAAGGCCAAGAGGCTCATGCTGGACGAGGCGCGCCGGTATCTGGAAACATTCCGCGGGCGGGCGGTCGTCGTCGATTTGGGATCGGGCATCGGGACGCTGCTGATCCCCTTGGCGCGCGCGTTTCCGCAGCACCGCTTCGTGGGATACGAATGGATCCGCCTGTGGTGCCTGATTTCGAAAATCCGCGCGGCGCGGTTGAAAAACCTGACATTCCGCCGCCAGGATTTCAAGACGGCGCATTTTTCTGACGCGCATCTGGTGCTGTCGTATGTCGGCATCGGGTATGCCGAAAAAAATCTGGGGGACAGGCTGAACCGCGAGCTGCCCGCCGGCGCGCGGGTCATCGCGCAGAGCTTTCGGATGCGGCGGCTGAAGTGCCTCCGGCGCATTCCGCTGAACCGGGTCGGCATCCCGTGCTTTATTTTTATCTATGCCGTGAATCGGAAGGGGAAGCAATGAAGTTCTTGGACGAAGCGAAAATCTGCGTCAAAGCCGGCGACGGCGGCAACGGCGCCTGCACATTCCGGCGGGAAAAATTCGTCGAGTTCGGCGGCCCCAACGGCGGCGGCGGCGGCAAGGGCGGCGATGTCGTCTTCGTCGCGGTCGACAACCTGAACACGTTGATCGACTTCCGGTACCAGCAGCACTTCAAGGCCGAGCGCGGACAGAACGGCATGAGCGCTTCGTGCACCGGCCGGCAAGGCGCGGACCTGATCGTCAAGGTGCCCGTCGGCACGGAGGTCGCCGCCGAGGACGGGACGACGATCCTGGCGGACTTGGCGCAGGCCGGCGATACGTTCGTCGTGGCGCGCGGCGGCCGGGGCGGGCGCGGCAACGAATCGTATAAGAGCTCGACGAACCAGGCGCCGCGGCGCGCGGACAAGGGCGATGCGGGCGAGGAGCTGTGGGTGTGGCTGCGCCTGAAGCTGATCGCGGACGCCGGACTGGTCGGCATGCCGAACGCCGGCAAGTCCACGCTGTTGAGCGTCGTGACGCGCGCGCGGCCCAAGATCGCCGACTATCCTTTCACGACGCTGCACCCGAACCTGGGCATCGCGCAAATCGACGGCAGGGAAATTTTATTGGCCGACATTCCCGGATTGATCGAAGGCGCGAGCGCCGGCGCCGGGCTCGGCACGCGCTTTCTGAAACACGTCGAGCGATGCGCCGTGCTGATCCACCTGATCGACGGAACGGCGGACGATGTCGTCCAGAATTACAAAACCATCCGCAGCGAGCTGAAAAAATATTCGCCAAAACTTTTAAAAAAAATTGAAATTGTTGCAATAAATAAAATTGATGTATTGACAAAGGAAGAAATTATAAGTAAAGTGACCTTGTTGAGGAAGGTTGTTCGCCGGGATGTCTTCGCAATCTCTGCGGTCGGACACAAGGGAATAGCTGACCTTTTACGTGCGGTATGCACAATTGTTATCAAGGAGAAAACACAACATGGGTATATTCGTAAAAAAGCCAGCTGCTAAAAAAGTAGCGAAGAAAGCGCCTGCGAAAAAAGCTCCGGCCAAAAAAGCGACGAAGAAAGTCGTGAAAAAAGCCGTTGCTAAAAAAGCGGTGAAGAAAGTCGCGAAGAAAGCTCCGGCTAAAAAAGCGTCCGCAAAAAAAAAATAAGCTCGGACGCGCTTCAAAATAAAACGGCTGTCTCGGCATTCCGGAACCATTTGGTGGACGCCATCGTCCGTCAGCTTGATATGGGGAAGGGGAGCGAGATAGCCGTTTTAGATATCTCGCGCACGTCCTCGTTCACGGATTACCTGATCATTGCTACAGGCACGTCCGCCCGCCACGTCATGGCGCTGGGGTATCATCTGGGCGAGGATCTGAAAAAACAAAACGTCTGCGTGCGCGTGGAGGGCAGGCAGGGGGACGGCAGCTGGATCGCCGTCGACGCCGGCAGCATCGTCGTGCACTTGTTCACCGCGGATACGCGCCGGAAATACAATCTGGAAGAGCTGTGGCGGTAATGCCGCGCGATGATGCGCGGATAAGACGCGCCCGTTTGGAAAGCCCGGCGTCATCGCGGCGCCTCTCCGAGTTAAAAAATCCTATTTGATGCAATCGTAAAACGCGACCGACGGCGTCAGCAGCCGGCACGTGAAGTATTTCGTCCCGTCCGCATCGAAGACGGCGCGGCGGTTTGTCTTGACGCAGGCGGCGTCCGCCAGTTTGCGGGCGGCTTCCTGCTTGTGCCACAGCGGGTTGTAGCAGAC
Organism: Alphaproteobacteria bacterium; assembly: GCA_028696805.1. Classification (GTDB taxonomy): domain Bacteria; phylum Pseudomonadota; class Alphaproteobacteria; order CAAHEQ01; family UBA3637; genus JAQVGI01. The sequence goes on from JAQVGI010000003.1 coordinate 31,881, forward strand.
GGCGATCCTGTCGGGCGTCGACCGGCCGACGGGAGCGACCTGCCCCGCCTCCTTGCGCGTGTCGATGAACGGACGCACCTCGGCGCATGCGGCCAAGAAAAGAAACGCGCAGATGCCTGCGATACGATAAGCTTTGTCCATTGCCCCCGTTCCCCCCGATGCTTGGAAACTTATTTGGCGGATGCGAAGCGCGCCTGCAAAATGCCGTCGATTTTGGCGCACGCGGCCGGCTCGTCCATTTTGTGCACGACGGCGTACTCGGACGAGAAGCGCTCCATCGCCTGTTCCAAAATCTGGCGCTCGCTGAACGTTCCCGCGCCGGCTTTCGGATCCTTGTATAAATCGCGGATGACCTCCGCCGTCGCGATCGGGCAGCCGGACGCGATCTTGCCGTTGTATTCCAGCGCGCGCTTGGCCCACAGGATGCGCCGCACCTTCGGCTTGCCCTGCAGGACTTTGACGGCCGATTCCATGATCGCGGGCGTCGATACCTGGCGCAGCTTCGTGTCGCCGACCTTGGTCGACGGAATGCGCAGAGTCCCTTTGTCTTTTTTCGAAAGCTGAACGGCGATCAGATCCAGATCCTGCCCCGCCACATTTGTTGTTTCGATGCTTGTTACCCGGCCGATGCCGTGCGCCGGATAAACCACAAAATCCCCCGGATTGAATGTATAGTCTTTAGACATAACGCTTTTCCTCCGTTCTTGTTCGCACGGACGCAGTATAGCACATTTCGCCGCATTTGGGAAGCAAAAAGAGCGCGCAAATCCGCTCTTTCGAGAAATATTTTCCTTGACTTTAACGATTCGTTTATTTTTGATAAAAAAGATTGATTTTTCGGAGGATTTGTATTAAAATAACACGCTGTTTCCGTGGGTCTGTAGCTCAGTTGGTTAGAGCTGTCCGCTCATAACGGATAGGTCGGGGGTTCGAGTCCCTCCGGACCCACCAATAAAGAAGCCCGCCTTCAAGGCGGGTTTGTTTATTGGTCAGATTCGCGAAGGACACGAGAACCCCCGGGAAGGGGGTTCGGAATCGAGTGTTTTAGGCGGGCGGGAGCACGCCGGCGGCGCAGCCGAAAACCGAGATGAAAGGGGCCCGTTTTCCGCAGGAAAATGGGAATACCCAATCCCTCCGGACCCACCAAGTATAACAAATACCCCCGCCGTGAAGGACGGGGATATTTGTTATGTGGTCCTTCGGGCCTCTCACCCTTCGGGTTCGTTCAATATAGATAGTTTTATTTTAAGAGCTGCCCATTTAAGTATGCAATGATTTTTTGAGCCATATCTTGTGGATTTGAATATATCAATCTTATAGGCCTGGGATGAATAAAGTCAAAGCTCGTCGATATTTTGGCATCAATCTTTGAAAGAAGCAGGATAGGTATATTATTTGCCTCCGCACGCCCTATTTCAATTCCAAGACCCGTTGAAGGAGCCGATACATCAGCTATAAATAAATCGCAGGTGGGTATAATATCAAATGAATCTTCCCCACTGCCTTTTTTCAAATGGGGAAAATAAAATTTGTATGGTTTCAGTTCTTCAGAATTGACAATGCCATCATAAAGCGAGGAATAGTCTATAGATGATGCGTGTGCGAAATATATTTTCATATTTGGTAACATATCATTAATTTTTTAATTTTGCCAGTAAATTGTTATATGGGAGATTGTGCAATAGAATGACGGCCAGTATCTCGACCATGCCGCGGCCGGATTCAAGCCTTTTTAAGCGTGTGTGTGGGGGTGGGGGGGTAGCAGAGTTATGCATAACGCAGGACATTCAGATCTCCTCGCAACGGGTTTATCGGGCCTATTGTAATTAACAGCAGCCCCTTTGTCAAGCCGTCAGTTCAAAATCTTGGAAATATGATACTCGTGGTGCCACTCCCCGTCGATGCAGGCCGCGTCCCGGGCGATGCCCTCGATTTCGAATCCGCATTTCAGGTAAAGGGCGATCGCGCGGTAATTCTTATGCCGGACCTCCCCGAATATCCGGTGCAGGCGCTTTGCCCGCGCCCATTCTTCCAGCAGCGCCATCAGGCGCGTTCCCAATCCCTGCCCGTAATACGCCTTCAAAAGCATGATGCCGAACGACGCGCCGACGCCGCCCCACGGATGCTCCGGCTTGAAAATATGGAGGCCAGCGATTGAAACCAGCTTGCCGCCAGGCGATACGCAGAAAAACTGGCCCTCTGGCGGGAAGAGGTGTTGAAGTAGTTTGCTTTTTGATATAAAGCGGTAAAATTTACTAATTGCCCTTTATTCATTTAAATGATAGAATTAAATAATAATATAAAAACTAGGAGAAAATTATGATTCAAGATAAGCTGTCGTCCGATAATTGTTTTTTTTGTGATAATAATAAATTTTATCAGGTTAAGAAACTTGAAGAAATAAGTTCAAAATTTTATGAAACTAGCGAGATTTATGGAAATGAACATGGAATGACGAGCTTTGATGATATTTATGGAGCAAAAATATGGAAAACTTATCAAGAAGAAGTTATCCCTTTAATCAAATTGGCTAAAAAAATTAAAGCAACTGCAATTTGTTTTACGGGATCTTCTAACCTTCCTTATGATGCTATATTTAAATTATCAAACAACACTCTTCAAAAAATTGAATGTGTAACAACGATAGATGGTTATCTGGGAGATCTGGAACATGAAGTCTATAAAAGAGGAGAAGTAGTATTACGTGGGCCACATACAGGAAGTGATGGGTTTTGCAAAAGTTATGGAATAACAGGCACTAAAATCAATAGAAAAATGAGGGGATATAATGCCAACAATGAAGATCCCGAAGATAATATGATTAACACAGAGCGTTATTGTGTTCAGGATATGAAAAGAATTCAAAAAAAGTTTTCAAAAAAATATAAAGGCTGTTGGCTTTTAGTAACAACAGACCATATTCTCGCCCCCTATGAGAATGAGTTTCTCTCTGGTATAAAGAAAAGTATTAGAAACGCTTTCAATAATCCCTTTGAAAAAATCTTTTTATGTAATAAAGATATTGGAAAAGAGTTTATTGAACAGATTTTTAATTGATACAACTACCTCCTTGATCACTAACCGAATGCGACGAAACAGATTATCCTGCGGTATTACCGGACGACCTTGAAAAATCCGAGCTTGCCGATTTTCACTTCCAGCGGCGCGGAGACGTCCCAGCTTTGCCTTTCATCCGCGCATTTCACGCCGTTGACGCTCGCGGCATTCTGGGCGATCAGGCGCCTGATTTCGCCGTTGGATTTGCCTGGCATGCACGCCTTGACGATGTCAAACAACGCGGCCGGCGTTTTCCCGAGTGAAATCTCCGGCGCATCCGCGGGGAAATCTTTTTTGGAAAACGTATCGATGAAATGCGCGCGCGCTTTTTCGGCCGCGGCCGTTCCGTGGAAGATCTCAACGATTTCCACCGCCGCGAACATCTTGGCGTCCCGCGGATTGCCCACGATATCCAGCGCCTCTATTTCGGCCAGCGGAATCCGCGTGTTCCAGCGCAGCAGCCGGTCTATCATCTCGTCGGGCATCGCCATGATCTGCCCGAACATCGTCTCGGCGCCGGTGTTCAGAAAAACGCCTATCCCGCGCGACTTCGACATCATCGGCTCGCCGGTCACCGGATGATTCATCAGCTGGGCGATCAGGCAGAACTTTTCCTTGCCCAGTTTCGTCTTGACGAATTGCCGCCCCAGCAGCGCGTTGAAAGTCTGATCCGTTCCGCACACCTCCACATCCGCATTCAGGGCGACCGAATCGAACGCCTGAAACAACGGGTATGAGAACTCGTGCAGGTGAACCGGCTTGTTCTCCGCGATTCGCTTTTGGAACATGTCGCGTTCAAGCATCCGCTGAACGGTCGTCTGCGACTGCAGCTCCAAGAACTCGGCAATCGTCAGCTTATCCAGCCAGGCGCTATTAAACACAATGTGCGGCGGATTGACGGCGGCGTCGAAATCCATCAGGTTCCGCACCTGGTTTATCCAATCTTTGGCATTGGCGATCGTCTGCGCGCGCGTCAGCGGCCGCCGCGCCGATTTTTGCGCGCTCGGGTCGCCGATGCAGGCGGTGAAATCCCCGAACAGGACGAAAACCTTGTGCCCCAGCTTCCTCAAATCCTCCATAACCATGAAGTTTTGAGCATGCCCCAGATGTAGCGCCGTATTCGTCGGGTCGAATCCGCCATAGATGTTCAGCGGGCGGGAGAGGGCTTCCCGGATGAAGGCGTCTTTCGTCGGCAAAACATCCACGATCAGCCCGCGGTCAAAAATCGCGTTTAATTGTTTCAATTGTTCAGAGGGTGTCATAAAAAATCCTTTTTCAAAAATGTCGATAAAAAAATCGGCCTTGCCTTTTATCCCTTAAAGTGCAAAGCCGATTGTTGTTTTTCGATCGAACACTTTAAGGGCGCATATAGCGATAGTAGGCGCAAACGCTCGCCTGCCCCGCAACAACCATACCCTCGAAAATATCCTGATGCATCTGCCTCATGTGTATCCCTTGGGGATAGTATAGGCGCCACAAATCATCCTTTTCCCGCTCGCCGCCCACAAAAATCCGCCGCAGACCGCACGGATAACGGCCTCTCGCACCCTATCCTTAAAATACAAAAAATCCTGCCAACGCAATGGCAAGATTTCCAAATGGTGGTGCAGTATGGTGATTGTCGGCGTCCTGACGATTGCCGGAATTGCCGGATACAGATACGCGGTGGATAAGAACGCCGTGGACGCGGCGGTCGATGTCGTCAATAAGTTTTTGGTTCTCTGCCACGCGCACAAGCAGAATAATGCGGCCGAGGATTGCTCCGCCGTCCTGAACGAACTGGCGCTGGACGCGGACCGGTATAACTACTACGACAACGTGGACAGGGAAGAGTTCGGCATCATCATTGCGGATGTGCCGCAGAAAGTCTGCACGCAGCTGATCGGCATAGACTGGGGCGACGTGGTGGTTCAAAAGGTGATCGGGGAGGCGATGCTGACGCCGTTCCCGAACGCGGCGGCCTGCGACGAGCCGACGGCGATGGCTTTTTCCGACACCACCATCATCGAGCCCTGCGACAGCGGAAACAAGTGTGGCGCGACATGCTGCGCGCATGCGTCCAGCACATGCTCGGGGGAGACGTGCCTCCTGCCGAACGGATGCCCGGAGAGCGCGCCGCTGAAACATGCAGACAGCGGCTTGTGCTATTCCTGCGACACCCCCGTTATGGTTCTCACGCGGCCGGGCGCCGCGTCCTGCACCTCCGTTTGTCCCGCCCGATCCTGGAAGAGCGATGTGTGCGTTCTATGCCCCGAAGGCATGACATTGGTTCAGCATTATTGCACGAAGACATGCGCCGCCGGCGAAACGTTCGTTTGCAATAACGCCGGGAAGCAGCTTTGCAGATGCTGTCTGTCGGACAAGCCCAAACTGGTCAATGACGAATGCGTCGCCGCCACCACGGCGTGCAATTCCGTCGGCGGCTGCCCGGCGGGGCAATTCTGCAATTACGACGGCGCGTATACGCCGAACGTCTGCATGCCGATCAACCCGCAGACGGCGGAGGTCGGCGGCGTTACGTATTATTTCAATACGCTGAACGACTTGACCTCCTGGTGCCGCGGCGCGGATAACGGGATCAACTGCCTCTGGGGATATTTGGCGCGCAACGGCGCCAGCAGCTGGTGCGCCGGGATAGGCAAGCGGCTGCTGACATCCGCCGAACTGGTCGCGGCGACGGATGGCTTGAAAAATATCCTGCCCAGAGGAGGATATGGACCGCACTTGTATTGGACATCGAACGGCGCCGTCAATTTGGATACCAAGGCCATCGATTCGGCGCGCCCGGACGGGTATGCGTGGAAAGGCGGCGTTGTCTGCAGGTAGGAAATGTCGGGCGGTTCAGTCCGCCGGCTTGAACGGAAAGGCGGCCAGCAGCCGGTCGCAGATCGCGTCTATCTCCGGCAACCTGCTCCGGTGATGCGCGACGATTGCGTCGATCTGCTCGTCTGTTATCGGATGCTCCCAGGGGCGCAGCGGCGCCGCCGCCGGCGTTTCGAAAACGGAATCGTAATCGGCGAACTTGAAATCGGACACGACCGGCTTGCGCGACAGAATCATCCGCCGGTTCGGAATGCCGAAGCTGTCCGCGACGATCAGCCCGTGCAGCCCGGACGACACGATGACGCGGCACGCGGCGATTTTGCGCAGCGCGTCGGGCATGCTCATGGTCGCGTCGATGACGACGCAGGAATGCTTTTTCAACCGCCGCGCCGATTCCGCGAACATCGGCAGCTCGGAATGGTGTGGGATGAATCCGACATCGTATTCCTTTTCAATGCCCGAGATGTCGAAGAAGCGCCCGACCAGCAGGCCGGGGTCGCCCAGCGCGATGTCGCCGAGATCCCGCCCGAGGATTTTTGCGCAGCGCTCCTTGGATAATTTTCCGCGCAGCGCGGCGAACTCCATCGGCGCGGCGAACGACTCCGGCGCCGCCGCATCCCCGCCGAATTCACCGGGATGCGCCAGAAAGCCGCTGCCCCAGACTTTGACCGGGTTCTGCATTTTGGGCATAGTGTCGCGCGCCAGGAAAAACTGATCCAGCAGCGACCCGACCGCGATGAAATTGCACCGCGAAAAATGCGTGTTCATGTGCCGGATTTTCAGCGCTTTCAGAATCAGGTAGTTCAGCTGATCTCCCAAATTGTTGACGCCGTTCCACACGAAGATCTTGACCGGCGGCGTTTCCAGCTTCGGCGCGTGCGCCCGCGGGTGCAGCGTCTGGCGCGTGGAGGCCGCGTATTTCGTCTCGACATCCTCGACCATCGCCAGGCAGTTCCGCTCGAACGAGCGCGCGAACCGCCGGATGTCGAACAGCGGCGCGGTCTTGATGTTATGCTCGACGCGGGCGCGCAGCTGTTTCAGCTTGTCGGGATGCGCCGCCAGGTCGACGACTTTGTCCTCGTATTCCTTCAAGTCCTTGCAAATCAGATCCGGCATGTCCAGCGCCGTCAGCAGGCTTCCCCCGACGCGGCTTTGGAACGTATCGCCGGGGCAGGTGATGCCCGGGCACCCCATATACAGCGCCTCCAAGAAAGTCGTGTGCGCGTTGTAATACTCGGTGTCCAGAAACAAATCGGCCAGCAGGTAGCGCCCCAGGTGCTCGGCGTGCGGCAGCATTTCCGTCAGCATGATGCGATCGGCGCCGATATGCCGCTTGTCGAACTCTTTCAGGATGTTGGATTCGATGAACGGGCTGACCTTGTAAAACCACAAAACGGCTTTCGGGACGCGCTTCAAAATCCGCGCCCACAGGTCGAAATAATTTGGCGTGTATTTGTAGGAATTGTTGAAGCAGCACAGCACGACCGCGTCGTCCGGAATGCCGAAATGCTTGCGCAGGTATGTGTTTTGGGGCAGCTCGATCTTGCTGTCCGTCATCCGGTGCGTCGGTTCCAGATACAGGATTTTCTCCTTGTAGAACCGCTGCTCGGACGGCGGCACGCAGTAGGTGTCCGCGAACAGGTAATCGACGCCCGGAATACCGCCTAGCGTCCCCAGGAAGCCCAGGAAAGTCGCCTGCGCGGGCGCCGGCTGGTAGGTCAGCACCGCCAGCGGGTGGTTCATCGTCAGGCCGTTCACATCGATCAGGACGTCTATCCCGTCCGCGTGGATGCGCTGGGCCACCGCGGCGGGCGGCATGCCCTCGACCTGCGCGACGAAATCCACGGCGCCATACATCCTTTTCTGCGGCCAGCATTCCTTCGGATCCGGGAAAATATCATACAGGTAGACCTCGAACAGATTGCGGTCGAGCGTTTCGAGCAGCTCGCCGAGGACGAACCCCGTCGGGTGGTGCCGGAAATCGCCGCCGATGAACCCCAGCTTGATTTTGCGGTCCCGATACGTCCGGCCCTGGAACGAAAACATCATCGGCTTGGGTGCCAACTCGGGCGTCCGTTTGACGAAGCGTTCGGCATTCAGCATCAGTTGGCGGTTGTCCATCGGCATCGACAGCGCCAGAAAGGGCGGTATCAGACCGAGAAGGTTCTCCTCTTTCATCAGCACGTCAAAGACGGCGGCCTGACCCTCCCAAAACATGTACTTTTTCTGCAATTCCATCAGCATCATATAGACGGCTAGCGCCGCGTCCTTGCCTTGCAGGCGGATAATATGGCGCAGGACATTGCTCGCCTCATACGGCTTTTCCAGAGCCGTATACATCCGCGCGATTGAAAAAAGGATATTTATGGCGTTCCTGTCTTGCGCCAAGATTTCTTTGTAAAGACACAACGCGTCCGAGAAGCGCTTTGCCTCGGCCAACGCGTCCGCCTGCATGGTCAATCTGACATGTTCATCCATCGACGCGTTCATCGGAGCTCCATTCCGTTTTATCAAAAACAGCTCGGATACGTCAGGCCGCTGCATCCATTCGAACAATATGGGCCGCTGGCGCCGCAGGCGGCGTCATACCATTGGTTGC
>JAQVGI010000003.1:40459-45782 GCA_028696805.1 Alphaproteobacteria bacterium
CACCACAATACCAGCTTGGCGTGCAGCCGCTGGCGCAATTCGGATATGATTGCCCGCTGCATCCGTTCGGGCAATACGGGCCGCTGGCGCCGCAGTGATTGCTGTCAACCCAATAACTGCCGTTGCATACCCAGCTTGGCGTGCAGCCGCTGGCGCAGTTCGGATATGATTGTCCGCTGCATCCATTCGAACAATATGGGCCGCTGGCGCCGCAGGCGGCGTCATACCATTGGTTGCCACCACAATACCAGCTTGGCGTGCAGCCGCTGGCGCAATTCGGATATGATTGCCCGCTGCATCCGTTCGGGCAATACGGGCCGCTGGCGCCGCAGTGATTGCTGTCAACCCAATAACTGCCGTTGCACATCCAGCTGGGCGTGCATGCCGCGCCGTTGCAGTTGGGGTAGGTCGCACCCTCGCATCCGTTCGGGCAGGTCGGGTTCGAGGTGCAGTCGTTGACCCATGCTCCATTCACGCATCGCCATGTGCCGCAGGGGGTTCCGGGCGTGCTGTCTATCGCGCCCAGGTCGTCGCGCCATAGGAACGCCAGATCGATCGTGTCGGCGTCGCCGCAGTCGTCAGGCGAACTCAAAGCCGTGGGTGATGATTCGCCCATGTCATCTTTCCGGATAATCGCCACGGCATTCGAATCTATCAATAAATTGCGGCAAACGCCGCGCGGCACATCGGTTTTGGTCACGGCGAATATGTCGTCATAGGAATCCGTATCGATTCCCCAGCCCTCGTCCAGCTTCATCTCGCTTATGACGATGCCGCAGTCCCGCGGAGCGCGGCGGTTCGTCAAAATGGATGAGCAGGCGATGGCCGTCTTGCGGGCCGTGTCCAGGGCGACGTTCGCGCGGTGCTTGTCGACCGCATACCGGTAGCCGGCGATGCTGCCGATCGTCAGCATGCCGATGATGGACAAAACGCCCAGTATCTCGACCATGCTGCGGCCGGATTCGCTCGACAGAATCGTTCCGTTCATCAATTTGGTCTTGGACATGTTTCCTCCCCGGATCGGCCTGCGTCCGATTGAATAGTATCCAATATACACATTTCGCGGCGAAAGTCAATCCTTTTTTGATTTTTTTGCATCCGGACCGCGCCGGGGCGGGATGAGATTATTTGCTTGACAAAGCAGTCCTTTCCATTCTAAATTGCCCGAAGCGAACCGAACAGACACAGGGGGACGATCGATGGAATCCAATATATCCGCTCTATCCGCGGGCGCGGCGTTTTTGACGGCTTTGGCGCTGGCTGGCCCCGTCCGGGCGCAGGAGGCGCCGGCTGCGGGCGCGTTGAGCCTGAACGTGCGCCGCATCGGGCTGGAGATATCGTCGACGCGCGTCGAAAACGCCGAGGACTATCAGGCGACGAGCTCGCCCGTCGCCGACCTGACGGCCGACGGCCAGAGCGTCGTCAAGGGCGTCTGGGACACGATTTTGGAATACAAGGCGGACGACAGGCGGTGGGACAACGGGCTGTATATGGAGTATGCCAAGACGACCTTGAAGCCAGCGGCCGGGCCCGACACGAAAAGCGAGACGGCGGACAAGATTCTGTTCACCTCGGATTACGCCCACAAGATATGGGACGTCCGGGGGATGAAGCTCGGCCCGATGGTCGTCGGCGAGTATCAGACGGAGTTCGTCGCGAATGCCGGCGCCCGGCGGACGAGCATCCTGCGCGCCAAGTCCGGCGTGACGCTGTTCGACGGCGCGGCGGTCAAGAACCTGTATGCGGCGGCGGTCGCCGAGGGGGACATGAGCTACAATCCCGCGATTTACAAGGCCGGCGCCGAAATCGGCGCGCGCGTGGAATACCAAGTGCGCGACGGCGTGAAGGCGTCGCTGGACGCATATGGCCGGCGTTATTTCGCGTTCAGCTCGTTCAACGCGGCGGATTTGAAATACGATTTGAGCGCGAAGGCGTATCTGGACGTCGCCCTTGTCGACGGGCTCGCCCTCGGGCCGTATGTGTCGTATCGCCTGGCGCAGCAGCGCGCGAAAGGCTCGCCGGCGGGCAGCAACATCATGATCGGCTTGTCTATTGCATATCAGGGGCTTTTCGGCTTATAATCTTATTGTGAACCGACAGGGAGGGAAACATGACTGAAGACATCGCCGTTATCGACAGGAAAGGCGCGACGCATGTCGCGCGCAAGAAATCGTGGGTCGCGTTCGTCAAGACGCTTTTTGCGATATTCACCATCGGGTGGCTGGCGCTTGCCGGCTACGGGCCCGTGCACTTGAAGCACCGATACGGGGACGACATCAAGAAATCCGTCGTCGTCGGTCTGTTCTCCGACTTGCAGAGCAACATCGCCGCGCAATATCGGAACCTGCTCGACACGCTCCGGCGGGAAATCGACCTGGACAAGCCGATCGGGTACGCGCTGGACAAGGTCAAGCTGGCGGACAAGCCCGCCGCGCAGCTGGACAAGGCGACGGCCGGCGCGAAACAGCTGACCGGCATCGCGGCGCAGTTCGGCGCGACGAACGCGGCCGTGGACAAGGCGCTGTCGCAGACGGAAAATATCAGCAAAGCCGTCAACGCGCGGCTGGACCAGGCGAAGTCGGAGCTGGCGCGTGCGGCCCAGGCGGAAATCGACAAGGCGCTGGACGCGCAGATACAAAAGGCATTGCGCGCGCAGACCGGCGGCGCGGGGAATGTGCTGCTGACGGATTATGGCGCGGAGCATGTTTCTCCATGGCGGCCGTCCACATGGTCGGCGGCCGTCCGCCTGTATGACGATTTGGCGCGCTCGTCCGCGGATGTCGTGCGGGCCCTGACCGGAACGGCGGACAGGTATTTCGACCGGATCGCGTGGGGAATGATCGGCGCGGTGTGGCTCGCCGGGTTCGTCGTGTGGTTTTTCGTGCGGCGGAAGATGAAGGCGCTGATCGCGCCGTTCATCGTGTGCCCCCGCTGCGGCCACGCGTTCGCGGACAAGCGCAGCGGCGTCATGCTGCTGAACCTTCTGAAACCTTGGAAATGGCTGGGATTGTGAGGGCAAGATGCTGAAAAAAATACTATCCGAATTCGAAAAGTTCGCCGTGCGCGGCAATGTGATGGACATGGCGATCGGCATCATCATCGGGTCGGCCTTCGGCAAGATCGTCAACTCGCTTGTGTCGGACGTCCTGATGCCGCCGCTGGGGCTGCTGATGGGCAAGGTGGACTTCGCGAACATCTTCCTGACGCTGCACGACGGCAAGAAGATTCCGGGGCCGTACGACACCTTGGAAATGGCGCAGAAGGCCGGCGCGGTGACGCTGAACCTCGGGGTGTTTTTGAACAGCGTCATCACGTTCGTGATCGTCGCGTTCGCGGTGTTCATGCTGGTCAAGGCGATGAACACATTGCGCAGCCGGTTCGACGCAAACAAGGCGGTCGGCCCGACGCAGAAGAATTGCCCCTACTGCTGCTCCAAGGTGGATATCCGGGCGCGCAAGTGCCCGTTCTGCACGTCCGCTCTGAAACCGGGCAAATAGCAAAAGGCGCGCCGATGATCAGAAACGCGACCATGTCGGACGCCCGGGCCATCCTGACGCTGGTCAACCGGAACGCCCGGGAAGGGCTGATGCTGCCCAAAAGCCCGTATGCCGTCTATCAGGCCATTCCCAATTTCGTCGTTTGGGAGGAGGACGGCGCCGTCGCCGGATGCTGCCGCCTGGCCGTCGTCTGGAACGACCTGGCCGAGATCGCTTCGCTGGCCGTGCGCGCCGAATACCGGGGCAGGGGAATCGGCCGGGCGCTTGTCCAAAGCCTATCGCGCCGCGCGGCGGATTTGAAATTGAAGCGGCTGTTCACGCTGACCTACCAGGCGGGGTTTTTCCAAAAGTGCGGCTGGTCGGAAGTGCCGCGCGCAAGCCTGCCGCACAAGGTTTTCGGGGAGTGCCTCAACTGCCCCAAGGTGGACTGCTGCGACGAGCGGGCGTTTATTTGGGATGTGAAAGCCTTGTAAGGGGATGAAGCGCTGCATCGCGCTTTTTCGGGTCGTAAATACTGATGCCCGTGATTTTCTCGTATTCTTGGATATATTGCTGAACTAAAACGAACCGCTGGGTGACGATTTCTTTTGAAATGTGCCGGTTCGCGAAATCTGCGCGCCGCTTGACGCGTTCCAGCGCGACGTCCAGGTCGCACAGCAGGAAGTGGACATGCGTGCGGTATCCCAGCTGCGGCAGCGCCTTGAACAGCTCGACATGCGCCGGATTCGTGCCGCTGTGTTCCAGCACGATGTCCGCTTTTTTCAGCAGGGCGCGCTTCAAAATCTCGTAGCCGATCACGCGCGCCGGCATCTCCCATGTCGCGAAAGCCTGCACCAGCCCGTGCTTTTTGACATCCGCGTCGTATTGGGGGATGGACAGCATGATCTTGTCGAAGCTGAGGATGAAAAAGTCCGAGAAGTCGCGGTTCGCGATAAAGGTGCTTTTGCCGGCGCCCGGGATGCCCGAGACCTGGACGAATTGCGGCAGCTCCACGGGCCGGGCCGCTTCCAAATGCGCTTGGATCAGCGCGTCATACGCCGGATTCCGAATCGCGTCGTATTCGTAATCGATCAGCCGGGTGATGCTCGGCATCAGTTCTGTCAAATGCATTCTGCGCGCCTTTTTGGCGGGCATTATCCGCTTTTTTTGAGAAAAAATCAACTCTTTTCGCATTTGTTTTTTATTGAAAAAAAGAGGAAAATAGGCTAGACTGGCGCGCATGAGATCGAAACAGCCCGCCCCGTCCGCAGAAAAGCCCGCCGAAATCAAGGTTTCGGTGATTGTGCCCGTCTACAACTCGGCGGCGTTTTTGGACGCATGCCTACGCAGCATCCTGAACCAGACGCTCCGTGACATCGAGGTGATCTGCGTCGACGACGGATCGAAGGACAAGAGCCTTTCCATACTGAAAAAATACGCGCGGCAGGACAGGCGCGTGATCGTCCTGGCCCGGAAGAACACAGGCGCCGGCGCGGCGCGAAATGCCGGGATGCGCATCGCGCGTGGGGAATACCTGTCGTTTTTGGATTCGGACGATTATTTTGACGAGCGGATGCTGGAGGCGATGTATGACAAGGCCGTGCGGACGGACGCCGACATCGTCCATTGCCGGGCGCGGTCTCTGGACAACAAGACGGGCGTTATTTCGCCGCGCCCATGGAACCTGTCGCTGAAACTGCTGCCCGACAAGGAGGTTTTCTCCTACCGGGATTTGGGACAGAATGTTTTTGCATTCTCGACGGGCGCCGTTTGGGATAAGATGTTCAAGTTTAGATTTGTCCGCGATCGGCAGCTGCAATTCCAGGAAATCCAAAACTGCAACGACA
>JAQVGI010000028.1 GCA_028696805.1 Alphaproteobacteria bacterium
GGAAAACGCGGCCGAAAACCTGAACGACGCCCTGTCGGGCATCGACAAGGTCCGCGCGGAAATCGGGGATGTCGACGAGCTGCCCGCGATCGACGAGCGGCTGTTCGCGCTGCGGGATGTCGCGCGCAAGCACAGGACGGCGATCGACGCGCTGCCGGAGCTGCTGGAAGCGCTGCGCCGGAAAGTGGAATTGCTGGACAGCGAGGACGACGCGCTGAACCATCTGGCGGATGCGGAGCAGGCCGCCCGGGAGGCATACGCGCAGGCGGCGCGGGATTTGTCCGCCCGCCGGACGACAGCGGCCGGAACATTGGCGGAAGCCGTCGCGGCGGAGCTGCCGGATTTGAAATTGAACGCCGCGCGGTTTGTCTGCGCGGTGTCCGAGCTGCCCGAAGCGGAATGGCACGCGCAGGGGATGAACCGGGCGGTGTTCTTGGTGTCGACGAACCGCGGCGTGCCGCCGGCGCCGATCCAAAAGGTCGCCAGCGGCGGCGAGCTGGCGCGGTTCATGCTGGCGCTGAAACTGAACCTGGCGCGCGCCGAGCGGATGGAGACGCTGGTCTTCGACGAGGTGGACACCGGCATTTCGGGCGCGACGGCGGATGCGGTCGGCAAGCGGCTGCGCGCTCTGGCGCGGGATGTCCAGGTTCTGGTCGTCACGCATGCGCCGCAGGTCGCGGCCTACGGCGCGCACCACTATGCGGTCAGCAAGACGGACGGCGCGGCGGCCGTGCTGACGAGCGTCCGGCGGCTGTCCGCGGACGAGCGGCCGGAGGAGCTCGCGCGCATCCTGGCCGGCGGCGCCGCGACGGACACGGCCCGGAAAATGGCGCGCGAACTGATGGGGAAGACATGACGCACAAACCGATTTCCGAATTGACGCCGGAAGAAGCGCGCGCGGAGATGGCGGCGCTGGCGAAGCGCATCGCCGAGCTGGACGCGGCGTATCACGCGCACGACGCGCCGCTGGTGTCCGACGCCGAATACGACGCGCTGCGGCGGCGCAACGACGCGCTGGAAGACGCTTTCCCGCAGTTCGTTCGGGACAGCAGCCCCGGCCGGCGCGTCGGCGCCCAGGCCGCGGACGGCTTTCAGAAAGCGGCGCACCGCGTGCCGATGCTGTCGCTGTCCAATATCTTTTCGGAGGAGGAGGTCGTCGATTTCATGGACAAGATCCGGCGGTTCCTGGGCATGGCGGCGTCCGATGAAATCGAGATGGTCGCGGAGCCGAAAATCGACGGCGTGTCCTTTTCGGCGGTTTATGAAAAAGGCGAACTGGCCGGCGGCGCGACGCGCGGCGACGGCGTCGTCGGCGAGGACATCGCGGCCAACCTGCGGATGATTCCCCAGCTGCCCAAGCGCCTGGCCGGCGACGACCTGTTCGAGTCGGAGGTGCCGGACGTGCTGGATGTGCGCGGCGAGGCGTATATGTCCAAGGCGGACTTTTTCGCGCTGAACGCGGCGGCGGAGGAATCGGGGCAGAAGGTTTTCGCGAACCCGCGCAACGCGGCGGCGGGCTCGCTGCGCCAGCTGGACGCGCGCGTGACGTCCCGGCGCAAGCTCGGCGTCTTCGCTTATGCGCTGGGGGCCTACACGGGCCGTCCGTTCGACTCGCACTGGGCGTTTTTGGAGGCCTTGAAGAAATGGGGCTTTCCGGTCAATCCGGAAATCCGGCTGTGCCGGACGGCGGACGAGATGATCGCCTTTTTCCGCGCGCTGTCGGAAAAACGCGCGGCGCTGCCGTATGACATCGACGGCGCGGTCTACAAGGTCAACCGGATGGATTTGCAGCGGCGGCTGGGGTTCGTCGCGCGGGCGCCGCGGTGGGCCGTCGCGCACAAGTTTCCGGCCGAGCAGGCGGCGACGCGGCTGAACGCCATCCGGATACAGGTCGGGCGGACGGGGGCCCTGACGCCCGTCGCGGACGTGGAGCCGGTCAATGTCGGCGGCGTCGTCGTGCGGCATGCGACGCTGCACAACGCCGACGAAATCGCGCGCAAGGACATCCGCGTCGGCGACAGCGTCGTGATTCAGCGCGCCGGCGACGTGATCCCGC
The DNA here is from genome assembly GCA_028696805.1 of Alphaproteobacteria bacterium. Taxonomy (GTDB): domain Bacteria; phylum Pseudomonadota; class Alphaproteobacteria; order CAAHEQ01; family UBA3637; genus JAQVGI01. The sequence continues at coordinate 2,057 of JAQVGI010000028.1, forward strand.
AGATCGTGTCCGTCGTGCTGGAAAAAAGGCCCGAGAACGCGCCGCCGTTCGTCTTCCCGAGCGTCTGCCCCGTCTGCGGGTCGCGGGCGCTGCGCGAGGGGACCGAGGCCGCGGTCTACTGCACCGGCGGCCTGGTCTGCCCGGCGCAGGCGGTCGAGCGCATCCGGCACTTCGCATCGCGCGACGCGCTGGACATCGAGGGGCTGGGCGATAAGAATATCGAGCTGTTCTACACTCTGGGGTGGATCCGGAATGTCGTCGATATTTTCCATCTGCGCCAGCGGCACGAGCTGGATCTGCTGAACCTGGACGGGTGGGGGCAGAAATCCGCGCTGAAATTGTTCGACGCGATCGAGCGCGCGCGCGCCGGCGTGCCGCTGGACCGGTTCGTCTACGCGCTGGGCATGCGCGAGGTCGGCGCGGCGACGGCGCGGATCCTGGCCGGGCATTTCGAATCGTGGGCGCAGCTCGAATCGGCGATGAAGCGTCCGGACGCGCGCGAGGAGCTGATGCGCATCGAGGGCATCGGCCCGGTGATGGCAGACGAAATCGCGGACTTTTTCCGCGAGCCGCACCACCGGGAGATTTTGGACCGGCTGACGGCCCTGATCCCGATACGGGATGTCGTCCGGGCGTCGGGCGGAACGCCGCTGTCCGGCAAGACGATCGTCTTCACGGGGACGCTGTCCGGCCTGACGCGGGACGAGGCGAAGGCGCGCGCGCAGGCGGCCGGCGCCAAGGTGGCCAGCAGCGTGTCGGCGAAGACGGCCTATGTCGTCGCCGGCGCGGATGCCGGCGGCAAGCTGGAAACCGCCCGGGAACTGGGCGTGGCCGTCCTGACCGAAGAAGAATTCGACCGCCTGCTTGACGGGACGGGAAAATAAAGGTATAGTGGCTGAATCAGCAAGGGGGAGTCATGGCCGAACAGAATCCGCAGAAGAACGATGGCACGATAGACTTATACAGCCGCATCGCCGGCGCCGCCGATCAGCAGCAACAGCAGGCCGAAGTGCAGAAAAAGCAATTCCAGTCGCCGATCCTGACGCTGATGACATACGTGATGCGCGCGCGGCTGTGGATGGACGGCCTCCGGCGCGACAACACGGCGCTGTTCGCGGCGGGCGCGTGGATATGGGCGCTGTTCATGGCGGGGCTGTATGCCTGCGGGATAGCGGTCGTCTGCCTGGCCGGATACGGGTATGTTTCGTTTCCGAAAGCCGTCCGGGCGTATTGCGCGCAGAACAACCTGACATACGACACGCTGACCGTCGGCCGGACGTTTTCGAAGATAGAGCTGCTGGATGTGCGCGACACGGCCGGCACCTATCGGATCGGGCAGGCGGTCGTCAATTCCAGCTTCGGCGATTTCCTGCGCGGCCGCGTGCGGTCTGTCACGATGCACGGCCTGAACATCAAGGTCAAGGACACCGAGAAAGGCCTGTCGTTCGGCGGATTCCCGCAGACGCTCTGGAAAGTGAACGACGCGCGGCAGGCCGCCGTCAAGATCGACCGCCTGTCCATTTCCGGCGCCACGATGGAGATCGCGGGCCAGAACTATGTGATTCCGATTTCCTTTTCGGTGGAGGGCGTCTACGAGGACAAGGCCAGCGTCTCCATCCCGTTCAGCATCCATAAGGAGGATCTGGTCAGCGCCGAGGGCGTCCTGACGCTGGAAGGGAACGGCCAGAACATCGCCGGCAAGCTGAACATCCGCAGCGGCGCGCTGATGCTGCCGCAGCAGCCGCCCGAGAAATTGTCCGGGCTGCTGGACGTGGTGCTGAACCCGCAGGGCGTTCAGTCCGTCAAGGGCGGCATCGACCTGTCCTATATCAGCGAGAAGAAAATCCATCTGGACCTGAAGCGCGACAAGGACGGCATGCAGGGGACCATCGGCCTGTCCGTCAAGAATCCGAACCTGCTGAACCCGAAGGAGGAGAACAGCTTCGGCGTCCAGTTCCAGGTGGCCGGCCTCGGGGTCAGGCAGGGCGGCGTCTTCGAAACGGACAAGCCGATGCAGGTGTCGGCGACCGGCGCCTGGGGAGGCGACCACAGCCTGTCCCGCGTCGTCGTCCAGGCGCAGGGGAAGCTGCGCTGCTCCCTGCCCACGATGTGCGCGTATCAGGTGACGGCCCCCAGCCGGGCGACCATAGACGGGTGGAGCTGGCCCGTCCAGAGCGACGTCCTGACCGGCAAGAAGCAAATGGCGTTCATGGTGCAGCCGTCGGCGGACACGCTGAAGCTGGACTTCGTGCAGAAAAAAGTCGCCTTCAACCTGGAAACCGCCCGCGTGAGCGTCGACGGGGTCCAGAAAATCGCCAAGAATCCGATCACGATCTACGCGGGGTCGCTGACGCTGCGCGGGGATTGGCTGCTGGGCTCCATGAGCGACGCCAAGATCGCGCTGGCGGCCAAGGACTGGAATTATAAGACGACCCAGCGGGAAATCAAGCGCGCCGACATGCGCATCTCGAACATCATGAGCGCGTCGCCGGATGTCTTTTTCAAATCGCCGGAGGTGTCCGTCGGCGACCTGCCCGTCCTGAAAGTGCCGGCCGCCGTCGAGCTGGCTCTGAAAGGAAACCGGGCGGACATGCGGCTGACGCTTTTGAACAAGGCGGTGAACGTCCGCCTGTCCGGCGATTTGTTCCTGAAGTCCGAAACCTTCGCGGGCAGCATCGTCGTCCCGCCCGTCGACCTGGGCAAATTGAACAGGCCGCTGTCCGGCATCTCGCACATTTTCCCGGAGGGCATCCGGTCCCTGTCCGGCACGGCGGCGGCGTCCGGGCAGATCGTCTTCAAGAACGCGCACCAGATAACGGGGCCGCTGTCGCTGGTCCTGAAAGATGTCGGCTTCAGCACGGACACGCTGCGCGTGCACCGGATGAACGCGGCGCTGAACGTGTATCAGGTGATGCCGTTCATCACGGCCAACAACCAGCATGCGTTCATCGAGCGCGTCGACACCTGGCTGCCGTTCCACAACACGGACGTTTTGTTCAAGGTGGACAACAAGATGGTGCGGATACTGGATTTATACACCAATGTCGGCGGCGTGCCGCTGCGCGCCGACGCGGCCGTCGTCCCGACGACGGAGATCAAATCGACCGTGTATTTGAAAGGCATCAATAGCAACCTCGGGTCGCTGTCGCTGTTGCGGATTCCGAACGTCAAGCTGGGCGCCCGCTGGACGGGCAGCCTGCTGATACCGGTCGAGATCAGCTCGGCCGGCGTCTGGGTCAAGAACGTCGAGGCGCGGCTGTCGTCCGGCCAGATCACGCACCAGAAAGGCAAGGCGCCCGCGCGCGAGCTGGCCGTGCGCGGCGGGAACGTGATGGTGTCGTCGTCCGAGGACGGCGTCTCCGCCAAGGTGGACCTGGATACCCGCGAGCTGCCCGGCATGGCGAAGAGGATCGTCAAGGAGACGCAAACCATCGCGTTGCCGCAGGTCGTCCTGCCCGTGCCGGCGGAAAGCATTCCGGAGGATATCACCGATCGGCAAAACGCCCTGCTGGACGAGATTCGGGATAAAAAACTTGCAAAATAGATAAAGTTCGTATATAATGCCTCCCGTCTTTCAATTTCAATCAAAGGATCGTCACAATGGCAGTACCTAAAAAAAGAACATCCCAATCCCGCCGCGACAAACGGCGCTCGCACCACGCGCTGGGGCCGAACGCATGCATCCCGTGCCCGAAGTGCGGCGAGCTGACGCGTCCGCACCATGTCTGCGGCGCGTGCGGCTTCTACAACAAGAAAGAAATCGTCCGCCGGGCGGAAAAGGCGCAGTAAGGGAGAATCGATTGGCTGACACGTTGGTCATTTCAATTGATGCGATGGGGGGCGATCACGCCCCCGATATCGTGATCGACGGCGTCGCGCGCGTCGCGGCCGAGGACGAGTCGGTCTTTTTCTTCCTCTACGGCGACGAGGGGAAAATCCTGCCGCTGGCCAAGAAATACCGCCTGGCGCCCGATCGCTTCAAGATACACCACACGCCCCGCTGGATCAAGCCGGACGACAAGCCGGCCTCCGCCATCCGCTCCGGCCGGGAAAGCAGCATGTGGAAGGCGATCATGTCCGTGCGCAACGGATACGCGAAGGCGGTCGTTTCCGCGGGCAACACCGGCGTCCTGATGGCGATGAGCAAGATCTGCCTGGGGACGGCCGCCGGCATCGACCGGCCGGCGATCGCGGCCATCATGCCGTCGCTGCAGGGGGACATCGTCGCGCTGGATCTGGGCGCGAACGCGGAATGCAGCTCGCAGAACCTGGTCGAATTCGCGGTGATGGGCGATGTGCTGCACCGCGTGCTGTATCAGACGCAGCGCCCGGCGGTCGGCCTGCTGAACATCGGGTCGGAGGAAACAAAAGGGCGCGACGAAATCAAGGAAGCGGCCAATGTGTTGAGGAGCTTCGGCGACAAAATCAATTTCCGGGGATTCATGGAGGGGAACGATATCTCCAAGGGCGATTTCCAGGTGGTCGTCACGGACGGCTTTTCGGGCAATGTCGCGCTGAAAACGCTGGAAGGAACGGCCAAGTTCATCACGACGCTGCTGAAGCGGCACGTCAAGGAATCGTGGATGGCGATGTTCGGCTTCCTGCTGGCCGCCCGCGCGCTGAAACGGATGAAGAAGCAGGCGGATCCGCGCGTCTACAACGGGGCTTTGTTCGTCGGGCTGGAGGGCATCTCGGTCAAATCGCACGGCGGCGCAGACGCGTTCGCGTTCGCCTGCGCGGTGCGCAACGCGATCCGGATGGCCCGCAACGATTTGTGCCAGAAAATCAAGGACGAGCTGACGATCGTGATGGATGCGCCGCCGGCCGCCGACCATCCGGCGGGCTGATTTTTCAAAGGGGGAACGATGAGAAGGTCTGTTGTCGCGGGCGTTGGCGGATACTTGCCCCCGAAAATCCTGACGAATGCGGATTTGGAGAAGATGGTGGACACCTCCGACGCGTGGATCCGCGAGCGGACGGGCATCGTCGAGCGCCACATCGCCGAGGGCGAGCTGACCTCCGACATGGCCGTGAAGGCCGCGCGCACCGCTTTGGATGCCGTCGGGCTGGCGGCCGCGGACGTGGACATGATTATTGTCGCGACGACGACGCCGGACGAAACGTTGCCGGCGACGGCGGTGATCGTCCAGAAAAAACTGGGCGCCCATAAGGCGTTCGCATTCGACATGCAGGCGGTGTGCGGCGGATTCGTCTACGCGCTGGCCGTCGCGGACAATTTCATCAAGGCGGGACAGGCGCGGACGGCGCTGGTCATCGGCGCGGAAACGATGTCGAAAATCGTCGATTGGACGGACCGCAACACCTGCGTCTTGTTCGGCGACGGCGCCGGCGCGTTCGTGCTGCGCGCCGAAACGGACGCGGACAGGGGGATTCTGGACGTCGTGCTGCATTCGGACGGGCGGTATCACGACCTGCTGAAAGCGACCGGCGGCGTCGCGTCGACGCAGACGGCCGGCACGATCCGGATGTCCGGCCGGGACGTGTTCCGGCACGGCGTCGAAAAGCTGTCGGAGGTCGTGTCGGAGATCCTGGCGAAAAACGCGCTGGATGTCGGGGAAATCGACTGGTTCGTGCCGCACCAGGCCAACGCGCGCATCATCGAGGCCGTCGCGGGCAAGGTCCATGTCGGCGCGGACAATGTCATCTTCACCCTCGACAGGCACGGCAACACGTCGGCCGCGTCCATTCCGCTGGCGGTGGCCGACGGAGTCCGCAGCGGCAAGATCAAGCCCGGCGACCTGATTCTGCTGGACGCGCTGGGCGCCGGATTTTCGTGGGGCGCGGCGCTGATACGCATGTAGGGAGATTTTCCTTGCCTTTGCGCGCCGGCTTCGGTATAAAAAAGATATGGGACTTTTTCGCCTTTTCTGCGCCGGCCTGATGTGCGCGAGCCTGATCGGGTGCGCCGCGTCCGAAGACCATGTGTTCGTGCGGCGCGGGGACACGCTGTATTCCATCGCGCAAAAGAACCGGGTGCCGGTGCGCGCGCTGATCGAGGCCAACCATCTGCGGGCACCCTACACATTGCGCGTGCGCCAGAAGCTGAAGCTGCCGCCGCCGCGCGTCCATGTCGTCCAGAAAACGGATACGCTCTACAACATCGCCGGCCGCTACGGCATGCCGGTCAGCGCGCTGGCGCGCCTGAATGCAATCAAGCCGCCCTATACGATTCGGATCGGCCAGCGGCTGGCCATCGCGCCGACGGATGCGTCCGCCGCCGCGCCGTCCGCCCCGAAACGGGCCGTCCGGAAAGATGCGATCGTCCCGCCGTCCGCGCGCGCGGTGCGCTTCAAGCGGCCGGCGTCCGGGAAAATCATCGCGCGATACGGCGCGCACAACGAGGGGATCAACATCGCCGGCGCGAAGGGGTCGCCGATCCTGGCCGCCGACGACGGGACGATCGTGTATGCCGGAAACGATTTGAAAGGATACGGCAACCTGATCCTGATCCGGCACAAGAACGGGTGGGTCACGGCCTACGGCCACAACGACCGGATGCTGGTGCAGAAAGGTGCGTCCGTCGGGCGCGGGCAGAAAATCGCGACGATGGGGGACACCGGCGGCGTCCGGACGCCGCAGCTGCATTTTGAGGCGCGGTATCGGACGAAATCCGTCGATCCCGCGAAATACGGCGTCGAATAAACCTATGGACAACGGCGCGAAATGGTGGTATACAAGGGAAATCGAAAGAGGTATGACATGAAGAGAATCCTGTTTGTTTTCTGCGCGTGCGCGTTGTTTCCATACGCGGCCTGGGCGGGGCTGGCCGATGCCGTCCGCTCGTTCAACATGGGGCGGTATGCCGCCGCGCGCGACGAGTTCACCTACCTGGCCAGCGAAGGGGACAGCACCGCCGCCCTCTATCTGGGGCGGATGTATCTGGAAGGGCTGGGCGTGCCGAAGAACATGGACCGCGGGCTGCGCTACTGGATGGCCGCCGACAAATTGTATGACAGCGCTGCGTCCTATCAGCTGGGGCGTTTTTACCTGACGGCGCCCGACGTCCGGTATAAAAGCGCGTCCAAGGGGCTCGAGTATCTGAAAAAGGCGGCGCACGCCGGCAATGTGGAGGCGCTGTATATGCTGGGCGACGCGTATCTGGACGGCACGGAGGTTGAAAAGAACTTGAACTACGCGTTCGGGTTCTACCTGATGGCCGCGCTGAAAGGCGAGAAGAAGGCGCAGTATCAGATCGGGCGGCTCTACTACGCCGGCCGCGGCGTGCCGCAGGATTACGAAAGCGCGCTGAAATGGCTGGGGCGGTCGGCCAACCAGGGGTATGTGCTGGCGCAGCAGGAGCTGGCCAACATCCGCTTGAACAACAAGAAGATCGTCAATCCGCTGGACGCCTACGCGTGGTTCAGCATTCTGGCCGCCTACAACTCGGACGAGGTGGGGACGCAGGCCGCGGGCATGCGCGACATGATTCTGGCCAAGCTGAGCCCGAACAAGGAGCTGCTGGAAAAGCAGCGGCAGGTGCGCGAGTGGCGCCCCGTGGCGCCCGAGGACAGCGTGCCGCCGGCCGAGGTCAGCGCGACGAGCATTCCGGTCATCCCGGGCTTCAACGACGCGGTCACGATGCAGCGGGCGGTCGAGGATGGCCGGCTGCTGCTGACGGACGGCGCGACCTACGGCGTGACGAACGAGATCATCCAGCGCGCGCTGGCATCCAAAAGCACCGCCGATCTGGAAATGCTGATCAACAAGGCCGCCGAGGGCGGCTACAAGACGGCCTACGCCTACTACGGCGATTTGCTGGCCAGCCGGTTCGGCCGGACGGCCGAAGCCGCCGCATGGTATCAGAAAGGCGCCGCGGCCGGGGATGTCTATGCGCAGTATCAGCTGGCGCGCGCGTATTGCGAGGGGCAGGGCGTCGACGCCGGCGTCGCGCACTGCTACGGGTGGCTTCTGGTCGCCGACAAGACGGCGCCGCCGCAGCTGAAAATGCCGATCCAGAACGCCATCGCGACCGTCGTGTCCCTGGCGACGCCGGAGGAGAAGGACGCGGGGCTCGCGTTCGCCCAGAGCTATCAGACGCAAGACGCCGCGGCGGCCGCGACGGCGCCCGCGCCGAAAAAGACGGTTTCTTTCTTTTAGCGCAGGATGCGGCGCCGGGACGGCAGCGATGACACAACGGAAAAAACAGGTGATTTTGGCGCTGGACACTTCCGGACAATCGGTTTCCGTCGCGGTGCTGGACGCCGCGGGCGATGTGCTCGGCTGGGCCGAGCAGCCGATGGACAGGGGGCAGGGCGAGGCCCTGATGGCAATGATTCAACAGGTCCTGGCCGCCGCGCGGAAAAAGCCCGCGGACCTGACCGGCATCGCCGCCGCCGTCGGGCCGGGGTCGTTCACCGGCGTGCGCATCGGGCTGGCCGCCGCGCGCGGGCTGGGGCTGGCGCTGGGCGTGCCCGTCTACGGCGCGACGAATTGCGAGGCGGCCGCGTTCGGCCTGATGCAGCCCGTCGCGGTTGTCCTGGACACGAAGCGCGGGGATTATTACGCGCAGCTTTTCGACAAGGCCGGGCAGCCGGCCGGCGCGGCGGGGGTCAAGACGACGCGGCAGTTGGAGCGCCTGCTGCCGCGGGCGGTTGTCGGAGACGGCGCGGAGCGGCTGCGCCGGGAAATCGGGTGCGCCGTTCTGGACAGGGCGGTTCCGTCCGCCGTCGCCGTCGGGCGAATCGCGCTGGGCCGGCTGGACAGGCCGCTGCCGCCGGATCCGGTTTATTTGAGGGAAGCCGATGTCATCTGTTAGCCGGCCGGTGTCGCATCTCGATTTCGTGACGGAGCTGCACCGCCTGTGTTTCGACAAGCCGTGGGACCGCGCGGCGTTCGCGCGGCTGCTGGCGCTGCCGACGACGCGGCTGTGGGCGGATGCGGCCGGCTTCCTGATGTGCATGGAGGCGGGGGACGCGCTGGAGATTCTGACGCTGTGCGTCCACCCGGAGCACCGCCGCCGCGGGCATGCGCGGGCTCTGCTGGACGAAATGGCGGATTATGCCCGCGCGCATCGGATTCCGGCGGTTTTCCTGGATGTTGCGGCCGACAATGCCGCGGCCGGGGGGCTGTATGCCGCCGCCGGTTTCGATTTTCAGCGCACGCGGCCCAAATACTACCGGACGGCGCGCGGCGCGACGGATGCCGTCTGCCTGGTGAAAAAAATAACTTTTTAATCAAAAATACTTGCATATCAGTCGGTTTTATGGCATGCTGTCCCCGAATGGCATAAGAAAGGAAAAGACATGCAGAAAACATTGACAGATCGGAAGAG
>JAQVGI010000029.1 GCA_028696805.1 Alphaproteobacteria bacterium
GGGCCGACTTGCAGGGCATCGAGGACCGGCTGCGCACCCGCATCGCGCAGGGCCTGACCGTTCAGATACAGCCGCCGTCCTACGAGCTGCGGCTGGCCATCCTGCAGGACAAAACCGAGCGGATGGGCGTTGCCGTCCCGCGGGACGTATTGGAGTTCCTGGCCGACAGGATCTCGTCCAGCGTCCGCGAGCTGGAAGGCGCGCTGAAACGGCTGGTCGCCCACGCCCAGCTGATCGGCACGGATATCTCGATGGAAACGACGCGCGAGGTCTTGAAGGACATCCTGAACATCCGCGATGTCAAAGTCAATGTCCAGATGATTCAGGACGCCGTGATGGCGCATTACAACCTCAGCATCGCCGAGCTCAAAGGCAAGCAGCGGGACCGGCGCATCGCGCGGCCGCGCCAGCTGGCGATGTATCTGGCGAAAACGCTGACCCCGCTGTCGCTGCCGGATATCGGCGCGCATTTCGGGCGCGACCACACGACGGTGATACACGCCGTCCGGCAGACGGAAAACCTGATGTCCCGCGACGCCGCCCTGACGCGCGAGGTCAAGGGCCTGGTCGTGCGGCTCAAAAGCGGCTCGTAAAGAAAATTATTTCCAGAAAGTCTATATCCGGTATACGGCTTTTATTTTGGAACCGGCAAATTAAATTTGTGCAATGGGATATATTCAAAGTAGTAAGAACACCCGACAGAAACAATATAATCCAAAACATCTTTGTATTCCGGCTTTTTGAACCAATCGGACAGCAGATAAATATATTCCACGTCTATATTCAATGGCGCGAGAAGTTTCTTATATTGCTTTTTCTTAAAATCACAGGTTTGCAATTTTTCATCCGTAGAACCCGCGACCTGTTGGTATTTGATTTCAACGATATACAAAATGTTATTCACAATAACATACAACGAATCGTCCGGCAGTAATTTTTTGGATAAAATGGATTTCCAATCAACATTGCGAGATCCTAAAAAACGATACAAGTCGTGTTTCTTGAAAATATACGCCACGGATTTGTTCTGATAGAAAATTTCAACAAACCCGTCTTGATTTCGAACAGACGAATACCCTTTTTGCGATCTCAAAAAAGTTTCCAAATCCGTCTTACCTTCAAATACAAGACCCGTCAAAGTGTTTGCGCCGCCGATCCCGTCTTTTTTCATCATACTCCCCCATGTTTTTTAGACGCTTCATCTTTAATTCTTTTTTCTGATAATTTTACGAATTCTTCCTCTTTTTCAATACCGACAAAGCGGCGGCCAAGCCGGATAGCCGACACCCCTGTCGTTCCGCCGCCCATAAACGGATCCAGTATCAAATCATTTTCATTTGTTGCCGCCGCAATGATCCTGTCCAATAAATCCGTCGGCTTCTGGGTCGGATGCTTCCCGAAAACTTTTTCCGCAGGCGTCGGCGTCCCAATCGCCCAAATACTGCGCATCTGCAAATGCGGTTTTTTTATACAATCCTTCGGAAAATTGCCATTTTTCATCGCTTCATAATTGAATGTGTGCGAACCTTTTTTACTTTTTCGCGCCCAAATAAGCGTTTCGTGGCTAGCAGTAAAAAACCTGCACGATAAATTAGGACTAGCGTTCGGTTTGAACCAAGATATATCATTTAAGATATGAAGACCCAAAAGTTGCATCGCGAAACCGCAAGAATAAATGCTGTGATAAGTCCCACTCACCCATATTGTGCCATTTGGCTTTAACAATCTTTTGCATTCTGCAAGCCATTTCTTATGAAACTTAAAATCATTTTCAATACCCTGGCTTTCATCCCATTTGCCTTTATTGACCGACACCATTTTTCCGGCTTGACAGGAGAAGCCTCCATTTGAAAGCATATACGGCGGATCAGCAAAAATCATATCAAAAGTTTCATCGGGGATTTCGCGCATTTTTTCCAAGCAATCCGCGCAATACAGGCGATATTGTTTAGGCGTGATAAGTTTTAATTGTGGCAAATCGTTATTTGCAACAGCATTATTTTCATCATTCGAATAAGATTTTAATTGTACCTGTGACAAATTTTCGTTCCTTTCAAAATTATCATACAAAACTTATCTGAAAAATACCAGTAATTTTTAGTATGCGCTGGTAGATTTTGCCCTATGCCCGAAAAATTATTCCCCGAATACTGGCATTGTGTCGTGGATTCTACGCCTTGCCCGATGCGCCGGACAGCAGCGCCGGATGGATGCCGATGGACCGCAGCGCGCCGTTCCATTTGTCTTCGGGCGCCCGGCGGAACAGGATCTCCGGCGACGCCGGCGCCGTCATCCAGTAATTGCCCATCAGCTCCTCTTCCAGCTGCCCCTTCTCCCAGGTCGCGCACCCGAGGGCGATCAGGAAATCCTTCGGGCCGCGCCGATGCGCGACATCCCGCAGCACGGACTGCGTCGCCGTCAGGGCGACATCGCCGGACACGGGCGCCGTCCCGGACGTATTGTATTCCGCGGAATGCAGGATGAATCCGTGGCCGGTTTCGCACGGCCCGCCGATGAAAACGGGCGGCTCCGGCACAAGCGCCTCCGGCGGGGAGATGTTCAGCTGCAAAAAAATATCGCGCAGCGTCATCCGGCCGGACGGCTGGTTGATCACCAGGCCCATCGCGCCCGCGTCCGCGCTGTGCCGGGACAGGTAGACGACGGCTTTTTGGAACCGCCTGTCATCCATGCCCGGGGAGGCGATCAGCAGCTGCCCCGCCAATGAAAGAGTGTGTGTTTCAGCCATTGTCTGACGGGTCGAAATCCGCTATTTCGCCCAGCGGGCGCTCGTGGACGCCGTGTTCGTCCTGCTCGATGATGTCCAGCTCCTCGTTGCCGATTTCTTCGTCCGCCAGCGGCACATCCTCGGTCATCTGCAGCAACGTGTCCTCGTCCAGATTGCTGTCGTCCAGCTTCGGGGCGGCCTTTTTGGCCAGTTTCAGCAGCTGCTTGGTCTTGGACTGCTCATAGCTGGCGGCCGTGTAGGCCTCGCCGCATTTCGGGCAGGAAAACGCCGCCTTGTTCAGGTCGTAGAAGAAAGCGCCGCATTTGACGCATTTGCGCTTGGTTCCCAGGTTTGGTTTCTGCATGGGCCGTTCCTTTCTTTTTTCGAGCTTTTTGCCCGAAAAAAACAAAAAAGTCAAGCAATAAAAGAAAAAAGGATGCGAAAAGCATCTTTTGTGATTGCTTTTTGCGCAAAAGAGGCTTATACAAAAAATGTGTTTCATTTTAGACATAAGGAGATTCCAATGAAAACCGATAAAGAATGCTCGTGCGGCAGCGGATGCAAATGCAAGGGCGATTACAGCAAACTGATCATCAAATCGGCCGTGACGCTTGTCTCCGCCGCGATTATCGCCGGCGCGATCATATCCAGCGGGCCGACGGATCCGATGCGGGGCATGCGTCCCGTCGGCGGCCCGGATTTCAAAGGGCGCGGCATGGACAAAGGCCCCGGATTCAAGGGCGGGGACGCCGCGATGCGCGACTTCATCATGCGCAACCCGAAGGTGCTGATCGACTCCGTCGACGCGTATTACCGGGCGCAGCAGCCGAAAGACGGCGGCGGATGCGGACCGGCCCCGGGCGACCAAGCCAAGCCGGCGGCGCCTGCCAAGCCGTTCAGCCTGTCCGACCTGGCGCCCGCGCCGGCCGATATCGTTTCCGCGATATCCTCGGATAAGACGAATTATTCTTTGGGCAACGCCAAAGGCAAGTTCGTCGTCATCGAGTTCTTCGATTATCAATGCGGCTGGTGCAAGAAGACCAACGCCGCGCTGGAAGAGGTCGTCAAATCCAAAGACGGCGCCAATATCCGCTGGATTCCGATCGACACGCCGATCTTCGGCGAGGCTTCCGAGCTGATCGCGCGCTATGCGCTGGCGGCCGGAAAGCAGGGCAAATACGCCGAATACCATGCGGCCGTCGGCCAGGCCAAAGGCAAACTGGACGAAGCCGCTTTGCAGAAAATCGGCGCGGATCTGAAACTGGATGCGAAAAAGCTGAAAGCCGATGTCGCGGGCAAGGAAATCGCCGCCAAGCTGGCCGCGAACAAAGAATTGGCCAAGAAGATGAACGTCAGCGGCGTGCCGATGCTGATCGTCGACGGCAGAGTCAACCCGGGCGCTTTGATCGGCGACCGCCTGGATGCCGTTGTCAAGGCGGCCAAGGCGAAAAAATAAGGGCCGGTTCGGCGCTTGTTGAAAAACGGGGAAGCATTTTCTTCCCCGTTTTTTTGACGCCTTGCATCGCCGGCGCAAAGATGCTATGCTTCGACAGATGACAAAACCGCACGCACATCGGCCGTCGACGGATTTCGAAACGCGCGTCTACCGGATTGTTTCCGCCATTCCGGCGGGGCGGGTCATGACCTACGGCCAGGTTGCCGCCCGAATCGGCCGGCCGGCCGCGGCGCGCGCCGTCGGGCAAGCCCTGCACCGCAATCCGGATCCGCCGCGCATTCCGTGCCACCGCGTCGTCGACGCGCGCGGAGGCTTGTCCCAATCCTTTGCATTCGGCGGAAAAACGGCGCAGGCCCGCCTGCTGCGCGCCGAAGGCGTCCGCATCCGTGCCGGACGCGTCTACCCGTCTTCGCCGCGATAACGGATGTTCAGCGATTTCAAGGGTTCCAGCAATTCATGCAGCCCCGTCCCGCGGCACAACGCCGTGAACGCGTTCACATCCTTCGGAAAGCATTTGCCGCCGTATCCCGGCCGCCCGTCCGGCCCGGGCACCTGCGTGTGCGGCGCGTTGATGTAGCCGCTCAGCAGCATGCCCGCCCTGACCTGCGCATAATCCGCGCCCTCCCGCGCACACAGCTCGTTCACCCCGTTGCAGTATATCACTTTCAACGCGCCGAACACATTGTGGGCATATTTGGCGATTTCCGCTTCCAGCGATGTCATCTCGATGAACGTCTTGCCGATGAAAACCCGTTTCAGCAAATCGGTTTCGCCCGTGAAAATCATCGGCTGGGTGCAAAAATCGGCATACGCCGTGCGCTCCGTCAGGAACTCCGGCATGAAATAAACGGCATGCCCCGTTTCGCGCGACAGCCGGGCGCTGGCACCGGGCAGGATTGTCGTCCGGATGAAAACCGGCTTGTCCGGCAGCGGCCGGATGATGTCTTCCAGGCCGGACAAATCCTGCGTGCCGTCCGCGTCGGTCGGCAGGTGGATGCTGATGAAAAGGACATCCGCGTCGTCCATCGCGTCATGGTAGCCCTTCGCGGGGTCCGAAACCAAAACCCGCACACCGGCGTTGTGCTCGGCCAGCCATTGCTTCAAAGCCCCTCCGACGAACCCGCACCCGATAATCCCGACAGCCAGCCGTGTCATGTCCCGCATCCTTTCCGTTGCCGGCGATTCTAATCCAAAAAAACCAAAAGCGCAAGGGGCAAATACGGGTTCCGCCCGTTTTTCCCGCCCGCCGCCGCGCCGCAGATAATTGCACAAAAAACGCTGCCGTTCATTCTTTATTAACCATTATTTCCTATAATAGCGTCAAGACACACAGAGGGCGCGGCGTGATATTGAAAAAATATGTATCTTCATTGGTTTGCATCGGATTGCTGTTCAACCAGTCCGGCGCGTGGGCCATTAACGACTATACGACGATGACGTCGCGCCAGGCCTATCCCGATCCGGTCGCCGTGAACCTGCTGTCGACGCCGCACGCGATTATCTACCATCACGCGATGCGCGGGGACGGCGCCTCCCTCCAGGCGGTCTTGCGGCAATTTTCAATCGAGAGCCTGGACGCCAAGAAAAACACGCCGCTGTGCGAGGCGGTCTGGCGCGGCGACAAGCGCGCCGCCGACACGCTTCTGGCCGCCGGCGCCAGCACGCGGGCGCGCTGCCTGAACAAGATACCGGCGGAATACACGGCGGCCGTCGGGCTGGCCGGCGTCGGCGGGTTATACGCGTATGCCTCCCCCAGCACGTTCGACAAGATTTATTTCTACGCCGCGCGCACGGACGGCGAGGCCCTGCGCCGGATCGTCGACGCCGACGACACGCTGGACGTCGTCAACGAGCAGGGGGACACGCCGCTGTGCAAAGCCATTTACCAAAACAACTGCGCGGCCTATGATACATTGAAAGACGCCGGCGCGGACACCGAGCACCCCTGCGTTTCCCGGGTGCCGCGCAAGTTTCAGGAGAACTTTCAATGCGGCGGCGGCGCCAACACGCTGCTGATTGCGCTGCTGGTCGGCGCGGCGCTGATCGGCGGCGGCATTGCCATCGCGGCGGCCGGAGGCGGCGGCAGCGGCGGGAACGATGGCGGCGGTGGTGGCGGCGGAGGAGGTGGTGGCGGCGGGAGCGATCCGAAAGGGGACGACTATGTCGTGACGGCCGGAGCAGCATATCAGGGCTACATCCGCAATCCGGCGGCCGACACGACGGGCGAGAACGACGAATACCGCGACATTTACGGCATGAAGGGGGACGCGACGCAGAAACTGGTCAATGCTTTCGCCTACAATAATACCAACGATACGAAAAGCATCACGTTGTCCAACACGTCCAACGGCGACATGTATGGCATGTATACCGCAAATACGACGGACACGATGATAAACGCCTACACTTACGACACGGCCAGCGGCACGGCGGAAACGGCGACCGGCACAATCGACCTGACCAATGTCGGCAACGGCTCCGTTTTCGGCATGCGCGGCGCGCGGGTCGCAAACACCCTGGTGACGGATCAGGTTTCCCCCGGCGGCGGCGTCGGGACGATCAGGATCACCAACACGGGCAGCGGAAACGTCTACGGCCTCTATGCTTTGGAAAAGGCGACGAACGTCGAATGGACGACCGGCCAGGACACATCGATGGCCGTTTCGGGCAGCATCACGATTAAAAACAACGGCAGCGGCAACGCATACGGCATTTACAGCGGCGGAGACATCGTCAACGCACTCACCGCGACGTCGTCGGCGCCCGTGAGCGGAACGATTCAGCTGAACGCGTTCGGCGCGGGCAAAGCCTACGGCATGTATGGCGCCGGAACCGGAACCATCGCCAACAACAACTCGACCGGACGAACATCGAGCATCACGATCAACGCCATCGGCACCGGCCGGACGACAGGCATTTACTCGAACGGCGGCACGATCAACAACTCCGGCACCATCACGATCAACAACATCGGATCCGGCACGGCCGTCGGCATTTACGCGGACGCGGGCACGACCGTCACGAACAGCGGCACAATAACCATCAAGCGGGAAAACGTCACTATCGACGGAACGACATTCTATCCGGTGACGCCGACCGGCGGCACGGGATACGGCATCTATGCGAAATCCGGCGCGACCATCACGAACTTTGCGACGGGGATCATCGCCCTGTCCGACATGGAGACAAGCTACGGCATCTACGCCGAATCCGGCGCGACCATCACCAACGGCGGCATCATCCGGATCGACGGCACCCAGTGCTCCGGCACCTGTACCGGCAGCGTTTCGAACGGCAGCTACATCGTCCTGGAAGGCGACGCCGTCCTGATGACCGCGGGATTGATGTCGTCGTCCGGATTCATGGATTTCGACGCCTTCGGCGGTTCGATTATCGCCGAGGAAGGCGCGCGGTTCAGCGCGGACGAAGGCCTGTCCGGCACATTGTATCTGTCCGACGGCTTCGTCCGGAGCGGGTTCGGCACGCTCTACACCGCCGCCGGCCTGATCGACACGCCGGACGCGTCCGGATTGACCCTGGCGTCCCGGTCGGCGCTGTTCGATCCGGTGCTGGCCGGCAACGGCGCGGATGTCGCGCTGGCTTTCAAAGGATTCGACGGCATCGTGCGCAACGCCAGCCTCGCGCGCTTTCTGTCGGACAACTACGCGGCCCGTAACAACGAGGCGTTTTTCAGCCTGCTGAAATCCTTCGGCTCCGCCGCGTCGCTGAACAGCGGTTTATCCCGAATCGCCGGCGAATCGTCGTTCGCCCGCCTGCGCGCGCAGGACACGCTGATGACGCGCATGTTGAATCGGGAAATGAACGCCCGGCTGTTCGCCGCCACCGGCGACCGCCTGAACGCCGCCGGCACGATTTATCCGATGGGGATGGGCTTTGCGCGGGATGCGTCGGCCGCCTACAGCCTGACGCACCGCAAGCTCAACGGCGGCTTCGGCATCGGGTTCGGCATGTCCGTGACGGATGTGAGGAACGCCTTCGATTCGGACGGGGCGCGGCGGGACAGCGCGTATCAGTTCTACATGCCGATGACATACGACGCGCATGGTTTCAAGCTGTTGAGCATGCCGCGGCTGGGCTATGCGCGCGGCACATACAGCCGGCCGGGATGGGGCGCGGCCTACCGCGGCACTTTGGAAAGGCGCCTCTACGGCATCGCGAACGAAGTCCGGTATCCGGTCGACCTGGGGGCTTTCGTGCTGGAGCCCGCCGTCGAGTTCAACGCGCTGATGGGGACGCAGGGCGGACATGAGCGGAACAGGCCGTTCAGCCTGACGATGCCGACGACGGCATACGCATCCGTCGAAACCGGCATCGGATTGCACGCGCGCAAAGAAATCGCCGTCGGAAAAGGCGGGCGGCTGAACCTGTCGGGCGGATGCGCGCTCTACCGCGAATTCGCCGGCCCGCAGTCCGTCAAGGTCGGCATCGACGGCCTGGCGGGCGCGTTCGAGCTGCGCGACGCGTCCTACGCCGACTACCGCGGCGCCGCGTCATTCAATATCGGATACGAACGGACAGGCGCCGCGTGGTATGCCGCCGCGTCCCATTTCGTATCCCGCCGCAGCGAAACGGACGTCAAAGCCGGAGTAAAGGTAGCGTTCTTATGACGGGCAAGATGCCGAAAATCGCCGTTTTGATTCCTGTCTACAACACGGAGAGATACCTGCCGATGTGTCTGGATTCCGTCATCGGCCAGACATACGCCCGTTTCGAAGTCCTGTGCCTGAACGACGGATCGACGGACAAATCGCCTGAGATTTTGGAGCAATACGCGGCGCGGGACAAGCGGTTCCGCATTTTCTCCCAGCCCAACGCGGGCGTAACGGCCGCGCTGAACGCCCTGCTGGACAAGGTGCCCGGCGACACCGACTACATCTTCTATCTGGATTCGGACGATTTCATCCACCCGCGCGCATTCGAATGCCTGTTGCATCACATGCGGCGCCGCCGCCCGGATGTCGTCGAGTGCGCGACCGCCCGCGTCGGGCATGATGCGGCGCCCCACGCGTTTCCCGATATCCGGATACCGCATCCCGGCTGCGTGTCCGTCGACGACATGGATGTCTTTTTCTCCAGAAGGACGCGCGTCGGCGCGTGGATCAACAAAGTCAACAAGCTGTATGACTGGCGCCGGGTCAAATCCGTCCGGTTCCGGACGGAGCTGCTATACGAAGAGGATTATTTCTACGCCTGCGAAATCAACGCCGTCATCCGGCGCAAGGTCATCGTTCCGGACGTCTTGTATTTCTACCGCAGGAATCCGGCGTCGCTGAACGGCCGCCTGAACTTCCCGAAGTACCTGGCCTCCGGCATCAACCGCATCCGCTTGAGCCACGAGGTCTTCGTCAAGACCGGCCGCATCCCGCCGGAATACCGGAGCGATTTCAAGGCGGATCTGGCCAGGGACGCCTACCGGATGATTGTCAAAAAGAATTTGAAAAAGAATAAAAACGACGCCGAATGCCGCGCCTTGTTCCATCGGGCCGCCGATGCCGTCGACGCCCTGACGCGGCAGGGAATCGTTTCGTTCGCGACGCTCCCTTTTTCCCAGCGCCTGGTCGTCCGGCTGTGCAGGCGCCGGATGTATCGCCTGGCCAAAATCGCCGCGCGTCTGCCGTAAGGACGCAAGCCCCGGCGCCCCCTACATGTGCGCGGCTTTTTTCCGGCCGTCCATCAAGACGGCATGCGCGGCGATGCGCGCCGTCGGCCCCGCCTGCCCCGCGGCGTCGAAAAACCTTTTTTCTATCTCCGCCAGCAGCTGCCCGTCGAAAGCGCCCGGCTGCGGCACGCTGTGCTCCGCCGCATCGTCCAGCGCCTGAAACACCTGCGCGGGGCGCATGATCATATAGCTGGTGCTGCCCTTGTCCTCATAGGCGTTCCGATAGGAAAATCCGTCGTATCCCTCGCCCGTCAGGAAACGGATGAGCCGCTGATACGTCAGCGCGTCCGACGCGGACAGGCGCCCGCGCCCGGAGGGGGCCGCATCCGGCCGGCCGCGGATCGCCGCGATCTGGCCGGGCGTGAAAATCTTGCCGGCCGCCAGTTCCGCCTCCCTTTCGTCGGGGCGGCCCACAGCCGGATCGTCGAAAATAAACGCCGCCAGCGCTTTCTTATACCGCGTCTCATGCGGCTTCAGCGCCCAGGCCTCGTGCAATTCGTCCCGGGACAGAAAACGTTTCTTGGGCACATAGATGTTTTCAAACCATCTTTTCCACTGCGCGACGCTGTGCAGGCTCAAATCCGGGACGGCCAGCGGAGAGCGGATATGCAGGAAAACCTTCTGCTGCGACAGCGGCGGCAGGTTCGGCTCATGCATATACGCGCGGAAATCCACGGGCTTGCGCGGATCGGGCGCTTCCAGGGGCAGCGGCCGCCCCGCCGCTTTTTCCAGCAATCCCCTGGCATGGATCGCGGCGGCTTTTTCCGTCCCGAAATGCGACAGCGGCAGATACGCGTCGACGCCCTGCGGACGATCCGTCACATGGTGGAGCGCCAGAGGCTTTCCATCCGCGCCGACAATCTTCGTCCTGTCCAGCCTGATTTTCATCTGCATTTCTCCCCCGGGCCGCAGACGCCGAACCGGCGCCCCGGCGTCAGCCGGCTTTTGCGTTCGGGCCGGGCCCGGGCGCAGCGGCTCTCCATCCCGTCCGTTTCATGCGAAAACATCCGCAGGACGGCCTCCCGGTTCTTGCCCATGCATTGGGATTGGTATGCGACATAATCGAGCGGATTGCGCATGGAGGCGACGGCCCTGGCGCGCGCCGTCGCGAAGAAAGCCGCCCTGTATCCGTTCTTCCACGACAGCCGCGTCCTGTCCGCGTCCCACAGGCAGGCCGACACATAATCCGGCGCACGCCGGCCGGCGGTGTGATGCGCGACGGCGTATAGGGCGGACTGCCTTTGAGCCGCCGGCAGCGCGTCCGTGAACTTGTCCATGATGTCCGCAGCCAGCGGAACGGCCCGCGCGCCGTGCTCCGCATCCCAATCGTCCGACATGCGCGCCATGTCGTGGCATGCGCAGGCGAACAAGACGGGCATCGGATCTTCCCGCATGG
>JAQVGI010000004.1 GCA_028696805.1 Alphaproteobacteria bacterium
CTCTTGGATTTTCGGCAGAACGCCGCTGCCGATGATATCGGTCGATTTCTGATTGCCTTCCGCCGCCAAAACGGACAGGAACCGCGCGGACTCCATGTAGGTCGTGTAGTCCGCATCGATGACAGCCTGGAATGCATCGCGCCAGGTTTGGGCGTCATCTATCTGCTGGCTGATTTCCTCGGCTTTTTTCGGGAACGCGTCCGCGGCGTCCAGGTTCTTTTTCGCATAGGTATAAGCCGCTATGGCGCCGTCGCCGGCAGCCGCCTTTTCCGCGGCGCTTTCTTTCGGCGTCGAGGATGTGCCGCCACCGCCGCCGGACGGGCTTGAACCGCCGCCGCTGCCGCCGCCGCTCGCGCCGCTGTCGTCGCTGCCGGATGTTCCCTGGCTGTATGACGGATAATAAGGCGTGGTGCTGCCGGAATCGTCGTAGCCGGTGCCGCGGATGTCATCCGTGGAAACAGGCTCCGTCGTTTCGCCGGCATCCGATCCTTTGCCGCTGCTGCTTTTGTCTTTGCGCATCGACAGCAGCAGGCCGGCAATCCCAACCGCCAGCCCCATCAGCGTCATGGCATTCTTGCCGAACCATTCCGAAAGCGTGCCGCCGTTTTTGCGCTGTTCGTCCGTCTGAACGTTTTGGCCGGCGCCGCCCGCACGCTGGGTCTGCACGCCGCCCGTTCCCGGTGATCCGCCTTGCAGGGGATCGCCGTATCGTCCTTGCAGGTCGCCGGAACCCTGATCCAAGCTCCCGTAATTTTGAGCCGCCGACAACGGCAAAGACCCCCACATCAGGCCCGCTGCGATGACGCTGACAGCCGTTTTTTTGAAGAAGCCGCGCATTTTTCCTCCCCTATCGGTTCGCATATCGAGCCCACTTTACACCCAAATGAAAGCGTTGGCAAGTCCTTTTTTCATTTTTTCCACATTTTTGACCGGCCGGCAGCACAGCCTGACTAAAATGCTTGAAACGGACGGAAAAAAGTGGTATAATGCCCCGTTCGTCAACCGGCAGGGGATTTCATGGAAAAGTTTATCAAGATTCGCGGCGCGCGCGAGCATAACCTGAAAAACATCGATTTGGATTTGCCGCGGGACAAGCTGATCGTCATCACGGGCCTGTCCGGGTCGGGGAAATCGTCCCTGGCATTCGACACGATCTACGCCGAGGGCCAGCGGCGGTATGTCGAAAGCCTGTCCGCCTATGCCCGCCAGTTTCTGGACCTGATGAAAAAGCCGGACGTCGATTCCATCGAGGGGCTTTCGCCGGCCATTTCCATCGAGCAGAAGACGACCTCCAAGAACCCGCGCTCGACCGTCGGAACCGTCACGGAGATTTACGATTACATGCGCCTGCTGTGGGCGCGCGTCGGCGTGCCGCATTCGCCGGCGACGGGCCTGCCGATCGAAATGCAGACGATATCGCAGATGGTTGACATCGTGATGGCGTATCCCGAGGGGAGTCGGCTGCTGGTCTGCGCGCCGGTCGTCCGCGACCGCAAGGGCGAGTATCGCAAGGAAATCCAGGAGTGGCAGAAAAAAGGCTTCACGCGCGTCAAGGTGGACGGCGTCATGCACGACATCGACGCGGCGCCGGCGCTGGACAAGAACAAAAAGCACGCGTTGAGCGTCGTCGTCGACCGGATCGTCGTCAAGGACGGCATTCAGGAGCGGCTGGCCCAGTCGTTCGAAAAGGCGCTCCACCTGGCCGACGGGCTGGCGGTCGTCGAGAATGCGGCGGACAATTCCGAGCGGCTGTTTTCGTCGAAGTTCGCCTGTCCCGCGTCCGGCTTTACGCTCGGCGAATTGGAGCCGCGCCTGTTCTCGTTCAACAACCCGCAGGGGGCCTGTCCGGCGTGCTCCGGGCTGGGGGTCAAGCTGTATGTCGATCCGGAGCTGGTCATTCCGGACAAGGCCAAAAGCATCAAACAAGGCGCGATCGCGCCCTGGACGGCGCAGAGCGGCGAGATGTTCCAGTGGTATGATGTCGCGCTGAAATCCATGATGCGCGCGCTGCAACTGGATCTGGACATGCCGTGGTTCAAGATTCCCGCCGCGACGCAGCAGGCCGTTCTCTACGGCTATCACGCCGGCCGCGTCGATTTCGAAGGCGTGATTCCGAACATGGAGCGCCGGTTCCTGGAAACGGAATCCGACTGGATGCGCGAGGAGATATCCAAATACCAATCCGGCTCCGCATGCGAGGCTTGCCATGGCCTGCGCCTGAAACCCGAAGCCCTGTGCGTGAAGGTGAGCGGCAAGAACATCTCTGAAGCGGCGCACGTGTCCATCGCGGGGGCGCTGGACTGGTTCGGGAAACTGGCGGGAACGCTGACGCCGCAGAAGCGCGAAATCGCTGACCGGATTTTGAAGGAAATCAACGAGCGCCTGACGTTCTTGCAGAATGTGGGCTTGGGATACCTGTCGCTGGACAGGATGAGCGGAACGCTGTCCGGCGGCGAATCCCAGCGCATCCGGCTGGCCAGCCAGATCGGATCCGGCCTGACGGGCGTCCTGTATGTGCTGGACGAGCCGTCCATCGGCCTGCATCAGCGCGACAACGACCGGCTGCTCGCGACCTTGACGCGGCTGCGCGATCTGGGCAACACGATCATCGTCGTCGAGCACGACGCGGACGCCATCCGGGCGGCGGATTATGTCGTCGACATGGGGCCGACGGCGGGTCGCCACGGCGGGTATGTCATCGCCCAGGGGCCCCCCGCGGACATTCTGGCGAACCCGGTGTCGGCGACGGGGCAGTTCCTGTCCGGCATGCGGCAGATTATCGTCCCCGGACGGCGTCGCCCCGGCAGCGGCCAGTTCATTTCCGTGTTCGGAGCGGCGGCCAACAACCTGAAAAACGTGGATGTCAGTATTCCGCTGGAAACCTTCACCTGCGTGACGGGCGTATCCGGCGGCGGCAAGTCTTCTCTCGTGATTGAAACGTTATATAAGGGGTTGAACCACCTGATTAACAAATCTCGGGAAACACCTGGAAAATATAAGAAAATACAAGGCATGGGATACATCGATAAAATCATCGACATCGACCAGACGCCGATCGGACGCACGCCGCGATCGAACCCCGCGACCTACACCGGCATGTTCACGGCCATCCGCGACTGGTATGCCGGCCTGCCGGAATCGCTGGCGCGCGGATACAAGCCGGGGCGGTTCTCGTTCAATGTCAAGGGCGGCCGGTGCGAAGCGTGCGGCGGGGACGGCGTTCTGAAAATCGAGATGCACTTTCTGCCCGACGTGTATGTGCAGTGCGACGCATGCCGCGGCAAGCGCTACAACCGCGAGACGCTGGAAGTCAAATACCGCGACAAATCCATCGCGGACGTTCTGGACATGACCGTCGACGAGGCGGCCGATTTCTTTCAGAACATTCCGTCCCTGCGCGACAAGTGCGCCTTGCTGCAGCGCGTCGGGCTGGGGTATATGACGCTGGGGCAGTCGGCGGTGACGCTGTCCGGCGGCGAGGCCCAGCGCATCAAGCTGGCCAAGGAATTGTCGCGCCGCGCGACCGGGCGGACGCTGTATATCCTGGACGAGCCGACGACCGGGCTGCATTTTGCGGACATCCAGAAGCTGCTGGAAGTGCTGCACGCGCTGGTCGATCAGGGCAACAGCGTCGTCGTCATCGAGCACAACCTGGATGTGATTAAAACCGCGGATTACATTATCGACATGGGGCCGGAGGGCGGAGACGGCGGCGGCCGCGTCGTCGCGGCGGGAACGCCGGAGCAGGTGGCCGAAAACCCGGACAGCCACACCGGGCGTTATTTGAAGCGCCTGCTGGCCCGCTAGGGATTAAAATTCATAGGACACGCCCAGGTATCCTTCATGCGCGATCGTTTCGATCGGCGTGTCGAAAACCTCCTGATCGCCGAAATCCACATAGCGGTATCCGAGGCTGATGGCCCAGTTGGGGGATATCGGAATCGTGAACCCGCCGCCGGCGTTCCACGCGAAGGACGTGTCCGATTCATGCCGGCGGTACAGGTATCCGTATTGGTTTTCCACCTGCGCGCTGATGAACGAGAATCCCGCGCCGCCGTTGATGTAGGGGCGTATCCGCGTCCGCAGCGGCAGGTCGACATACGCCTGCAGCATCAGCCGCGTCTGAATCGTGCGCAGCCCGTCCACTTTGGCATTGGAGGTGTTCGTCCCCTCCAATTCGAACCGGAACGCCCGCGACCGCGCGCCCAGCGCGATGGACGGCGAGAAAGTCGTCGTCGTGTCCTTGGTGATGACGCTCATCTCGTCGCCCCGATTCCCATTTTGGCGTTCAGGTAGAATCCGCCGCTTTTGTTCAGCGCCGCGGCCGCCGCCGTGGCATGCAAGACCAATATCAGTATCAGGATTTTTTTCATGGTGCGCCTCATTGTGTTTTCAGGTATTTCGCAAAGGCTTTTTGAATCGCCTTTTCGTTGACTTCAACCCCCAGTTCCGCCGTATAGTGCGCTTGCAGCGCCCGATACAGCGCCTCTCCCTCGGTTTGCGCCAGGGCGGTTTTCATCTGCGCGGTCTGCGCCGCGTCCTCTTTCGGCGGCGTTATCCGGCCGACGGCCGTGACAAGGACGCCGATGCCGGGCAGGTCCGTCAGCTGCGCGTTTGGCAGGCCGGCCTTCTGCTTGAATATGGCCGGAAGCGCCGCAGCGGGCATCTTTCCCGGATTGCCGCGCGTGACGCCCGTGTCGGACAGAACCTTGAAGTTTCCGAACACGCCCTGGGATTCCAGCGGTTGCCCGCCTTGCGTCCGTTTCAGGACGGCCTGCGCGACATCGGCCAGCTTCTCTTTCTGCCGGGCTGCGATCCACCGGCGCGTCAGTTCCGGCCGGACATCGTCGAAATCCCGCGCCTTGACCGGCAGGATGTCGTCGACGCGGACGACGACGAAGCCGTTCCCGTCCTCGACGAACGACGATGTTTCGCCTTTCTGCAGGATGAACGCCTGCTTCATCAACTCGGCGTTTTCAACGGCCTGCTTCCCGGCTTTGGTTTTGCCGGAGATATCCACCGGCTGGATGGCCTGCGTTTTGAGGCCCAGCGCGGATTCCACCTGTTCCAGTGAGCCGCCGGCGCCCAGGATGTCTTCGGACTTGCGGACGGCTTCATACATCGTGTCGTAGGTTTTTCCCTCGGCCAGCCGCTGCCGGATGCGCGCTTTCATTTCTGCGGCCGGCGTCGTCTTGGCCGGAATCACATCGCGCACCAGCAGGACATGCCACCCCATCGGGCTTTGCACCGGCCCGACGATGGCGCCTTTTTTCGCCCCGAACACCGGCGCGGCCAAATCTTCCAGCAACTCGTTTTGCGCGACCTGTCCGAAATCCGTCTGATCGTCCGTCTGTCCGGCTTTGGTGCGCGCCGTTTGTCGGAAATTAGCCGGCGTCAGGCCCGTCATCGCTTTTCGGGCGGCTTCCGCCGTGTCGAAACGCATCTGGTCGACCGCGCGCTTTTCGGGCGTTTCGAAACTGCCCCGCTGCTCGGCGAGGGCCGCCTCGACCTCTTCGGGCGGCACGGCCACCTTGTCCAGCATCATCGCGGGCGTGACGCGCATCAGGGTCAGCGCGCGCCGCTCCGGCATCATGAAATCCTCCACATCCGCCTCGTAGTCGTCTTTCAGCTGCTGCTCCGTCGGCCGCTCGGCGACGGCGATTTTATCAGGCTCGATCAACACGGCGGACACATCGCGTTTTTCGTTCTGATACCGGTGGATGATTTCGACCAGCGCATCCGGCACATAGGCGACGCTCTGGACGCTGTGGCGCAAGTGCTGGGCGGCCAGTTCTTTTTTCAGTCGGTCGGCCAGCTGGTTTTCATTCGTCCCCGTCTGCATCAGGTAGGCGTAAAACAGGTTCTTGTCGAACGCGCCTGTCGGCCCGGCGAAAGCGGGGTTGCGCTCGACATATTTTTGAACGGCCGCCGTCGAGGCCGTCAGCCCCAAATCCTTTTCAACGGCGGCGTTGACAAGCTCGGCGACATGCTGGCGAACCACTTGATCCAGCAGCCCCATTTCCAGCGCCTGTTCCGGCGAAACATACTTTCCCATCATCTGGCGGGACAGCTGCTGCCGCGCGGCTTCGAACGCGTGCATCAGCCTGCTCATCGGGACGGCTTGCCCGCCGACCCTGATCGGATCCTGGCCGAAGCCTTTCTCGGTGCTGACCAGGCCGCCCAGCCCCCAGAACGCGATCATGCTCAACGTCAGGATGAACAGGATCATTTTGGAAAGCCAGCTGCCTGCGAACCGGTTGAAAAAACGAATCATCGGATGCCCTCACTTCTCGTTTGAATGTTTCCTTGGTTATAGCCGAAAAGAATTATTTTTTCAAGCTGATTTATTTGCTCCGCATTTTGGCCTGCAAAAGGGCGACCGCTTCGTCCAGCGTCGGGACGCCTTCTTTCGCGGAAGCCATGATCTTGCGCCATTTGACATACGGCCCGTATTTTCCGGTCTGGTAGGTGATGTCGGCGTCGTCCCAGCGGCCGACGAGCGTCGCTTTCTTCCTGGCGTCCGCGCCGGCCAGCAGCTCCACCGCGCGCGCCAGCCCGATGGTCAGCACATCGTCCGCGGGTTCCAGCGACTTGTATGTCCTGTTCATCCGGACATACGGGCCGAATTTGCCGAGGCCCGCCTCGACCGGCTCTTTCGTATCGGGATGGATGCCCAGCGCGCGGGGCAGGGAAAGCAGTCGGACGGCCTGGCCGATGTCGACGGATTCGGGAGCGGTTCCCTTGGGCAAGCCGGTGCGCTTGGCCTCCTTGCCGGCGCCGGCCTGGGCATACCAGCCGTAGGGGCCTTTTTTGACGACGACATCCCGGCCGTTTTCATCTTTGCCCAAAGCGTAGGACTTGACCTCGTCGGATGACGCCGCCGGTTCGTCCGCCGTGCCCGTTGGCGCCGCCAGCGCGAACTGCTTCGTGTAGGTGCATGTCGGATAAGCCGAGCAGCCGATGAACGCGCCGAACCGCCCGACGCGCAGCGAGAGCCGGCCCGTCTTGCATTCGGGGCACACGCGGCTTTCGTCGGTCGGGAACAGGTGCTTTTCCAGCGATTGTGCGACCCTGTCCAGCACTTCCCCCATCTTGTGCGGCTCGACGGCTTTCAATGTCGCGGAAAAGGTTTTCCAAAAATCGCTTAAAACATCGCGCCACGCCGTTTCGCCGGCCGTGATGTCGTCCAGCTTGTTTTCCAGGCCGGCCGTGTAGTCGTATTGGACATAGCGCGTGAAATAAGCCTCCAAAAAGGCGGTGACGATGCGGCCCGTGTCCTCGGGGACGAATCGCTTTTGAACCAGCTTGACATAGTCGCGCTCCTGCAATACGGACAGGATTGTCGCGTATGTCGACGGCCGGCCGATGCCCAGCTCTTCCAGGCGTTTGACGAGGCTGGCCTCCGAAAAGCGCGGCGGCGGCTCGGTGAAATGCTGGTCGGCGTGGACGGCCAGCGTGTCCAATCCCTCGCCGGTGTCCATCGGCGGCAGGACGGCGTTGTCGTCGTCATCGTCGGCTTCCTTGCTTTTGTCGTCGATGTCTTCCTTGTAGATTTTGATGAATCCTGGGAAGGCGATGGTCTGCCCCGTCGCGCGCAGCTGCAAGGTATTGTCTGCGGACGGAATGTCGATGCCGACCTTGTCCAGCACCGCGCTGGCCATCTGGCAGGCGACGGCGCGCTTCCAGATCAGGTCGTAGAGTTTGCGCTGGTCGGCGGTCAGGGCGCCGGCGATTTTGTCGGGATGACGCGCGGCGTTTGTCGGGCGGATGGCCTCGTGCGCTTCCTGGGCGTTTTTGGAGTTGTTCTTGTAAAACCGCGGCGTTTCGGGGAGGTAATCCTTGCCGTATTCGGTTTCGATAAGGGCGCGGATGGACGCGATGGCTTCCTGCGACAACGCGACGCTGTCCGTGCGCATGTAGGTGATCAAGCCGGTCGTTTCGCCGCCGATGTCGACGCCTTCATACAGCTGCTGGGCGACCTGCATCGTTTTTTTGGCGCCGAATCCCAGCTTGCGGGAGGCCTCCTGCTGCAATGTGGAGGTCGTGAACGCCGGCGCGGGGTTGCGCTTCGTCTGCTTGCGCTCGATGGCGCCGACGGAAAAGCGCGCGTCCTCGACCCGCTTTTTGACATCCCCGGCGATCGAGCCGTTCATCAGGTCGAACTTGCCGAGCTTTTTGCCGTCCACATGGGTCAGCTTGGCGTTGAATTGCGCCGCGCGGAGGGTGTTCAGGTCGACATCGATTCCCCAGTATTCCTGCGGCCGGAACGCCGTGATTTCGTCCTCGCGCTCGCAGATCAGGCGCAGGGCGACCGACTGCACGCGGCCGGCGGATTTCGCGCCGGGCAGTTTGCGCCACAGCACGGGGGAGAGCTGGAACCCGACCAGGTAATCCAGCGCGCGCCGCGCCAGGTAAGCCTCCACCAGCTTCATGTCGATGTCGTGCGGGTGCGCCATCGCGTCCAGAATTGCGGACTTGGTGATTTCGTGGAAAACGACGCGATGCACGGGAAAATCCGCGCGCAGTTTTTTGCGGCGCTTTAATTCCTGCACGACATGCCAGGCGATGGCCTCTCCCTCGCGGTCGGGGTCGGACGCCAGGTAGAGCGCCTCCGCCTTTTCAAGCTGCCTGGCCATTTCTCGGACGACTTTGTCGCCACGCGCCTGCACTTCCCAATCCATCGCGAAATCCGCGTCCGGCCGCACCGATCCGTCCTTGGCCGGCAAATCCCGGATGTGCCCCATGCTGGCCATCACATGGTAGTCCTTGCCCAGGTATTTGTTGATGGTTTTGGCCTTCGACGGCGATTCCACAATCACCAGCTTCATATGTCCTCCAGAGTCATGATCAGCGAAACCCGGCCGCCGTGATACCTTTCCAGCCGGCCGGCCAGTTCCAATTCCACCAGGACGATCTGCACCAGCTGCGCCGGCAAATCGCACGCGCGGATCAGCTCGTCGACCGACACGATGTCCGCCCCTAAATTGGATAGGACGACATCGTGCGCCGCGGTCATATCCGCATCGTCGGGCGGAGCGGGGCGGTATGCGGCGGCATCCTGCGGCTCCGTCAGGCGGAAATCCGGCGCCTGTTCCAGCACGTCCGTGATGTCGTTGATATGCGACACCAGCGTTGCGCCGTCTTTGATGAGTTTGTTGGGGCCTTGGCTGCGCGGATCCACGGGGGATCCGGGAACGGCGAAAACCTCGCGCCCTTGGTCGGCGGCACAACGCGCCGTGATCAGCGAGCCGGATTTTTCCTGCGCTTCGATGACGAGGACCCCTTGCGCCAGCCCCGAAATGATGCGGTTGCGGCGCGGGAAGTTCTTGGGGTTCAGCGGGCTTCCGAACGTCAACTCGGAAACGATGCAGCCTTTTTCGGCGATTTGAGTGTAGAGATCTTTGTTTTCCGGCGGGTAGATGTCGTCGACGGCGGAGCCCAGGACGGCGATTGTCTTGCCGCCGGCTTCCAGCGCGCCGGCATGCGCTGCCGCGTCGATTCCTTTAGCCAGGCCCGACACGACGGCATAGCCTTTCCCGGCCAGTTCTTTCGCGAAATGCCGCGCGATGTTTTTGCCGTTCAGCGACGCGTTGCGCGTTCCGACGATTGCGACGGCCGGCAAGTTCAATGCGTCGATGTCCCCCTTGACGAACAAGACCGGCGGCGCGTCGGACAGCGCCCGCAACACCTGCGGATATTTCGGCTCGTATGCGCAGACGATTTCGGCGCCACATGCATCCGCCGCTTGGAACTGGCGCTCTACTTCCGCATCGGCGGGCAGGCGTATCGGCTTTTTGCGCCCACCGGCGGCGGCCAGCTGATTCACATGCCGGACAGCCTCGGCGGCGGAGCCGTAAAAGCCGATCAAATGCCTGAAGCCGACCGGTCCGATGTTTTCACCGAACGCCAGGCGCATCCACTCTTTTTTGTCGGCGGGAATCATCGGGCGTGTTTTTTCCTGAACGAGATTTTGCTTTCCGTCCCATGTATCAGGCGCCTGATGTTGCTCCTGTGCCGCCAGATGGACAGCAGGGCCAGCGCCGCATAGCACACGACGGCGGAGGGCGATGCCGCGAAAATCGCGAAAACCGGCGCCAGCGTCATCGCGACCAGCGCGGACAGCGAGGAGTACTTGAACGCGAACGCGACGACCAGCCATGTCAGCGCCGTTTCGATGCCGACGACCGGCGTCATGCACAGCATCAGGCCGAGGCTGGACGCGACGCCCTTGCCGCCCTTGAAGCGCAGCCAGACCGGAAAATTATGCCCGATGACGGCCATGAATCCGGCTAAAAACCCGAGGTTTTTGGACGCCCCCCACCAGAACAGGCCGGCGACGGCGCCCGCCTTGAAAATATCCAGCAGCAGGGTCGCCAGCGCCAGATCCTTGCGCCCGGTGCGCAGGACATTCGTCGCGCCGATGTTGCCCGATCCGATTTTGCGGATGTCGCCCAAGCCGGCGAAGCGTGTTAAAACCAGCCCCCACGGAACGGATCCGGCGAGATAACCGACAACGATTGCCAA
This sequence comes from Alphaproteobacteria bacterium, assembly GCA_028696805.1. Lineage (GTDB taxonomy): Bacteria > Pseudomonadota > Alphaproteobacteria > CAAHEQ01 > UBA3637 > JAQVGI01. The sequence goes on from JAQVGI010000004.1 coordinate 10,525, forward strand.
AACGATTTGAAGATACATGAAGCCTCCCTGTGTGAAAAGTTCCAGACCCTATCCATTATACGAAGTGTCCGCGTAAAATCAAGCGAAAAATAAGGGGCGCGTCCGCCGGCGGATGCCTTTTATATAAATATAAAAGAATTTTTCCCGGATGGGCCGGCGGTTGGGTGCAATCAATCCGCCGCCATCATATCGATGATTTGAATCTGGATTTTTTCCCGGCCGCGCCACGAATCTTTTTTCAAGGTGCCGAAGATGTGAACCCTTTGGCCTTTCGGGGCCAGCATCACCCGGCCCATCGGGGTGTCTTCGGCGCGGAACGCGATGCTCTGGATCGTCGCGCCGCCGTCCGCCGCGCTTAAAATGCAGGAAATGTGCCCGTTTTTCAGCAGGGTCGTCCGGATGATGTTGACATCCTTGACGATGAATTTCGGCTCGGGGTTGGCTTCGCCGAACGGCGCGATTTTGTCGATGTCGGCCGCCAGCTCCGGCGTGATGCCGTTCATGTGCAGGATGCCGTCCGCTTCCAGGATGCTGGGGGCGGCCCGGCATTTTTCGGGCGTTATCTGCTCGGTCAGATACTGCTCGAACGCCGGCAGGTTTTCCTTTTTCAACGTGAATCCGGCCGCCATCGGATGGCCGCCGCCGCGGGACAGGATGCCTTTGCCCAGCGCGTTCATGACCAGCGTCCCCAGATCGACGCCCGTGACGGAGCGCGACGAGCCCTTGACCTCGTTTCCGTCGACGCTGAGCGCGAAGACGGGCAGGTTGTATCGTTCTTTCAGGCGCCCCGCGACGATGCCGACAACGCCTTGGTGCCAGCCGTCGCCCCGGACGACGATGAAGGGGTGCTGCGGCGGGTTTTGCTCGACCTGCGCGACGGCGGCCAGGTAGACCTCGCTTTCGATGTCGCGGCGCAGCGCGTTCAAATCCTCCAACTCGCGCGCCAGGATGTCCGCCGTCACGGCGTCCGCGCATGTCAGCAGCCGCATGCCGGTGTCCGACTTGCCGACGCGGCCGCACGCGTTGATGCGCGGCCCGAATATGTAGCCCAGATGGTAGGTCGTCGGCGGCTCGGACAGGTTGACGAGGCGCGCCAGCGCGGCGATGCCCTGGTTCTGGCCCAGCCGCATCTGGTTCAGCCCGGCCTTGACCAGCAGCCGGTTGATGCCCTGCAGCTTGACGACATCGCAAACCGTCCCCAGCGCCACCAAATCCAGGAACGACATCAGGTTGGGCTCCGTCTTGCCGGCGTAAAAGCCCCGGTTGCGCAGCATCGTGTTCACCGCGATGACCGCCAGGAACACGACGCCGACGGCGGCCAGGTGCCGGCACGGGTGGCCGGTGTCCTCGTCCAGCCGCTTCGGGTTGACGACGGCGTAGGCCGGCGGCAGCTTCGCCTCGGCGTCGTGGTGGTCCAGAATCACGACATCCAGTCCGCAGGCGTTGCCGGCCTCCACCGCCTCGAACGAGGTCGTCCCGCAATCCGCCGTGATGACCAGCGCGCAGCCGGCGGCTTTGAACTCGGCCATTTTTCCGGCGTTGGGGCCGTATCCGTCCTCGCGCTCGGGAATGAAGGTCAGGACGGGCGCGCCGCATTTTTCCAGGAACAATTTGAGAATGGCCGTCGATGTCGCGCCGTCGACATCGTAATCGCCCATGACGCCGATCGGCCCGCCGGCGCAGACGGCGTCCGCGATGCGGGCGGCCGCGCGCTCCATGTCCGTCAGGGTCAGCGGGTTGGGCAGGTGGTTCTTCAGCGTCGGATAGAGGAAGGAATCGGCGTCGTCGGGCGCGATGCCCCTGCCGACCAGCACGCGCGCGACGATGTCGGACACGCCCAGCCGGGCCGTCAGGCGCTGCACGACCTGCTCGTCCGGCTCTTTGACGGCCCATGTCAGGCCGCTCAACGAAGTTTGGGAACGGAATGGATTCATCCTGCCATCCTAAACCCGATATGGGCGAAAATCAAGAAAATAATTTATAAAATGATGCTTGTAAATCCGTTTCGAATGTCTTATACTGAAGCCAAAAGGAGGGAACCGATGCACAACATCTTATTCATCGCCAGCGAAATGGTGCCGTTCGTCAAGACCGGCGGGCTGGGGGATGTGGTCGGCGCCCTGCCGAAATCGCTGGTGCGGCAGGATGCGTGCGTCAAGGTCATCATTCCGCTTTATTCCGAAATCGATTACGACAAGAACGGCCTGCGTCCGGCGATGGCCGGCAACTGCGTCCAGATGGGCAACTGCCAGGAGTTCTTTTCCGTGCATCGGACTTCCATTATTCCGGATGTCGAGGTCTTCTTCGTCGAGTTCAACAAGTATTTCCAGCGCAACGGGATATACGACCACAAGAATATCGCTTTCCAGGACAATGGATACCGGTATGCCTTTTTCTGCCGCGCCGCGCTGCAGGTCGCCAAAGACATCGGGTTCCGCCCGCATGTCGTCCATTGCCACGACTGGCAGACGGCGTTGGTGCCGTATTACCTGAAAAAAGAAAACGATCCGTTCTTCCGCGGCACGCACAGCCTGCTGACGATACACAACCTGCCGTATCAGGGGCGGTTCGCCCAGGATGTCGTGCCGTATGCGAAAATCGACCGGGCCGATTTCCATCCGGGCGCTTTCGAGGATTACGGCTGCATCAATTTCCTGAAAGGCGGCATCCGGTTCGCCGACAAAATCAACACGGTTTCGCCGAATTACGCGCGCGAGATGATGACGCCGGAGTTCGGGGCCGGGCTGGACTTCCTGCTGCGGGAGCGGCGCGCGGACGTGCTGGGCATCCTGAACGGCATCGATACGCAGCTGTGGAACCCCGAGCAGGACGGCATCATCGTCAAGCGCTATTCGTATAAGGATTTCCACCTGGGGAAGGAGCGCAACAAGCAGGAGCTGATCCGTCGGACGGGCCTGGAATCGCCGCGCAAGCCGATTTTCGGCATGGCCGTGCGCCTGGCGGAGCAAAAGGGCATCGGCATGCTGGCCAAGTGCATCGAGCCCGTGTTGAACACGATGCAGGCGCAGTTCGTCATCATGGGGCAGGGCGAGCAGTGGGCGCAGGACTATCTGGCCTCCCTGCCGCGGAAGTATCCCGGGAAAATCGCCGTCCACATCGGCATGAATGCGGATATGGAGCACCTTATCGACGCGGGCGCGGATTTCTCGCTGGTGCCGTCGCTGTATGAGCCGTGCGGGCTGAAGCAGATGATCAGCCAGACCTACGGCGCGCTGCCGATCGTGCGGGCGACCGGCGGGTTGGAGGACACCGTTTTGAACTACAACGAATACTACGGCGTCGGGACGGGGTTCAAGTTCCGCGACACGACGTCCGAGGCGCTCTACAACACCATCGGCTGGGCGAACGCGACCTACTACGACCGGCCGCGCCATCTGCACCGGCTGCGCTACATGGCGATGAAGCAGAATTACTCGTGGGCGAGCGCGTGCGAGAATTATCAGGATTTGTATAAAAAAATGTCGGGAGGAAACTGATGCAGAAAATCGCTGTGGCCATCTGCGGGTGGGGGAATGTCGGGCGCGGGTGCAAGCGCGCCGTCGCGGAAACATCGGATGTGTATCTGGCGGGCGTTGTCCGGCGGCCGATTTCTTTGATTCAAAAAGATCCCGAGCTGGAAAACGCGCGCGTCGTCGCGGACATCCGCGAGCTGGGCAAGGTGGATGTCGCGCTGCTGTGCGTGCCGTCCCGCGAGATACCGGCCAAGCTGCGCGAAATGCACGACCTGGGCATCTGCACGGTCGACAGCTATGACGAGCACGACAAGATCGTCGCCCTGAAAAAGGATGCGGACATTTACGCCAAATCCAAAAAGGCGGTTTCCATCATCGGATCGGGGTGGGATCCGGGGACGGATTCCGCGGTGCGGGCGATTATGAAGCTGGTCGCGATCACCGGCCACACGACGACGGTTTTCGGCGGCGAAAAGGGCGGCCGCAGCATGGGGCACACCGTCGCGGTCAAGGCGGTTCCGGGCGTGAAGGACGCCGTTTCCTTGAGCCTTGCGGACGGCCGCGTGCAGCGGCGCGCCGTTTATGTCGAGCTGCTGACCGGCGCGGATCCCGACGCGGTGGCGAAGGCGATTCAAAAGGATCCCTATTTCGCGCAGAACAAAACCGAGGTGCATTTCGTCAAGAGCATCGACAAATACAACACCCCCCGCCACGGCGCGGACATCGAGCGGACGGGCATGCAGGCCGGCCAGAAATACCTTGTCGAGGGCATCAACGCCGAATTCACCGCGAACGTGATGGTGTCGTGCGCGCGGGCCGTCGTGTCCGCGCGGGACAAGGGAGAATACGGCGCCTATACGTTCATCGAGCGCCCGCTGGCCGAGTATCTGCCCGGCGCGACGCTGGACGAGAAATTGGAAGGCTATTGAGGCGCGCCCGCGGCTGTGCCGGCTGTCCCGGCGGCCGTAACATGTTGTCATAAAAATTGTGTATGACACTAATGTGAAAAGTTGATTTTTCGCTGGCGTTTTGGTATAATCTTTGGTAAAGTTCTTTACCGCAGGAAAGGAAGTGTCATGGAAGCAGAACAAAAAAAGTTGATCACCGATATGGCGAAGCTTTTGCATGCCCAGGAATTAACCGAGGTCGAATACGAGGCGAACGGCGTCCGCGTCCGCGTCGCGTGCCACGGGCAGGGGGGCGCCGCGCCGCAGGTTGTTCTGCCGCAGCCGGCCGCCGTATCCGCGCCGTCCGCCGCCGCGAAATCCGCCGGCGTCGAAATCGTGTCGCCGATGGTCGGCGTCGTGTATCTGTCCAAGGACCCGTCCGCGCCGCCGTTCATCAAGGCCGGCGACATCGTGTCGGAGGGGCAGGTCGTCTGCCTGATCGAGGCGATGAAAACCTTCAACCCGATCAAATCGACGAAAACCGGCAAAATCGCCGCGGTTTTGGTTGAAAACGGCATGCCGGTCGAGTTCAACCAGCCTTTGTTCTCGGTAGAATAAGATGTTCGAAAAAGTGCTTATCGCCAATCGGGGTGAGATCGCGCTGCGGATTCATCGCGCGTGCCGCGAGATGGGTATCAAGACCGTGGCCGTCCATTCGACGATCGACGCGCACGCGATGCATGTCAAGCTGGCGGATGAGGCTGTCTGCATCGGCCCCGCGCCGGCGCGGGATTCCTATTTGAACAAGGCCGCCATCATTTCCGCGGCCGTTCTGACCGGCGCGGACGCGATTCACCCGGGATACGGCTTTTTGTCCGAAAACGCCGATTTCGCCGAGATGGTCGAGGCGCACGGGCTGACATGGATCGGGCCGAGCCCGAAGATGATCCGCCTGATGGGCGACAAGGTGACGGCCAAGCGGATGGCGATTGAAGCCGGCCTGCCGGTCATTCCGGGGTCGGACGGCGCCGTCGACACGTTGGCGGACGCGCTGGCATGGGGCGAGAAAATCGGCTACCCGGTCATCGTGAAGGCTTCTGCGGGCGGCGGCGGCAAGGGCATGAAGGTCGCCCACGACGCCGCGGAGATGGAATCCGCTTTCACGCTGGCCAAGAAAGAGGCCGGCAGCGCTTTCGCCAACGATATGGTCTATATCGAAAAATACCTGCAGAATCCGCGGCATATCGAGATCCAGATTCTGGCCGACACCCACGGGCATGTCGTGCATCTGGGCGAGCGGGACTGCTCGTTGCAGCGCCGGCACCAAAAGGTGTTGGAGGAATCCCCGTCTCCGGCGCTGAACGCCGAGCAGCGCGACAAAATCGGCGCCGTCGTCGTCCACGCGATGGAAAAAATCGGCTATTCCAGCCTGGGAACCGTCGAGTTCCTCTACGAAAACGGGGCGTTTTATTTCTTGGAGATGAACACGCGCGTCCAGGTGGAGCACCCCGTGACCGAGATGGTGACGGGCATCGACCTGGTGCGCGAGCAGATCCGCGTCGCGACGGGCGCGGAGCTGGGCTATGCGCAGGACGACATCAACTTTTCCGGCTATGCGATCGAATGCCGCATCAATGCCGAAAATGCAAAGACATTCATTCCCTGTCCGGGCAAAATCACCGACTGGCACGTGCCGGGCGGGCTGGATGTGCGCGTGGATTCCGGCATGTATGCGGGCTATGTCGTGCCGCCCAGCTACGACAGCCTGGTCGCCAAGCTGATCGTGCGCGGCAAAACGCGCAACGCCGTCCTGATGCGGCTGCGGCGCGCGCTGGAAGAGTTCGTCATCGAAGGCATCGACACGACGATTCCGTTGCACCAGGACATCATCGCCAACCCCGACTTCATCGACGGGCAATACAATATCCACTGGCTGGAGCGGTTTCTGGAAAAGCCTTAAAAGAAATCGGCGCAGAGCCGCCACGCCGCGAACGCCAGAATCCAAAAGAAAACACCGAACTGCCGCAGGCGCGATACTGGCGCGTCGATGACGTGTTTCAGCGAGAAATCCTGAATGAGTTTCGGAAAGAAGACATACATCGCCCCCTTGTAGAACAACAGGGTCAAAATCGTGTAAAAAAATAGCTTCATGCGTTTTCCGTCTTGTTTTGGGAATCCGCTTTCGGGCACGTCCTGTCCTCGAAGCCGGGGAAATACAGCGGCAGGATGCCCAGCAGCCTTTTCCTCTCCGAACGCGACAGGGGAGAGCAGTCGATGGTGAATCCCGGCGCTCCCAGGAATTTGTTAAGGTGCATCAAAACGGCCAAGATTTTGGATTTCGACGGGATATACTTCTCCGTGTTCTTGAAACGAATGGTGATCAGGCAGGCGGTCCTGCGATACCGGCCGCTCGGCAATGTGTGGTTGTCGGCCCACATGGCGGACACGTCTTTCCATAATATATGCGATTTCTGCCACACGCTTATTTCCGCCGCGGTCAGGAGCAAATATGGCCGACGGACAATCAGCAAATATGCGAACACCAGGCTGCCCGCGCCGAAAAGAATAAGGCTCAATCCGAACATCAAGAACTCTCCCCATACCCATGGGCCGCTTTTATGCACGATGAGAGGGATGGCCAAACCGCAGAAAGACGTGCACAGTATCAGGTAAAAAAACGACTTGACCCTGCTGTAATAAAAAACGGCGGTTTGCTTTGCGGCGCGCGTGCTCATTGTATTTTCTTTCCGGCAATATCCTGGTTGATCTTTTTGAAATCCGACCGGGATATTGCGATGGGCGTCGTCGCATCATGCGGATTTTTGATGTAAACAAAATTTTTGTCCGACCCCACGATAGAGTATTCGTGTTCCGTCAAAAGATTGACATTTTGCCCGCTGTTATGATCATAGACTTGTATTTTGTCCCCCTGGGGCTTGAAGGTGCTTTGATTAGCCGCAATGCCGGTCGTCCGAATCATGCCAGGATCATTGAAGCTGTCCATGATGCGTTCCTGATTCCAACCTTGGTTCCACTGCACCTGTTCCATCAGGTTGCCGCCCGTCTTCCCGAGAAGCAAAGATTGCAGGCGCACCAATTCAAAGCCGCTGATGTTTTCAAAGGATACGCCCCTGTTGTCGAAATACTGCTTGACGGCCAGCTCCAACGCGCGCATGTCCGCGTCGCCGCGCGAGAATTGCCCGCTTGTTTCTGCTGTCAGCAGATCCGTCGGCATGATATGATATGTTTTGGTCGGATCCCCTTTGAATACGACGTCCACGCTGCCGTCCTCGTTGACGCGCAGGGATTCCTCTATGATTTTCTGGCCTTCGGGGGTTTGCAAAATCGCCTCGATGGTTGACAAAGTCCGGCAGTTTCCCGCGGATCCCTGGCAGGTCGGCATTTCCATTTTTCCCGTCGGCGCTTCGTTCAGGAGCTCGGAAGGAACGAGCGTTTTATAAAATGAATTATACAGGGTTTCGCACAATGTCGACTTTATCGTCGCGCACCCTTCCATGCACTTTTCCCCATGATCGCATCGGCAGATATTGCCGCACAGGCCGCCGGAAATGCACTCGTTTTGATAGGCCGCATCGAAGTCGGCCTGAAACTTCGACCGGACCTCTTTTTCTTTGCGCGCGATTGAGGCCGACAGATTGAGCGCGCCCGACAGGCTCGGCAAATTCTTCTGTCCCCCTTGCTGTCTCAATTGAGCCGCATCTTCCGCCATCGATTGCGCCAGGGCCACGGAATAGAGGCAAAACACCTTGATAAGCTGGGAGCATCGGGCATCGCCCTCGTCGCATTTCGATAAGAGGGCAGGGGCCGCATCCGGCGTCAGGCTATCCACGATCGGCGATACACCGCCGGGGTTCGGAATCGGGGACGGAGACGGATCCAGCGGCCCGTAATACGTTGGCGCCTCTTCATCTCGCCCCAGGGGCAGATCGATCTGCGGGGTGCGCGGCCCCGGCAGCGGCTCCGGCGTATAGGTTGGAGAACCATACGGAGAAACGCTGTCCACGATCGGCGACACGCCGCCGGGATTCGGCAGCGGAGAGGCGCTCAACGCATTTGGTCTGAAAAGCGCCGCCTGAAAGACGAGAACGCCCCCCATCAGCAAAGCTATCCTTGAACAACGCATAAATCCCGCCTTTCTGTTTCCCATGGTTCGAATAAACCCTGTGCTATTATTCCAAAACCCGGGACGGAAGTCAATGGGATTTTTCGCTTGACAAAAAATAAAAAATTATGTATAACGGAGCCTCTTGCCGCAGTAGCGTAGGGGTAGCGCACGTCCTTGGTAAGGACGGGGTCGTGGGTTCGATTCCCACCTGCGGCACCATTTAAAAAGAGGCCTGCATGGGCCGTTTTCGAATGGCATCGTTAGATGCGAAGCGAACCCACAGGGGCGTGTGGTTCGAGGCGATAGTTGCCGAAAACAAGTGCTTTGAACGCCGTTTGAGGCTTACGAGCCGAAAGGGGCCCGTTTTCCTTGAAACGGGAATATCCATTCCCACCTGCGGCACCATGTCGGACAACCCGCTCGCGGGCCTTTTCCCTTATTTTATCTTCACGACGTGCAGGATGTTCGTGTTGCCGTGCGTCGCCAGCGGAATGCCGGCCGTCATGATGATCTCGTCCCCGGCGCGCCCCAGCTTGTTCTCCTTGGCATAGGAAACGGCCAGCGGCGTGACATCCGCGATGTTGTTGAGCTTCTTGGAAATGACGACGGGACGGACGCCCCACGCCAGCGTCAGCCGGTCGGCGATTTTCGGCGTCGTCGTCAGCATGACGATCGGCACCAGCGGCCGCTCGCGCGCGGTGCGCAGCGTCGTCTGGCCGGAGACGGAGTAGCTGACGATGCAGGCGGTGCGGCCCAGGACTTTGAGCATCTGGCGCATGGACGATGTCATCGCGCTGGCGATCGTATTGTCGGGCGGCAGGACCGCGATGTCCATCGCCTGTTTGAAATACACGTCCGTTTCGGCGTGATGGATGATTTTCTTCATCATCCGGGCCGTTTCGACCGGATATTGCCCGATGGCCGTTTCGGCGGACAGCATCACCGCGTCGGCCCCTTCGTAGACGGCGTTCGCGACGTCGGACACTTCCGCGCGGGTCGGTATCGGCGCGCTGATCATGCTTTCCAGCATCTGGGTCGCGACGATGACGGGGCGGCCGTGCGCGCGGCAGACGCCGATGATGCGCCGCTGCAATAAAGGCACGGATTCGATCGGGCACTCCACGCCCAGATCGCCGCGGGCGACCATCACGGCGTCCGACAGCTCGACGATTTCCTTAAGGTGGGCCAGCGCCGAAGGCTTTTCGATTTTCGCGATGATGCCGGCCTTGTCTCCGATCAGCGCGCGCGCCGCAATGATGTCTGCCGGCTGTTGCACGAACGACAGGCAGATCCAATCGACCCCCAGCTTCAAAGCGAACGCCAGGTCTTTCCTGTCTTTTTCGGTCAGCGCCGAAATCGGCAGCACGACATGCGGCAGGTTGATGCCCTTGTGGTTGGACAGCGCGCCGCCGACAACGACGCGCGTGTTCGCGTAATCCTTGCCGAAAGAAACGACGCGCAGCTGGATGCGGCCGTCGTTCAGCAGCAGCGTCATGTTCTTTTTCAGCGCCCGGTAGATTTCCGGATGCATCAGCTGCGCCCGCCGCTCGTCCCCGGGCTGCGCGTCCATATCCAGCCGGAAAGCCTGGCCTTTTTTCAGCAGGGCGGGCGCGATAAACATGCCGACGCGCAGTTTCGGCCCCTGCAAGTCGGCGACGATGCCGATGTGCCTGTCCAGCTTTTGGGCCAGCCGGCGGATGTTTTGGAATGTCCGGTGATGGGTGGCCTGGTCGCCGTGGCTGAAATTGATCCGGAACACATCGACGCCCGACAGGATCAGTTTTTCGATCATGTCCGGCGCCTCGGTGCCGGGGCCCAGTGTCGCGATGATTTTCGTAAAGCTGTGCATGGAATTATCCTTTGATTTTGAAAGAAACGCGGCCCGAGATGCTCTGGCCGGGGCCGATGCTGCGGATACCCGTGCCGATGACGCCGGCGGCGGCCAGGTTGAACGCGTCCGCGGTGGCCGACCACGGCTCCAGGCAGAAGAAATCCTTGCCTTTCGGCGCAAAGAGCGTGATGTGCCGGAATCCGTCGTCCGTCGTGATTTCAATCAGGGTGTCCCGATCGGGGTAGATGATTTTCGCCGACTGCTCGAACCCGCCGAAAACCGTGTTAAACGCGTCTTTCAAGACTTTGCCGCCGCCGAAATCCCATTCGTTCGGCGTGGGGTAGGGCTTGTCGAAAATCGGGTCGTTTTCGTTGACCCAGACGACGCGCGAGTTGAAATCCAGCACGACATCCTTTGTCTTGGGAAAGAACGGGTGCACGCCCATCGCGCACGGCATCGGCAGGGGCGACGGGTTGCGGATGGTTATCTCCATGTCCCATCCGGCGTCCGTCAGGGTGTATGTCAGCGTCGCGGCGTAATCGAACGGGAAGCCCTTCGTCTTGTCATGCGCGTATTCCAAGGCCAGGCGCGCGTCGGTTTGCTCGGCGACCCGCCACGCGCCGACCCAGCCGTCGCCGTGGATCGGGTCTTTGAAATCGGGGTGCGTCTTGGGCACTTTGCGGATGATCCCCCAGTATGAAAACGCGCCGTTCCGGATGCGCCCGCAATAGGGCAGCATGACGAACAGCGCTGCGTCCGCCGGGTTCTGGGAGCCCTCTTTCATCGGCCGCAGTATGTCCCGCCCCTTGTATGTCAGGGATGCGACGCTGCCGCCGAGCCGGGGCAGGATCGTCATCTGCATGTCTTGATTGGATAAAACAACTGGATGCATTTCCTATCCCCTTTTTTTAGAAGCCTTGTCCGTTTTTTTCAGCTTGCCCGCCGCATCCGCCGCGTGCTGGGCGTCCAGCAGCAGGTCGTCGATGGTGTCGTCGGGCGTTTCCTTGCCGGTGACGCCGAATGTCGCCTCGATGAACGAGCCGTTGGTGGACCGGAGGTTGTATTCCTGAATTTTTTCCTTCAGCCTGTCCGAGACGAACATGCTGTTTTCCAAAGGCGTTTCGGGCAGGACGATGGCGAATTCGACATCGCCGATGCGGCCGATGATGTCGGATTCTCGGATGGACGCCCGGCAGATATTGACGATTTGCCGCAGCATGTCGTCCGAAAAGCCCTGCGCCGGCGCGCTGACATTCTGATAATGGCTGAACCGCGCGACCATCAGCGACAGCTGGCGAGAGTAGCGGATGGCCCGCTTCAATTCGCGGGCGGCCGTTTCCAAAAACGCCTGGCGGTTCAGCATGCCGGTCAGCGGGTCGACGGACGCCAGATAGCGCAGCTCTTCCTCCAATTTCTTGCGGCCGGTGATGTCGAACCCGACGGCGTGCACGGCGGACGGCGCCCCCTTGTCGTCGTAGATGACGCGGTTCGTCCATGAAATCCAGCATTTGTCGCCGTTCTTTTTGATGTTTTCCGCCTCGTATTCCAAATACAGCCGCGGGTTGGCGATGATGCGGGCGACAAGGGGGAGTTTCGGGTTTTCCTTCGACGCGGCGGCGAAAATAGTGCCGAAAGCGCTTTTGCCGACCAGCTCGCGCCGGGCGTATCCGAACAATTTCAGGCCGTGGTCGTTGATCTGCGCGATCTTGCCCCGCGCGTCCATGGACAGGATGATGCTTTCCGCCTCCGCGGAAATAAAGGGATGCAGGCCTTCCTTCTGCTTGCGCACCTCTTCCAATTCCTTGCTCTTGGCGATGAGATCGGTTTTCAGCCGGATGATTTTCCGGCGTGCCCGCACGGCCCAGACGGACAGGATCAAGGTCGAAAACGCCAGCAGAACCGCCGCCGCTGCGCAAACTCCTGGGATCATGGTCGAATGGACAGCCGGTCCGGTCATTGCAATGTCTCCTTTGGGAATGGTTCGAATTGAGATTATCCTTTTTTTTGCTTCAAAACAAGAGGGCGAACGCTTTTTCTTGACTTTTTTTGAAAAATAGGCCATCTTATCACCCGATTTCAACAAGGATGCACATGACGCACAAAAACGCCGGCTATGGATTGGACAGAGAATATCGATACGGATTCGAAACCGACATCGATACGGACATGGCGCCGCCCGGCCTGAACGAGGACATCGTCCGGCTGATTTCCGCGAAGAAAGGCGAGCCGGACTGGCTGCTGGATTTCCGGTTGCGCGCCTATCGCCGCTGGCTGACGATGCGCGAGCCGCACTGGGGGAACATCGATTATCCCCCGATCGACTACCAGGCGCTGTCCTATTACGCGGCGCCGAAGAAAAAGGCCGGGCCGAAGTCGATGGACGAGGTCGACCCGGAGCTGATTAAAACCTACGACAAGCTGGGGATTCCGCTGGAAGAGCAAAAGGTGCTCGCCGGCGTGGCGGTGGACGCCATTTTCGACAGCGTGTCCGTCGCGACGACCTATAAGAGCCACCTGGCCGCGCAAGGCATCCTCTTCTGCCCGATATCGGAGGCCGTCCGCGAATATCCCGATCTGGTTCGGAAATACCTGGGCTCGGTCGTGCCGCCGTCGGATAATTTCTTCGCCTGCCTGAACAGCGCGGTCTTCTCGGACGGGTCGTTCGTCTATATCCCGAAGGGCGTCAAAAGCCCGCTGGAATTGTCCAGCTATTTCCGCATCAACGCCCGCAATTCCGGCCAGTTCGAACGGACGCTGATCATCGCCGAGGAGGGCAGTTATGTCAGCTATCTGGAAGGCTGCACCGCGCCGCAGCGCGACGAGAACCAGCTGCACGCCGCGGTGGTCGAAATCGTCGTGAGGAACGGGGCCGAGGTCAAATACTCGACGGTTCAAAACTGGTATCCCGGGGACAAGAACGGCAGGGGAGGCATTTACAATTTCGTCACGAAGCGCGGCGTCTGCCACAACAACGCGACCCTGTCGTGGACGCAGGTGGAGACGGGATCGGCGCTGACATGGAAATACCCGTCGTGCATTTTGAAGGGGGACGGCGCCGTCGGCGCGTTTTACTCGGTCGCCCTGACGAACAACCATCAGATGGCCGACACGGGGACGCGGATGATTCACCTGGGCAAAAACACGACCTCGACGATTATTTCCAAAGGCATTTCCGCCGGCCGTTCGTCGCAGACTTACCGCGGGCTGGTCAGAATCGGCGCGGCGGCAGAAAACGCCCGGAACGTGTCGCGGTGCGACAGCCTGCTGATCGGCGGGCTGTGCGCGGCCCATACGATTCCGGCGCAGGAATGCGCCCATCCGAGCGGCGTCATCGAGCACGAGGCGACGACCAGCAAGATTTCGGAGGATCAGCTGTTCTACGCCCAGGCGCGCGGGCTGGATGCCGAGCAGGCGGTCGGCCTGATCGTCAACGGATTCTGCCGGGAGGTGATGCAGAAGCTGCCGATGGAATTCGCTGTGGAAGCGCAAAAGCTCATCGGCGTTCAACTGGAAGGAAGCGTGGGATAATGGATAAAATGGAAAAAATCAAGAAGCGGTTGGAGGAATAATGTCGTTGCTGGAAATTAAAAATGTGTGCGCTTCGGTCGGGGACAAAGAGATTCTCCATGATTTTTCGCTGACCATCGGCGCGGGCGAAATCCACGCGATCATGGGGCCGAACGGGACGGGGAAAAGCACGTTGTCCTATGTCGTTGCAGGGCATCCCGCGTACCGCGTCAGCGCCGGGTCGATTATGTTCAAAGGGAAAGACCTGTTGGCGATGACGCCGGACGAGCGCGCGAACGCGGGCGTTTTCCTGGCGTTCCAGCATCCGATCGAACTGCCGGGCGTGACGAACGCGCTGTTCTTGAAAACGGCGCTGAACGCCAAGCGCCGGTTCAACGGCGAGCCGGATCTGGACGCCGTCCAATACATGAAGCGCCTGAAAGCCCGCGCGACGGCGCTGGGCGTTTCGGACGACATGCTGAAACGGCCGGTCAACGTCGGCTTTTCGGGCGGCGAAAAAAAGAAGATGGAAACTTTCCAGATGGCGTTTTTGGAACCGGATCTGTGCCTGTTGGACGAAATGGATTCGGGGCTGGATGTCGACGCGTTGAAAATCGTGTCGGACGCCGTGAACATCATGCGCGAAAAGCACCGCTCGTTTTTAATCATCACGCACCACGAGCGGATTTTGGAGCATATCGTCCCGGATGTCGTGCATGTGATGATCGGCGGGAAAATCGTCGCGTCGGGGGACAAGGCGCTGGCACGGGAAATCGACAAAGGCGGATATGAAAAGTATCGATAACATCGTTTCGCTTTCGAAAAACGGGCGGGTTGTTCCGGTGGAGCCTCGAGCGGATATTCGGGATATTTCCGTGTCCGAAAACGAGGCTGTTTTGCTGAATATCCTGCATGTGTCGGGGGATGTTCATGTGCGCGTGCGGCTGGCGGGCGCGGGCGCGAAATGTGTTTTGAACTGCATATATTTATCTAATGAAAACAATATGAATAATATCGTTCTTGAAGTATTGCACGAATCTAAAAACACGCATTCCGAGCAAAAAATCAAAGGCGTGGCGACGGACGGGGGGCAAGTTGCCCTGACCGGCGTGATCCGTATCGGAAAAGACGCCGCGCAATCCGTCGGGCTGCAGCATCACCGCGGGATTTTGTTGTCGGAAAAAGCGCAAATCGCTGCGACGCCGCGGCTTGAAATCCTGACCGACGATGTTCAGTGCGCGCACGGGTCGGCCATCGGCGCGCTGGACGAGCGCCAGGTGTTTTACATGATGTCGCGCGGCATTCCGGAACAAACGGCGCGCCCCCTCTTGTTAAAAGCGTTTTTACATGATATAGTGCCGGACGATTGGCATGCGGTTATCGATGATTGGATGGCACGGAATGTTTAAGAAAGATTTCCCGATTTTCAAAAAGACGGACATGGTCTACCTGGATACGGCCGCGTCCGCGCAAAAGCCCGCGGCGGTGCTGCGCGCGATGGATCGCTTTTACAAGACCGCTTATTCCAACGTGCACAGGGGGCAGTGCGCGTGGGCGGCGGCGGCGACAAAAGCCTATGAGGCCGCGCGGCAAAATGTGGCGGATTTCATCCATGCGGACGCGGCGAATATCGTCTTCACCCGCGGCGCGACGGATGCCGTCAACCTGGTCGCGGCCGGGATGGCCCAGACGCTCAAACCCGGAGACGAGGTTCTGATTTCCATTGCTGAGCATCACGCGAATTTCGTGCCGTGGCAGCAGGCTTGCTTGAAATCCGGCGCAACATTTCAAGTCGCGAACATCCTGCCGTCCGGGGAGCTGGATAGGGCGGATTTCGCCCGCAAGCTGACCCCGCGCACCAAAGTGGTTGCAATCACGCATCTGTCCAATGTTCTGGGTGTGTTGAACGATGCGGCGGCATTGACGCGGTCGGCGCACGCGGTTGGCGCCCGCATTTTGATCGACGCCGCGCAAAGCATCGCGCATGTGCCGCTGGATGTGCGCGAAATCGGCTGCGATTTCCTGGTGTTTTCAGGGCACAAATTGTATGGCCCGACCGGCGTCGGCGTTTTATACGGCCCGGCGGATGCGCTGGCCAACCTGCCGCCCTATCAGTTCGGCGGGGACATGATCCGGCAGGTCGCCGTTTCGGAAACGACCTTTGCGGACGCGCCCGCCAAGTTCGAAGCCGGTACCCCGATGATTGCCGAAGCCGTCGGCCTGGGCGCCGCCGTCGGCTACCTGAACCGCATCGGGTGGGATAAAATCCGCCGACATGAAGAGGAATTGATGGAATATGCCCTGGCCGAATTGGCAAAGATACCCGAGGTGCGGCTGATGGGAACGGCGGAAAAACAGAGCGTCATCGCCTTCACGCTGGACGGCATCGCCGCGGAGGACATCGGTTTCGTGCTGGGCAAGAAAAACATTTGCGTCCGCGTCGGGCACCATTGCGCGATGCCGTTGCACGCGCACTTCGGCCGGGCGGCGTCCGCGCGGATTTCTTTCGGCCTGTATAACGACGCGGCGGACATCGACCGGTTCATCGCCGCTTTGCGGGAAGGGATGCGCTTTTTCAAATGACAGACGCGGAAAACACCGATATATTCACCGAGCTGACGCACCCGGCCGTCGAGCCGTTCACCGCGTCGGTGGGGGAGCCTCTGGCGCCCGATGCCCCCAAGGCGACGCGCGACGACATCGTTGCCGCGATTCAATCCGTGCAGGATCCGGAGCTGATGCTGAATGTGTATGAGCTCGGCCTGATCTACGATATCGCGCCGCAGGAAAACGGGGATGTCAAAGTCGTGATGACGCTGACCTCGCCGGCGTGCCCGATTGCCGGCGAAATGCCGTATATGGTCGCGCACGCGGTGTCGTCCGTGCCGGGAGTCGGGGTCGTGTCCGTCGAGCTGACGTTCGATCCGCCGTGGACGACGGACAAGCTGTCCGACGAAATCAAGATGGTGATGGGGATTTAAGGGAAAATCACTCTTCCGGCGGGCACAGCGATTTGACCAGATCCAGCACATTCTTGGCGATTTTGGGGTCGTTGATGCGCGTGTAGTTGCGGATCAGGTCGATGACGTCGCGCCGGTTCAAAATATTGCCGTAGGTTCCGCCGTCCTCGCTCATCTCCATGAAATTGCAGATTTTGCGCGGGCTTTTGCTGCGCGTGGAATCGTCCAGGTTGTCGTAGAAGAAATCGACGGACACGCCCAGAACCTGCGCCAGATCCCACAGGCGGCTGGCGCCGATGCGGTTCAGGCCCTTTTCGTATTTTTGAACCTGCTGGAATGTGATGCCCAGCTCATCGGCGAGACGCTCCTGGCTCATCCCCAGCAAGGTGCGGCGCACGCGCACGCGGTTGCCGACATGCGTGTCGATCGGGTTGGGCGTGCCGTCTTCCAGCCGCCCGCGAATCGTGCCTTTGCCTTTTCTTACAACCATGATGCGTCCTCTCGATGATACAACTATTAAGGGCATCATACATAAACAGATATGCGTTGTCAAATAAAATCGTATGCACCGGTTGATTTTTTACTTTTTGAAAAGGCACGCCAATTCGATGTGGTTGGAGTAGGTGAACTGGTCGACGGGCGTGGCGTCGGCCAGTGTCCATCCGGCGTCGACGAGCATCCGGCCGTCGCGCGCCGCCGTCGCCGGGTTGCAGGAGATCATGACGATGGCCGGGATATTGGATTGGGCCAGCTGCTCCGTCTGGGCCCGGGCGCCGGCCCGCGGCGGGTCTATCACGGCTAGGTCAATCCCCGCCAGCTCGTCCGGCAGTAGAGGGTTCCGGAACAAATCGCGGACAATGCCCGCGGCACCCAGGCAGGCGACGCTGCGCGCATCCGCATCATACCCCATCGTCCTGATTCCCCGCGCTATAAGCGGCTTGGTGAAAGTCCCGGTGCCGCAGAACAAATCGACGGCGGTGCGGGCATTCCCGGCGTGTCCGATCACAAGCCGGACAAGGGCGTCTTCGCCCGCCTGCGACGGCTGCAAAAAAACATCCGG
Organism: Alphaproteobacteria bacterium; assembly: GCA_028696805.1. GTDB lineage: Bacteria > Pseudomonadota > Alphaproteobacteria > CAAHEQ01 > UBA3637 > JAQVGI01. The sequence continues at coordinate 28,369 of JAQVGI010000004.1, forward strand.
CGGGAAGGGCAGGGCCGTCGTTTCGAAAATCGGCTGGCCGTTGAACAAAAGCCGCGCAACGGGGTTGAAACGCCCGAAATCCGCCAGCGCTTCCAGCAGCGGCAAGTCCGGCATGTCTTTGCCGCGCTTGATGTGGATGTCGTGTCCGAACGGCGTGTCCAGAACGAAAATGTCGCCGGATCCCGCGATGTGTTGCCGGACAAACGCGCGCAGCGGGGCGATCAGGCCCGACAGCGCCGGTGTCAGCATCGGGCAGGCGTCGATGTCGACGACCCGATGGCTTTTGGCGGCATTGAACCCGAGATGCCCGTTATGGAAAGCGAAGCACGCCCGCCGCCGCGTGCCGACGGGAATGCGCGCGAGCGGGGAAAGCGGAATGTCTATGCCGCGGTCGGCGAACGCGCGCCGGACGAAGTTTTCTTTTTTGGCGACATACGCCTCGTCCGGCAAATCCCAATACAGGCATCCGCCGCAGTTCTTGAAAAAGGGGCATATCCGCGTCATCGGGTCAGGTTTCCATGGATCGGCGCACCCAGTGGACGGCCTGGCCGATGGTCGTCGGTATCACGTACAGCCCGTAGAGCATCACGAAAATGGATTTGCCCGTCATTCCGGAATGAATCATTCCCCAGACCGCGGCCACCCAGAGGGAAATCCAAAACCCCAGGATGAACAAGCGCTCCCACGTCAGGCGCAATGTGTTCATATTGCGGTAAAAGCGCAGCGCTTCGCGGGGATCCAGCGTCTGGATATAATGGTAGAGGGAGGCCAGCCCGTATCCGATGATGATGGCGAACCCGACGATCAGCAGCGTCAGCGGGATAATCATCACCTTTGTTTCGTCGACGGCGATCGGGGCCAGGTATTTGATCATCTCCAACACGGCGAATCCCGCCGCGACCGTCGGCAGCAGGGTCAGGACGAACAGCAGGTTGGTCGCTCCCGTGAAGATGACTTTCTTGATGTCCGTCAGCTCGAACGGCGGCAGCGGGTTGTCGAAAACGGAAGCCGGCTTGAACGATTGGTTGTAGGCGTAATTGGCGGCCGCGATGGCGTATCCCATCAGGGTCAGCCCCAGAATCCCCAGAAACAGCGCGGCGTCCAGCGCCAGCGGCAGGACAAGCTGCAGCAGCGTCGCGCCCAGGAAAAGCACGCCGGCCTCCACCACCAGGATGAAAGGCAGGAAGACGCGGACGGACAACGGGGACAGCAGGCATTGGAACAGGTTGAACATGCGGGATTCCTTTTGAATTTTTTTCGCATTCTATTTGTTTTTTTCGGTTCTGTCAATCATAAAATGTTTGACTTCCGGCAAAAAAGAGGTTAAATTACCCCTCGGTTAACATTTAAGGAGTCTTCATGGCAGAAAGTCAGAACATCGGGCACGAACAGCGGCAGGTCCGCCTGGACAAGCTGAAAGCGCTGGAAGCGAAAGGCATCAACGCCTACCCGCATATCTACCGCCCGACCGCGACGGCGGCGTCTTTGGCGGAAAAATACAAGGATCTGCCGAACGACACCCAGACCGCGGACATCGTTTCCGTCGCCGGCCGCGTGCGCGCCGTCCGCAACTCCGGGATGTTCGTCGATTTATACGATGCGACCGGCAAGGTTCAGATTTATTCCGCCCTGGAGCATTTGCCGCCCGCCGAAAAGGATGTGCTCGATTTGGTCGACATCGGCGACATCGTCGGCGTCGAGGGGGCTGTGCGGCGCACCAAGCGCGGCGAGCTGTCCGTCGCGGCGCAGAAAATCACGATGCTCGCGAAAGCGCTGCTGCCGCTGCCCGAAAAGTTCCACGGCCTGACGGATACCGACACCCGCTACCGCCAGCGGTATCTGGACATGATCGTCAACCCGGACACGCTGCCGATTCTGGCGAAGCGCAGCAGGATTATCACCGCCGTCCGCCAGATGCTGCTGGACGAGGGGCTGCTGGAAGTCGAAACGCCGATTTTGCAGGCCGTCAAGGGCGGCGCGACGGCCAAGCCGTTCATCACGCACCACAATGCGCTGGATATGGATTTGTTCCTGCGCATCGCGCCCGAGCTGTATTTGAAGCGCCTGATCGTCGGGGGGATGCCGGGCGTGTTCGAAATCGGCCGCAACTTCCGCAACGAAGGGATCGACACCCGCCACAACCCCGAATTCACGATGATGGAGATCTACCGCGTCTACAACGACTACACGGACATGATGACATTATTCGAGAAAATCGCCGAAACCGCCGCGCTGGTCGCCAACGGCACGACGAAAATCGCAATCGACGGCGTTGAAATCGACCTGAAAGGGCCGTATCCGCGCCGGCCGATGGCGGATCTGGTCAAGGAGCACGCCGGCGTCGACTTCATGGCGATCGCCTCCGACGACGCCGCCCGCGCCGCCGCGGACAAGCTGGGCGTTCATGTGGAAAAGGACGCCGCGTGGGGGGATTGCCTGGCCGCCGTTTTCGAAGACAAATGCGAAAAGCACCTGATTCAACCCGTCCATGTGATCGACTATCCGAAATGCATGTCGCCGTTGACCAAAAGCCACCGCGCGGACGACCGCCTGGTCGAGCGTTTCGAAACCTTCATCAACACCTGGGAGATGGGGAACGCCTACACGGAGCTGACCAACCCGCTGGATCAGCACCAGCGCCTGGCCGAGCAGGCCGCCGCGCACGATGCCGGCGACGAGGAGGCCGACATGATGGACGAGGATTTCGTCGCGGCCTTGGAACACGGAATGCCACCCACCGGGGGATTGGGTGTCGGGATTGACCGGCTGATCATGGTCGTCTTAGGCGGGCTGTCCATTCGGGACATCATCGCTTTTCCCACAATGCGTAAGAAATAAAAGGAGAAAAATATGAGCGTTCAATTTTTGAAGGATTTGATCAGGCTGGATAAGCCCGTTTTGAATAAAAAGCTGGCGGAGCACCTGGCGCCGCGCGTCCACGCGATTTACTACACGCTGCTGTTCATCCTGGGCCTGATGTTCCTGGGGGCGCTGTCGATGCTCTGGACGGCCGGCCTGTCGTGGTTCGTTTTGTCGCTGGTCTGGAATGTGCTGCTGTTCATCGTCGTCCGGATGTGGTGCGAGTTCCTGGCGTTCGGGCACAAGGCGGACAAGTAGGGGCGTTTCGTTCTCGTAGCTCAGATGGATAGAGCACAGGATTCCTAATCCTGGGGTCGTGGGTTCGACTCCCGCCGAGAACGCCAACTATTCAGGGGAAGGCATGACACAGAAAGTCGAAATGTATGCGACGACGATTTGCATCCAGGGCAAGGCGATTGTCATCCGCGGCGCGTCCGGGTCGGGCAAGTCGTCGCTGGCGATGCACCTGATGGAAACGCGGGAGGCGTGGCTGGCGCATCTGGGCAAGGAGACGCACGAGGCCAACCGCGTCTACCTGGTTTCGGACGACCGCACCATCCTGACGCGCCAATCGACGCCGGCGGGCGATTGCGTCGTCGCGGCGCCGCTTCCCCACTTCAACGGATACATGGAGGTGCGCGGCGTCGGCATCATCACCGACTTCCCGTGCAAGAAGGACGTGCCCGTCGCGCTGATCGTCGACCTGCGCCCGCACGAGATGGACCTCGAGCGCATGCCGGACATCCGGACGGAAAATGTGCTGGGCGTGCCGATACGCGTGTCCGAGTTCTATGCGGACGATCCGTTCTTGTCGTCGCGCCTGCGCATCGCTTTCAAGGTGGCGACGCACCGGCTGAACATACTGGCTTCCAACACTTTGGGACAAAGGAGAGAAAAATGATCGGAATCGTTTTGGTCGCCCACGGCAACCTGGCGACGGAAATGCGGGCCGTCGCGGAGCATGTCGCCGGGCCTCAGACCGGCGTGGAGTGCGTGTGCATCGTCCCGACGGACGACTTGGAGCAAAAACGCCATGAAATCCTGGAAAAAACGAACGCCGTGGACACCGGCGACGGCGTCGTCGTCGTGACGGACATGTTCGGCGGGACGCCGTCCAACCTGGCGATCTCCATCATGGAGGAGCGGAACATCGAGGTCGTCTCCGGCATGAACGTGCCGCTGCTGGTCAAGCTGATGCGCGAGAGGGGCGGCATCCTGGCCGAGGCCGTCGCGGCGGCGCAGGAGGCCGGCCGGCGCTACATCAACATCGCGTCGCAGTTCCTGAAGCCAGACAACGCATGACCAGGATCGTCCGGGAAATCAGGATTCAAAACCTCAAAGGGCTGCACGCGCGCGCGACGGCGGCCTTTGTCAAGACGGCCGAAAAGTTCAAAAGCCGCGTCGCCGTCGAGAAAACGGGCGAGATGTCCGTCTCCGGCAAGTCCATCATGGGGCTGCTGATGCTGGCGGTGCCGCTGGGGGGAGCGATTACGATAACCGCCGACGGGCCGGACGCCGAAAAGGCGATGAAGGCGCTGGTCGATTTGGTCGAGGATAAATTCGGCGAAGGGGAGTAACTGAACGGGGCGCAAAAAATAATTGCAGATTTTGCTTGCTTTTTGCCGAAAGTTTGGTTAAAATGCACTCACTTTTCGGTTCGGGGCGTGTAGCTCAGTTGGTTAGAGCATTACGTTGACATCGTAAAGGTCGTTAGTTCGAGTCTAATCACGCCCACCATTTATAAAATCGGAAAGTTATACTTCCGATTTTTATTTTTTTCTGAATGTTTTATCCTTCCTACAAAATACGCACTGTTGTTGTTTTACATGTGTGACTTGGAAAGTGCGACATGTTTTACTGTACTAGGGCTATTTTTACCCAAAATCCCCCAAATGTATACATTCTGGTTGTGACCCTATATTTTTAAGTCACAATCCGATATCCCTTTATTTTCGCTGTTTTTAATTTTTCTATATTCTTAAATTTTCGATGTAGCTTTTCCATAGGATATACGACATAGAATTAAATATTTTTCACTTTTTTTCATTTTTTGAGAACGATTTTTTTATTTTTTGACTTGTTCTGTTTTGGAGGTTGAAAATGACTGAAATAGAAAAGTTTGTAAAATTGATATTGCCAGAATTTATTGTTTTTATAAAAGAGCAAGAAAATGAGGAAGATGTACAGAAAGAACTGGATAAATCTAAAAATCCAAGCATTCATTGTGTTCAGAAAGGAATTGAAAATGATTGAAGATGATTTGAAAGCTCTTGCCACAATGACATTAGCTTCTTTTAAGCCTGCATTTCTGGCAGATGCTAAACCTCCATTTTGTTTATTAATAATTTTTATTCGTGTATCTTTTTTGGAATACTCATTTAAAATATTTAGTGAATTATCCTCACTTCCATCATTTACGCAAATAATTTGCAAATCTTTGTAGCTTTGGTTGCAAATACTATCCAAACATCTATTTAAAGTTTTTTCTCTATTATAAATAGGAACAATTATACTAATCATAAAAGATCCTCCCAATCAGTTGAATTAAATGTAAAACAAATTTTCTTTTCTGGCAATTTTGCCATCAACGATTGAACTTTTTCTTTCGAATAATTGGCTTTAGCAATTTCCGATAAAATCAAAGCAATATCATGCAATGTATCATCATTCCAATTATAGCGTGAAATTTCTTGTAATCCTAAACGAATACCATATTCCATAAAAAAGGAATCCATTATCAACAGATTCTTTTCCGTTGAATAATTTTGTTTTTTGTTTTAGAGCTTTACAAATATCATCAAAAGAACAAACAGGCTGTTGTAATGGAAGATTTGTATGAAAATCACATTTGATGGAGGCTTTTATATTGTTCAAATGAACGATAAATTGTTCTTTTTCAGTACCAGTTAAGGGGTCTTTTTGAAAACCGATGTCAATTGGGAAAATATCCACTTGGGCTGGTGTGTTTTTATAATATAAGCGCGTAATTTCACTACGGGCATATTTAAAACCATTTTGGGAAAATTCGTCATCTAATATGTTGAATAGTTTTTCATAATCATCTCGCATCATGCAAATATCGATATCATCATCCCAAGGAATAAAGCCATTATGTCTGATATGACCAATTAATGTTCCAGAATCTATCCAATATGTAATATTGTGTTTTTTACAGATTTGATCAAAATAATTCAATAAGGCTACAGAACAATCTTGAACCATTTTTAAGTTTCCTGTCGCAGGTGGCATCTTTGTGATATCAACAGTTAAACACTGCATTCTTTTGATGGCTTCTAAATTGCATTGTATCTCCTGTAACAAAAGGGGATTTTTGCTAAAAGAAAATTGTTTTGAGCCATATTTTTTTCTAAAATGATGGCGATTTTTCTTTTTGGGAATAAAGAAACATATTAAATTACATAAAGTTTTATTCACTTTTTCCTCCTATTCTAAATTTAATCCAAGCTGGACGTTCAAATTTTCTTCCTTTACTTATTTGAACACCTAAAAGTTGAATTAACCACGATCCGGAACAGATATGAATAGAAAACAAAAAACGTCGTAGGAGTTTGTTTGAATAAAGGCTTCTAATTAGATTCTTTCGGGCAATATGAATACAATTTTTTAATCGAACTTTACCAAAATAACCTTTTTTTAGATTATAAATGTCGTCTAAATTGAAAATTTCTGAAAAAGCATTCAAATATTCCTTTTTATGTTTCCAATAAATGTTTTTATAAAAACCACTACAGGCCAAATAAGAATGATAATAAAATTCCTCTTTTAGGTCTTCAAACAGGCCATATTTTTGTAAAATCTTCTTCCCTTCTAAGCACTGCTTCGGCATCAAAATTAATCGTTCATCTCGACGAATAGTGGATGAATTTTGTCCATCTTCCATACGATAATGAACAAGTGGTTCTTTGACAACGGCAATACGATTAGCACGACACATTACCTCAATCATAAACGGAAAATCTTGATAACTGGCCGAGCGTGTTTCAATTAACGGAATTTGCTTTACAAAATCAGCTTTATACAAAGATGACCAAATACTGGCGTGAAATGCAATAATTAGAGGATATTCTTTCACGGTAAAGGGGGTATCAGGAGCATCATTTAAATCTTGATAACGAGATTTCCAAACTTTATTTTGGCGTTCTTTTGCCAAGAAAGAATTGTATATATAAAATCCACCTTTTATTATATCGGCATTTGTAGCAAGGGCTTTCTCATACAATTTTTCATACATCGTTGGTTCGATCCAATCATCGGATTCAATAATTCCAATGTATTCACCTTTGGCCAGTTCTATGCCGTGGTTGACGGCCCGACCATAGCCACCATTAGGTTGGTGAACAGCAACAATGCGCGGGTCTTTTTTGGCATATTCGTCCACGATTTCGGGGCATTTATCCTTCGAACCGTCATCAACCAAGATAATCTCAATATCTTTAAGAGTCTGAGCTAAAATACTGTCTACACATTGATGTAAATATTTTTCGACACCATAAATCGGGACGACTACGGATACTTTGGGTTTATTCATTCTTTAACCTTGCAAAGGAATACCTTGATATTTATCTTGGAAATATCGGTCATCTCGGCTGATATACACCGGCACACGCCCTGTAACGGCAGGGTCCAAATCTTCCGGTTTCATCCCCCATTGTTTTAAAGTGTAATATAAAAAGATTTTTTCGTAAATATAATCAGCCAAAAATTCCAAATCCTTATCGCCAGTCCCACGCAATTGTAAAATAGGAACCTTGACATTAAAACCGAATTTTTCAATTAACTTTGTTTCTAATTTATCAGCGATGGATTTGGGAAAAACCTGATGAATGGAATTGAGGTTAAAGGGAATAGGCACCAACTGACCGTCAATCAGGCCTTTAACCGTATGCATATACGGATTCCATTTGGTGAACTGAGACACAAAATCCCAAACATTTTTCAAGTTCGTATGAAAAATATGTGTGCCGTATTGATGAATGCAAATACCGTTATGATCATAGTAATCATAACAATTGCCGCCAATGTGATTTTTTGCATCAATAACAACGACTTCTTCGTTCAATTCTGTTGCAATTTTATGGGCAAGGGTCGCACCTGAAAAACCACAACCGACAATTAAATTTTTAACCATTATATTAGTATCCTTTTTGATTTTTTTATTTATGTTCTGATGTTATTCTTGTTCCACGAAAAAGGGACAATGCCTTTATTTACAAGATATTATCTTTTGATTCTCTTCAATAATCTATTTGGAAAATGTTTTAATTTATACAGAAATAGAAATCCGATAGGATGAAACATAATAGACATAAGTCGTTTATAGTTCTTTTTCTTGAAACAATCTTTTTTTATGAGTCCTTGATTATAAAGTTCTTTAAACTCTTCGGAAAAGCGCTTTAAAAATTGTCTTTGTATTTTTCCAGATAATCTCTTAAAATTCCACATATATGTGTTAAATCTTAAAGCACAAAGTAATCCGGAAACAGAATTAAAAATGCCTTGCTCTTCTGCCCATTTAAAAATGCTTTGCCATTCATCACAAACGCAGAAGATTTTTTTCGTATCTTTGACGGAAGAACCCGCATTATCCGTTCTATAGTGGTACAGGGGTTTATCTGTAAAATAAGTTTTTTCTGAAGCCAACAGTGTTTTAAAATGAAAGCCTGTATCCTGATAAGATGCCCCAGGCGTTTCTAACAATTGGATATTATTTTTAATTAGGAACTCTTTTTTATACAATCCTGTCCAAATTGAGGGGCCAATGTTCATTGCCAAAAGATTGTTTGTTGGTTTTATAGTGGAATTGGCAATATCGGAAGGAATAATATCTGCTTTTTGGTTTTTATTTTTAAGCCCTTGATATTTAAAAAAGTCAGATTTTACGAAATCTGCACCGCTTTTTACGGCATGTTGATAGAGAGTTTCAAACATGTCTGTTTCTATCCAATCATCTGAATCGATAATACCGATATATTCTGCTTGTGCTTTTTCTATTCCGATATTAATAGAATGTCCATAACCTGAATTTTCTTTGTGAATGACGGTGATTCGAGAATCCTTCTTCGCATATTCATCACAAATTTCAGGACATTTATCCTTAGAACCATCGTCAACCAAGATAATCTCAATATCTTGAAGTGTTTGAGATAAAATACTATCAACGCATTGACATAAATATTTTTCTACACCATAAATGGGCATAACGATAGATACTTTAGGCATCATAAATCTCCTTATAGATTGGATTTTTTCATGAAGAGATTATATATGAACTTATTTCAAATAGCAACATAAAATTTACTTCTCGTTTAAAACGCCTTTTTTGACTAATATCCGGTATCTGCCAGCAATTGCATTCTCTTTTATTCCCAAAATTTTACTCATTTCATGAAATGTTAATCCTTGAGCACGCAATTCTAGAATTTTATTTGTTTTTCCATATGTTGCAGAATCACAGCGCTCAATTCGTGGACCTTTTATTAAATTCAGTTGTCGTATTTTATCCATCATGGTTGATGGGTGGACTCTAAATATCTCTGCAATCTGAATATAGGTAAATCCATCATTGAACAATTTTTCTATTTTTTCTTTATGTTTATCTAGTTGGCTTACCTGTCGAGGCGTTTTTCTTGTAAGCCCCATCTTTTTTATTTTTCTTGAAAGTGTATCTGAGTGGCATTTTAATTCAAGAGCCATGTTTTCGAAAGACATCCCTGCATTAAAAAGACGAATGATCTTTTCTTCTTTTCCATCTAATTTTCGAGAGACAGGAATATTTATCTTTTTTAAATATAAAAATCTCCAAAGTGTAGACAGTGCAACGTTGAATTTTCTGGCAATTTTTATTTTTGACATACCTGAATTTAATAATTTTTCGATTTCTTTCGAGTGTTTGGTTAGACAGCTGGAAGAATCAATGGGAAATGATAGAATGTTAGGTTTACTTTGATGATTTGGTACATTTTTATAACGAAGACTATCATAGCTTTCCCAATCATAAATGCCCAAATTTCTTCTCCTAGAAAGGAGCGTGCCTGGATGAACATTTAATTTTTCGGCAATTTTTGAATATGAAAGTCCGGATTTTTTTAATTCTAATATTTTATAAGCGCTTATAAATTTATAGTGAACCCTAGGCAGTCGTTTTAAATTAAGACGATGAATTTCACGATACAAAAGGCTTTTAGATATATTTAATTTTTTGCAAATTTGCCGAAGAGTTTTGTCAGAGTGAAAAAGTTTTTTTAATTTTTTATCAAATTTTTCATCTGGTATGAATTTTTTATTCATAAGAGGCTATCCATTTCTACAATTCGTTCAAAACGTTGGTATATATCTGTCTCATTTTCTTTAATAAATTTATTAATTTCAGCATTTTGAAAAAGCTGATGCAAATATGCTTTGATGACGGTTAGATCACCGACATTTTTACCATAGTCATCCTCCATTAGATGGTATTCCTTTTGCAATCGTGAAACTTCGTTTTCTAATTTAGATGTTTCTTCTGTGCTGGTTTGTCTTGCTTTGCGAATAGGATTAATTAATTGATTATCCGAACTGCCAAGCCAAATAGCCCGTGCAAATTTTGCCGAGTAATCAGAGCTACTGGCCATATAGCTTAGAGCCTCTATTTGGCGTTCAGGAGTCATACGCTTTAAGTAATCAAAAACTTGTTTATTAATTACTTTATCTTTTAATAATTCTATAGCGGCTGGGCAAATACCATCAAGAAGAGATTTTTTTCTGATAATGCTTGATACCTCGATATTTAATGCTTTTGCAATTTTTTCTGCTGAAGCTCCTTTTTCAATAGCCTTCATAATCATTCGATGTTCCTGAACGTTGGCCATTCGATTGATGTGCTTATTATATGTAAATGTTTCATCATCTTTTGCCAATAAACATTGAACGGTTGTTTCTCCTAATATTTTTAGAGCTTCAACCCTTAGATGGCCGTCAACCAAAGTGTAAATCCCTTCATTTTCATATACCATGGGAGGTTCAATAATTCCAACCGATTTGATAGATTCTAAAATAACCTTAAATTTACTATTTAAATTTATTGTTTCTAAAATTTTCTTACTGTATTGAATTTGACTAATGGGAAGTTCAATAATTTGATTTTTAAATGCAACTTTTAAATTACTCATTGTTTTCGATCCTATCAATTAAACATTTTGGAATTGCTTCTAATTTTTCAGCTCGTAAAAGTGTCCGGAAGTTATTATTTCTGTATAAAACCTTGAATCCATGAACTAGGGAAACAAGAGCTTGTTGGGCATTGTTGGCTTTATTAATAAGAAGTTTTCTTTTTTCAATTTCTTTTTGAAAAATTTTGTTTAAGTCGGTAACTGAAAGTTTTTTGCCGCCGCGGCTAGTTAAAGATTTTCCATTGCGCTTTCGGAGTTCTATTAATTTTTGCATAAAACTTAAATTTTTTCCTCTCAGAATATTTCGTTCATAGGCATCTTGAAGTATTTCACGAATCTCTGTATCGCTTGCTTGTGCTATTTTTATAGCGGTATTAATTGGAATTTTTTGTTTTTCAACCGCATCAATTAATCTTGTCTCACCTTTATCCAATAAAATACCTATTTGAGCTGTATATTCTCTACTTAGTCCTGTTTTTTCTGAAATTTCTTGGGTTGTGTAACCATGATCCTTTAGGCGTTTAATTCCTTGAAGTAATTCGGCTGGATTATAGTGACGCCTAGCTATATTTTCAACTAAACTCATAATCAAAGCATCTTCTTGGGTAACATTTGTTATAATGGCTGGAATTTCTTTTTCTCCGTTGGCCAAATAAGCCTCTAGTCGGCCTTGTCCACACACAAGGTCGTATTCGTATCCATCAACAGGTTTTTCTTTTTTGCAAACCGTGATAGGACGTTTAAGTCCTACTTCCTCTATGTTTTGCGTGATTTCTCTTCTAATGAGTTCATTTCGATCTCGTGGATTTAAAATGAATATTTTTGATGTTTCAATCATTTGTAATTCTTTTGTTTGAGACATTATCTATGCTACCTCCCTTAATTGAATAATTTTAGATAATTCTAATAGATAATTTAAATTGTCATACCGATAGGAGTCTATCAGGTCTTGATTGCTTTCTTTCAGTTTTAAATCATTCGTTTTAAAATCCAAAGAGGGAAGTAGATAGTAGTCATAAGCCGTTTTATTTACGCTGTCCATTCTGACGGCTACTGTAATATCAGGATTTAATGAGGTATCAAAACGAACTTTCCACATAGACTCGAATTGCCGCCATTTGATTTTCTGGAGAGTATTTTTGGTGTTCTGTGGACATACGGATGTAAACCGCCGCCTTTTTTTTACCATTTTTGTTGAACAAGTCCATAATTTCTCCTTTATTTTCAATAATCCGACTTATTAACTTGCTATTCCTGTTTATAAATTGAATATGCAATTGCGTGTGTTCTAAACCCGCAAGTCTTATTGATAATTATAACAAAGGAAAAATTAAATGTCGAATACATATATGTACCCAGATTGGGACCCAAAAGATGCTGATAATTCAGGTTTAAATAACGATCAAAAATTAACTAAACAGGTGTTGAAAATGCTACGAATTGAACATCCAATTAGCACAAGTAAATATATTGCAATTACTTTGGGCTTGAAAAATCATTATAAACCTAAACATTGGCTTTATCGTAAAAGTGTGATTAATGCCTATGAATTCTTACAAATATTGACATCTTATGATAGAATAAGATGCTATTTTGGATTTAAAAAAATCCCAAATTCTAGGAATCCATTTATCCGGAAAAAAAATACGGAAGAAATTCAAAAAAAAATATTGCAGATTGTTGAAAAAAGTCCTAATCTAAGTCTTAGAAGCTTAAGTCATGCGCTGGGTGTGTCGGTCAAAGCAACAGAGTATTCGCTCCAATTATTAAAGGAAAAAGGGGAAATCATCCGGATTGGGAGTAAGCGAGGAGGTGCTTGGCAAATAAAAAAATAGCGCGTGGAAGAGTTATTACAATAAAGGATGGAGCCTGTGTCGGCTCTGTTCTTTTGGTTTTTCAATAAGATGTGTGTATAATAGGGAGCACGATTATGGAGATTTGAGGTATGAACCCCCGTTTTGTATATCCATTTCGAGTTTTGCAAAGAAACGCCCACCATTCCTCCCGCCTGACGCGCTTCCCATTTTTTTTCAAAAAACCCTTGATTTTTGAAATCGAACGGCATAGGATAGGGAATATCTTAATTGCGAGGGGGCTGTTCCATGTCCATGTCATTCCATCATCGGTTTTCTTGTCGGGCGCGGCGGTCATTCGAATCCGGGCGGACGATGTTCGAGATATTCAGCGTCCTGGCGATTATGGCGTTTTTGTCCATCCTGACGCTTCTGGGCTATCGGTATGCGGTCCAGTATCATCATGCGACCGAAATCATCGGGACGGCCAATGTCGAGCGGACGTCCGCGCTGGTGTCATGGGAGACGAACAAAACCTTTACGGATGCGAGCGGCAAAATCCTGGATTACGGCTGGGTCCGCAGCCGGCTGTCGGACGACACGGGGTTCTATGTGACGGTCGAGAATATTCCGGGAGATGTGTGCGCGCAGATTTTAAAGCGCCGCTGGGACGCGCCGGATCAGTATGTCGTCGATGAGAAAATCGTCAATAACTTCGATACAAGCGTTTGCTACGATGAAAATGACAAGCCGCGCCAGATAACAATGAGCTTCGTGTTCGGATGGGCGGAGGGTTCTTCTTTTATTCCTTCCAGCGAATGCGATTTGACCGAGCCGTGCTACTATGACTATGAGAATAAAAGGGAAAGCGAGCAGTTCCGCGTTCTCGAAGACAACGGATTATGCACCTGCAAATGCCCCGAGCCCAACAGCATGTATGACAGCGCGACGGGAAAATGCGAGTGCGAGCCGCCGCAGTCCGAATTGACGGCCGGCGCATGCGTCTGTCCGTCGCCGAAGACATATCATGACGAAGCGAAGAACGAATGTGTCTGCGATCCCGACACAACGCCGACAGGCGCGGATCCGGACACCTGCGCATGCCCGGCAGTCCCGCATGTCTACCTGACCTCGGGGAATAAATGCATCACATGCGCCGATCCGAAAATTGTTTGGGACGCGGCGAATGAAAAGTGCGTGTGCGACCCGGGCATAACATGCCCTGCGGACAAGAAAAAGAATGCGGACTGCGATTGCGTCTGCGATCCGCCCGTTACCTGTTCGGAGGATCAGATAGAGGGGGGCGATTGCGATTGTGTTTGCGACCCAGCTGTCGTCTGCCCGGGAAATTTGCAAAAAGATGCGGCTTGCAAATGCCGGTGCCTGCTGGATTGTTCGAAGAACACCGACGGCAAGACGTTTTTGGATGCGGCGAAATGCGCGTGCGCGTGCGATCCGGAGATCGAATGTCCGGAAGGCCGGAAAAAAGATGAAAACTGCCAATGCTCGGGATGTTCTTTGAGCTGCGCCAACCGCGCGGACGGCAAAACGCGGCTGGATAGCGGTAGCTGCGCGTGCGTGTGTCCGGTCGACATGAAGCCGTCCGAGGCGGGCGTCTGCTGTCCCGTGGATGCGCAGGGGAATATCGTGATGGGCGCCGAGCCGGCAACCTTGGCGGCGCGGTGCTGCCGTGCGGACGAAGAGGCTGTTGCCCGGGCGGATGGAAACAAGGTTTGCTGTGCGAAGGTTTCCGGTATTCCGAACGCGAACTATTACGACGAAGCAAATCGCCGGTGCGTGCCGCTCGGCTACTGCGAGCATAAATATGACGGCGTTGCGTTCATCATCGATAACTCCGGATCAATGTCGCAGAGCGGGAAGTTGACGAAAGTCAAAAATGCCATCAAAGGCGCTCTTGCCAAGTTGCCGGCAAAGATGAAAGTGGGGGTTTATGCTTTCACGGATTCGGCATCCACCAAGCTCTCCTATGGAAATCATTCTGTTCTTGAGATTGAACAAGCTGTCAGTGGAATGGGCCACTACGGAGTTACCTGCATTTCCTGCGGGCTGGATGTGGCGTGGAGCAATACATACGCACAGGGGCACAGACCTATTCTGATCGTTTTTTCGGATGGTTTGGAAAACAGGGGAGATGCCCGCAGCAAGATGGTTTGGATGAAATCCCAGTGCGGCAACCTGAGAGCTTATAGTGTCGGATTATCTAAAAACCCGATATTGGGCTTTATCGCGACCGGAGGCGGCTACTTTACGCAAACCAGCGCGGACGGCGTCTCCGGTATTTTCAGTCGCCATGTTGACAATGACTTGAACTGCCTGCCGCAGCCGAACAGGATGATCTGCGACAGCACGAGCATAACGAACGTTTCATGCGGCGCAGGATTCTACCAGCAGAATGGCGTTTGCACGACATGTCCGTCCCATTCGACATGCAATGGCATCGTGTTCGCCTGCGATACCGAATATTACAAGGATAGCAATACCTCCTGCCGCAAGTGCCCGTCCGGCGCGACGTGTACTGCGGTCTCGTTTACCTGCAATCCCGGATATTACAAGGATAGCAATACCTCCTGCGACAACTGCCCGTCCAACGCGACGTGTACTGCGGTCTCGTTTACCTGCAATCCCGGATATTATACCAATACGGCCGAAACGGGATGCACGAAGTGCCAAGCGGGATACGCCTGTCCGGGCGGCTCGACGCGGACGCAATGCACCGCCGGGTATTATGCGGCGTCCGGGGCCTCTTCTTGCACGCCTTGTCCGGGCGGCAAGTGGCAGAAGGATGCGAGGCAGAGCTCCTGCGACAACTGTCCGTCCAATGCAACCTGCGCCGGAACCGGAAATACGACTTTCGTTTGCAATAGCGGGTATTACAGGGCCAGCGCGACGGCGACGGCATGCACGAGATGCCAAACGGGATACGCCTGCCCGGGCGGATCCGCGAAGACGCAATGCACGGCGGGATATTATGCGGCGGCCGGGTCGTCTTCCTGCACGGCTTGCCCAAGCGGAAAATGGCAGAAGGACGCGGGTCAGGGCTCT
>JAQVGI010000030.1 GCA_028696805.1 Alphaproteobacteria bacterium
ATCTGAAGGTTTCACTTTT
Organism: Alphaproteobacteria bacterium; assembly: GCA_028696805.1. Lineage (GTDB taxonomy): Bacteria > Pseudomonadota > Alphaproteobacteria > CAAHEQ01 > UBA3637 > JAQVGI01. Next base: position 20 of record JAQVGI010000030.1, read on the forward strand.
TTTGCTTTTTGTACAACATCGTTCGGGTAAAAGTACAATCCTCGATATCCTTCTGCGCCTGCGATACGGCGACCTGCGACGCGAAGGCGATCTGCCGCATCTCCGTCTGCAGCCGCGCCTGCAGCGCGCCGACCTGCTTCTGCAAGTCCGCCGCTTTCGCGCGGTAGGCGCTGTCGGACAATTTCTTGCGCGCGTCGGACAGCTTTTTATCCGCCTGCTGCAATTTCTCGAATTCCGCCTGAACACGCTGCTTCAATTCCGTTTCATAGGCACCCTGCTTCGAGACGATCGTCTTGTAGACGTCCGCCTCGGCTTTCACGCGCGCCATGCTGACGACGCCGGCGCCGCGCCCGCAGCCGAACCAGCAGCACGCCGCGCCGACGGCCGCAATGCCGGCGATAAGGAGAATCGTTTTTATCATTCCTGTTTTTTTCATTCTTAAAATCCTTTCCCAAAGTTCAGACGGAACACTTTCGTCTTGTCATGCGTATCCTTGACCACCGGCCAGGAGAAATCCAGGTTGATGACGCCCATCGGCGACTTCCACAAAATCCCCGTCCCGACGGCCACCCGCGGCTTGTTCGAGTAATACATTTCGGCCGAGTCGAAATTGTCCGGCTTGCCGACGACGCCGACATCTCCGAACACCTTGCCGTTGATGCCCAGCTCCTTCGGCAGCCCCAGCGGGAAGGACAGCTCGGCGGATCCGCTGGCGAACCAGTTGCCGCCCAGCGCGTCGTCGGACGCCTTGTCCCGCGCGCCGGTGCCGCCGTATTCGAACCCGCGCAGCGAGAAATCGCCCAGAAAATACCTGTCCGTCATCCGGATGTCCTTGCCGCCCAGCCCGACGATGTGGCTGGCGTCCGCGCGCAGCGAGAAGACGACATCGTCCGCGACCGGATAGTATTTGATGCCTGTCGCGCTGTACCGCAGGAACCGCACGTCCCCGCCCAGGCCGGCGACATCCGTGCCGAACGACAGGTAATAGCCTTCCGTCGTGTTGATCTTGCTGTCGCGCCGGTCATAGGCCAGCTGCTGGCCGACCATCGACACCCATGTCTTGCCGGCCTGCTCCCAAATGTATTTGGAGGCGCCGGACTGGATGCTGTGGATCTCGTCCTGGCGCAGCGTGTAGCGCGCGGACTGCCCCAGCCGGTCGGTGTAGTTCCACCCGAAGCGGACGGCCGCGCCGCTCGTTTGGTACTTGTAGGACGAATAGTCCGTGTTGTCGCGCGTCGTGTGGAACGCGTCGACGCCGGCCGACAAATCCTTGTCCATGAAATACGGATCCGTGAGGCCGATGGAGAACTGGTCCTCCTGCTCCGAGATCATCATGTTGACGCTCGCCATATTGCCGGTGCCCAGGATGTTCCGCTCGACGACGCCGATGTCCGTCATCAGGCCGTTGTACGACGACCACCCGACGCCGATGTTGAAGGCGCCCGTCGATTTTTCGCGCACATCCATCAGGACGTCCATCTGGGAGGCGTTGCCCGCGGCGGGATTCGTCTGCAAATCCACCTTGCTGAAGAAATCCAGATCCTCGACGCGCTGCTTGGACCGGCGCAGCAGCGACGCGTTGAAGGCGTCCCCTTCCTTGATCCGGAACTCGCGGCGGATCACCTTGTCTAGCGTCCGCGAATTGCCGGCGATGTTGATTTTGCGGATCATGACCTTCCGCCCCTCGGACACGCGGAAGACGACCGAGACGATTTTGGCGTCGGCGTCCTTCTTCATGTCCGGCGCCACGTTCACGAATGCATACCCGGCGTCCGCCAGCTGCCTGACCATCGCGTCGACAGAGCGTTCGACCGCAACGATGTCGAACCGGTCGCCGGCGCGGAAGTCGACGAGTTGCGCGAGGGACGCCTCGTCCTTGAAATCCGGCAGCGACACCTCGATGTCGGGCGCGCCCATCCGGTAGCGCGGACCCTCGTCCAATTTGATCGTGATCATGAAGCCCGTCTTGTCGGGCAGCAATTCCGCCAGCGCGCTCTCCACCTTGAAATCGGCGTAGCCTTCCTGCAAATAAAACCGGCGCAGCAGCTCCTGGTCGTAATTCAGCCGGTCGGGATCGTAGGTGTCCGTCGACGACAGGAACCGGTACCACGCCTTCTCGCGCGTCAGCATTTTGTCTTTCAGCGTGTCCGTCGAAAAGGCCTTCGCGCCGACGATGTTCAGGACGCGCACATAGGCCTTGTCGCCCTCGTCGATTTCATAGACGATGTCGACGCGGTTCTGGTCTTTCCTGATGATTTTCGGGACGACGCGCGCCGCGAACCGGCCGTTGCGCTTGTAGACTTCCAGCAGCCGCCCGACATCCGACTGGATTTTCCGCTCGGTGTAGACCATCCGCGGCTTCAGCTGCGTCTCGCTTTTCAGGGCTTCCTCGTCCAGCGCCTTGTTGCCCTCGAAATAAACCTGGTAGACGATCGGGTTTTCCTTGACGGCGATTTTCAGAACGCCCTTGTCCATCTTCGCGCTGACATCCGAAAACAGCCCCGTCGCGAACAGCGCCTTCGTCGCGGCGTCCAGATCCGCATCCGTGACCTGCTGCCCGTCCGCGATGTCGACATATGCGCGGATGGTCGCGTTCTCGATGCGCTTCGTCCCGTCGATCGCGACTGATTTCAAAACGTCCGCCCGCGCGGCGAGCGCCGCCGCCATCACGCATAAAAATAAAACTTTCCTCATCCGAAAATCCTTTGCACAATGCGCGGCACGTCCAGGAAGAACGTCCAGGCCACGACAGCCAGCAGGAACGACACGCCGCCCCACAGCAGCGCGCCCTGCGTCTTTTCGGACAGCGCCTTGCCGCGCGCGCCCTCCACCAGATAGAAAGCCAAATGCCCGCCGTCCAGCAGCGGTATCGGCAGCAGGTTCATGAACCCGACGGCGACCGAAATCTGCACCAGGAAGACCAGCAGGCTCAAAAACCCGCCGCGCAGCGCGTCGCCGGACGCCTCGGCGATGCCGAGCGGGCCGCGCATATCCTCGGGCGAGCGCTGGTTCGTGATGATTTGCTTCAAGTAAAACAACGTGTCGCGCGTCATCCACCACACGTCCCGCGCCGCTTTCGCAACGGATTGCCCGATGCCGAAGTCCTTGTCGACGACGACGATGTCCGGCTGGGATGTGATGCCGAGCCGCGGCGTGCCTTTTTGGGCATAGTCCGGCTGCGCCGCCACCATAACAGGCGCGCCCGCGCGCTCCACGCGGATTGTCAGCGGCTTGCCGAATTCCGTCAAACGCACCGCGCGCTGGATGTCCGAGAAATCATCGATGGCCTTGCCGTTGATCGCGACGATCTTGTCCTGCGGCATCAATCCGGCGCGAGCGGCGACGGAATCCGCGGCGACCTGGCCGATGACGGGCGGAATGCGGATGTCGCCGGCGAAATAGAAAATGCCGGACAGCAGCATAATCGCGAAAATGTAATTCATCGCCGGGCCGGCCGCGACGATTGCCATCCGCTTCGGAACCGGCTGGGTCGCGAAGGCGCGCTTTTTCTGCTCGGTGGTCAGGCTGTCCGCGGAGGCCTTGCCGCTGGCGGCGTCGCTATCCCCCAGCATCTTGACATACCCGCCCAGCGGGAACAGGCAGACCTTCCACCGCGTGCCCTTTCTGTCCGTCCAGGCGATCAATTCGCGCCCGAAGCCCAGCGAAAAATCCGTCACCTGCACGCCGCACAGGCGCGCGACGACGAAATGGCCACCCTCGTGAATCACGACGACGATCGACAGAACCAGGATAAATGCCAGCAAATAAATCATCTGAAGAAACACCCGTTGTTGACGGCATACAGCCACGCGGCGGCGACGACGGACGCGAACAGCAGCCCGTCGACGCGGTCGAACAGGCCCCCGTGTCCGGGGATCAGGTTGCTGGAATCTTTCAGGCCCAGCTTCCGCTTGATGCCGGATTCAAACAGATCCCCGATCTGGGAAACGACGGACAGCACGAGCGCGGAGATCAGCAGCACCCGCGTCAGATGGACGGCATACGGCGCGGCCGGCGGCACCAGGCTGTTGGCTTTCAAATACAGCACGAACACATACGCGACCGCGATGGCGAACAGGATCGCGCCGATGAATCCCGACCATGTCTTTTTCGGGCTGATGCGCGGCGCCAGCTTCGGCCCTTTGAGCGTCGAGCCGACCATCAGGCCGCCGATGTCGGTCGCCCAGACGACGAAGAACAGCCACAGCACGATTTCGCGGCTGATCGCGTCGTTGACATAGTAGATATACCCCAGCGACAGCACCGGCAGGCAGATATACGGCACGCCCAGCGCGAACTTGACATCGCCGTCGGTCTTCCACATCACGGCCGCCGTGCCCAGCAGGATCAGCCACAGCACGAACGTCGGGTTGCCCTCGCTGATGAACGCGGCCAGGAAGGCGGTCAGCGCGATGATCAGCCCGCGCGACGAAAACGTCTTGCGGAACATCGTTTCCCACTCCCACGCCAGCCCGGCGCCGAACACGGCCAGCAGGATGCTGTAAAGCGGAATGCCGAAATCCTCGTAGACCAGCTTCCCGAACCAGATGGCGCACAAAACGATCGGCGCCAGAATCAAAGAGGACACAATGCGCAAAGCCATATTTAAAGACATGGGAATCCCTTTCAAAATCAGACGATTGATTTTCGCATTTTTTTTCAGCGAAGTCAAGGGCAAAACATGACAGATCGATGACGGCTTGCCTATCCGCGCGCCACTTTCCCGAACCGCCGGTCGCGGCGCGCATACGCCTCGACCGCGGCGTCCAGGTCGTGCTCGTTGAAATCCGGCCAGAAAACGGGCGTGAAATAGAACTCGGCGTAGGCCGCCTCCCACAGCAGGAAATTGCTCAGACGCTGCTCGCCGCTGGTGCGGATGATCAGGTCCGGATCCGGAAACCCGCTGGTGGACAGGGAATCCGAAATGCGCTGCTCGTCGATCGCGGAGACCAGATACTGCTTGTCGAAGATGTCCATCGCGATCCGCTTGACGGCCGCGACGATGTCCTCGCGCGCGCCGTAGTTCATCGCGATCGCCACGTGGAAATCCTCGAACGCCGCCGTGTCGCGCTCGATTTCCTTCATCTTGTCGCGGATGTCGGGGTCGAAGCGCTCCTTGTCCCCCAGGAACCGCACGCGCACCTTTTTCTTGATCAGCTCCTTCACATCGCTTTTCAGATACTGCCGGAACAGGCCCATCAGGTTGTCCACCTCCTCGGGCGGGCGGTTCCAGTTCCCCGACGAAAAGGCATACAGCGTCACATACCGGACGCCGATTTTCTGCGCGTGCCGCAAAACGGCGTGCACCGCCTCGGCGCCTTTTTGGTGGCCGGCCGCGCGCGGCAGCCCCCTGGCCTGCGCCCACCGCCCGTTGCCGTCCATGATGAAGGCCACGTGGGCGGGCGTTGTTCTGTCGGTTTTATCTTGGGTCATCGTCGTCGATCACACCTGCTTGATTTCGGTTTCCTTGACCTTCAAATGGTCGTCGAACGACTTCATGCAGGCGTCCATGATGTCCTGCAATTCTTTCTCGTGCCGCTTCTGGTCGTCTTCGGAAATGACGTTTTTCGATTTCAGCTCTTTCAGCGCGTCCATCGCCTCGCGGCGCACATTGCGGGCGGCCACCCGCGCGTCCTCAGTGTAGCGGCCGGCCAGCTTGACCAGCTCGAGCCGGCGCTCCTCGGACAGCGGCGGAATCGGCAGCCGGATGATCGTGCCGTCGTTCATCGGGTTCAGGCCGAGCCCGGCCTCCTGTATCGCCTGCTCCACCTTGCGGATCAGGCTTTTGTCCCACACCGAAACGGACAGCATCCGCGGCTCGGGCACATTGACGTTGCCGACCTGGTTGAGCGGCACCAGCGACCCGTAGGCCTCGACCCGCACGCCGTCCAGCAGCGCCGGATTCGCGCGGCCGGTGCGAATCGTCGTGAACTCGCGCTTCAACGATTCTTCCGTTTTGGCCAGGTGCGTCTTGAAATTGTCTTTGATTGCGTTGAAATCCATGAATTGCCTCCGCGCTTTTTGCTGTTTCCAATCATCAGGAAATCTGCTTCTTGACTTCCTCTGCGAAATCCTCGGCCTTTTTCTCGATCCCCTCGCCCAGGCCATAGCGCGCGAATGCTTTCAGCACAACCGGCGCGCCCAGCTCTTTTTCGGCGGAGGCGATGATGTCCTTGACCTTCTTGTCCGGATCCATGATGAACGCCTGCTCATGCACGACGATTTCCTCGTAGAACTTGCGGAGGCGCCCCTCGACCATTTTCTCGATGATGTTCGCCGGCTTGCCGCTGGCTTTCGCCTGCTCCTCGTAAATCGCTTTCTCGCGCGCCAATGTGTCCGCGTCGACGGATGCGATGTTCAAAAACCGCGGGTTGGCCGCCGCGATATGCATCGCCAGCTTCTTGCCCAATTCCGTCAGCTTGTCCGCCGGCGCCGCCGATTCCAAAGCCACCAGAACGCCGATTTTACCAAGGTTCGGTGTTGTCGCCGTGTGCACATACGGCACGACGACGCCGGTGCCGACAGACACATGCGCGGCACGGCGCAGGTTCATATTCTCGCCGATTCGGGCGATCAGATCCACCAGCGTCAGCTCGACGCTCTTTCCGCCCAGCGGCGCGGCCTTGATTTTGTCCAGATCGCCTTTTTGGGCCAGCGCCGCGGACAAGACATCCGTCAAAAAGTTTTGAAACTCCGTGTTCTTCGCGACGAAGTCCGTTTCCGAGTTCAGCTCGACCAAAACGCCTTCCGTTCCGGAAACGGACAAGCCGACCAGCCCCTGGTTCGCGACGCGGCCGGCCTTTTTCTCGGCGACGGACAGGCCTTTCTTGCGCAGGAAGTCGATTGCTTTTTCCAAATCGCCGCCGACCTCGGCCAGCGCCTTCTTGCACTCCATCATTCCGGCGCCCGTTTTTTCGCGCAATTCCTTGACGAGTCCCGCTGAAATCTCCATTGTTTTTCCTTTCGTTGCGTTGTGTGGAAATTGGTTGCATTCTACCAGATTTCCCGCCGGTTTGCAAGCCTTTTATCGCATAAAAAAAGGCGGACGCCGCCCGCCTTTTTTCCCGAATATCCGGATTCGTTTATTCGGCCCGGGCCCGAGCCTCGGTCGCGGCGCCGACATCGACGCCGGCGGCGGTCAACTCGGCCTGAATGCCGTCCAGAACGGCCCCGGCCATCAGGTCGCAATACAATTTAATCGCGCGCGTCGCGTCGTCGTTCGCCGGAACCGGATACGCGATGCCGTCCGGATTCGCATTCGAATCGCAAATCGCGACGACCGGAATCCCCAGCTTCTGCGCCTCGGCGACGGCCAGCTCCTCTTTCAGGACATCGATGACGAACACGATGTCCGGCCGGCCGTTCATGTCTTGGATGCCGCCCAGCGATGCGAACAATTTCTCGCGTTCGCGCGCGATGTCCAGCTTTTCCTTCTTGGTCAGGCCGCCGAATCCGCTTTCGGCCGTTTTCTTGTCGATTTCCTTCAGGCGCTTGATGCTGGCCGAAATCGTTTTCCAGTTCGTCAGCATGCCGCCCAGCCAGCGCTTGTTCACATAGAACTGGCCGCAGCGCGCGGCCGCTTCGGCGATCGGCTCCTGCGCGTTGGGCTTCGTGCCGACGAACAGAACCTTGCCGCCTTTGGCGGCCACTTCGCGGACGGCTTCCAAAGCGCGCATCAGCATCGGGACGGTCTGCCCCAGGTCCATGATGTGGATGTTGTCGCGGGTGCCGTAGATATAGGGTTTCATTTTCGGGTTCCAGCGGCGCTGGTGGTGCCCGAAGTGCGCGCCGCATTCGATCAGCTGGCGCATCGTGGGGGTCGGAAGAGTCATGTGTGTCCTTTCTTTTTCCGGTTGTGCGTCGACAAGGGGAAAGCATGGACACCCGTCCACACCGGAAGCCGGCAAAGGCAACACGCCTTCGGGGCACCCTCGTCTGTGAATTATCATCTCTGACGAAATGACGGGGGGAGTATACCCGATTTTCCGCCGGAAGTCAAGCGAAAAAATCCCCCGCCGGCCGGGCGGGGGATCTTTTTTCCACGCGGGGTTTATTACGCAACCGCCGTGTTTCCGGTTTCTTTGTTCTTCGCGTCGATGATTTCCTGGTCGCGCTCGGCGGCGATGGCTTTCAGGCGTTTCAGGTAGGCGCCCGTCCCGGCCGGAATCAGGCGGCCGACGATAACGTTCTCCTTCAAGCCTTTCAGCTTGTCGCGCCGCCCCGCCACGGCCGCGTCCGTCAGAACGCGCGTCGTTTCCTGGAACGAGGCCGCCGAGATGAACGACCCGGTCTGCAGGCTGGCCTTCGTGATGCCCAGCAGCACCGGCGCGACTTTCGCCTCGCGGCCGCCCGCGCGCGTCGCTTTCAGGTTTTCGGCGATCAGCTCGTCTTTTTCGACCTGCTCTCCGATAACCAGCGTCGTGTCGCCGGCGTCCACCACTTCCAGCTTCTGCATCATCTGGCGCACGATAACCTCGATGTGCTTGTCGTTGATGCGCACGCCCTGCAGGCGGTAGACGGCCTGAATTTCCTTGATCAGGTAGTGCGCCAGCGCCTCGACCCCCAGCACGCGCAGGATGTCGTGCGGCACCATGTTGCCCTCGACGATCAGGTCGCCCTTCTGGACGAAGTCGCCTTCGTGCACGGCGATCGCCTGCCCTTTGGGGATGATGTATTCGACGCGCTCGTCGGCGTCGCCGACGACGATCACGGTGCGCTTGGATTTGAAATCGGCGCCCAGTTCGACGCGGCCGGCGATTTCGGAAATAATCGCGGCATCCTTCGGCCGGCGCGCTTCGAACAGCTCCGCCACGCGCGGCAAGCCGCCCGTGATGTCGCGCGTTTTCGAACTTTCGCGCGGGAACCGGGCCAGGACGTCGCCGGGCTTCACGCGCTGGCCGTTTTCGACGGCGATCACCGCGTCGGCGGACAGGTAGTAGCGCTCCTCGGCGCCGTTCTGCGAGCGCAGCACCTTCCCCTGGTCGTCCGTCAGGGCCAGATGCGGCTTGCGCTGGTGCTTGGAAGACGACTGGCGCCAATCCGTCACCACCTTGGACGACAGGCCGGTCGCCTCGTCGATTTTCTCGCGCACGGTTTCGCCGTCGATCAGATCCTCGTGCCGGATGACGCCGGCTTTGTCCGCGACGATCGGCGTCGTGAACGGATCCCATTCGGCCAGGCGCGTCCCCCGCGTCGCTTTCTGGCCGTTTTCGACCATCAGCTTCGCGCCGAACGGCACCTTGTGGCGCGCTTTTTCGCGGCCGGTCGCGTCCAGCAGCGAGATCTCGCAGTTCCGGGACAGCACGATGCGGTCGCCGGCGGAGTTTTGGATGACGCCTGCGTTTTTCAGCCTGATCTTGGCGTCCATCGCCGCGACGGCGCTGGATTGCTCGGCCCCGCGCTGCGCCGCGCCGCCGATGTGGAATGTCCGCATCGTCAGCTGCGTTCCGGGCTCGCCGACGGACTGGGCGGCGATGATGCCGACCACCTCGCCGAGGTTCACCGGCGTGCCGCGCGCCAGATCGCGCCCGTAGCAGGCCGCGCAGACGCCGGATTCGGCCTCGCATGTCAGAACGGAGCGGATATACACGGATTCGACGCCCGCGGCATCGATCTTTTCGACATCCACTTCGTCGATCAGCTTGCCGACGGAAACGATGACGTCCCCCGTCGCCGGGTGCTTGATGTCCTCGGCGGCCGTGCGGCCCAGGATGCGCTCGCCGATCGAGGCGATGACATCCCCGCCCTCGATGATCGGCTGAACGGTGATGCCGCGCGTCGTGCCGCAGTCCTCCGTCGTGATGATCGCGTCCTGCGCGCCCTCCACCAGGCGCCGCGTCAGGTATCCGGCGTTCGCCGTTTTCAAAGCGGTGTCCGCCAAACCTTTGCGCGCGCCGTGCGTGGACGAGAAGTATTCCATCACGGACAGCCCTTCCTTGAAGTTGGACACGATCGGCGTCTCGATGATTTCGCCGGACGGCTTGGCCATCAGGCCGCGCATGCCGGCCAGCTGGCGCATCTGGGCCGCCGATCCGCGCGCGCCCGAGTTCGCCATCATGTAGACCGCGTTGACGGGCTTGCCGGGCTCGGTTTTGGAAATGCCCTTCATCATCGCGTCCGCGACGGCGTCCGTGCAGGCCGCCCACGCGTCGACGACTTTGTTGTATTTTTCCAGCTTCGTGATCAGGCCGTCCTGATACTGCCGCTCGAACTCTTTCGTTTTCTTTTCCGTTTCGGCCAGCAGCGTCTTCTTGGCTTCCGGAATGATCAGGTCGTCCTTGCCGAACGAGATGCCGGCCTGCGCGGCCTGCTTGAAGCCCAGCACCATGATCCGGTCGGCGAAGATGCAGGTTTCCTTCTGGCCGCAGTGGCGGTAGACGGCGTCGATGATGTCGGTCACCTCCTTCTTGCGGATCAGGCGGTTGATCAGAGAGAACGGAATCTTCGCATGATCGGGCAGGACGCCGGACAGCTGGACGCGGCCGGGCGTCGTTTCCACGACGCGCGTGACCTTCGTGCCGTTGTCTTCCATGATCGTCAGGCGCACCTTGATTCTGGCGTGCAGGCTGACCTTTTTATCGAACAGCGCGTGCTCGATTTCATGCGGGCCGGCGAACACCATGCCCTCGCCCGGCTCTCCGTCGCGCTCCATGGACAGGTAATACAGCCCCAGAATCATGTCCTGGGACGGCACGATGATCGGCTTGCCGGACGCCGGCGACAGGATGTTGTTCGTCGACATCATCAGCACGCGGGCCTCCAATTGGGCCTCGACGGACAGCGGCACGTGGACGGCCATCTGGTCGCCGTCGAAGTCCGCGTTGAACGCCGTGCAGACCAGCGGGTGCAGCTGGATCGCCTTGCCCTCGATCAGCACCGGCTCGAACGCCTGGATGCCAAGGCGGTGCAGCGTCGGCGCGCGGTTCAGCAGCACCGGATGCTCGCGGATCACCTCGGACAGGATGTCCCACACCTCGGGCCGTTCCTTCTCGACCATTTTCTTGGCGGCCTTGATCGTCGCGGCC
>JAQVGI010000005.1 GCA_028696805.1 Alphaproteobacteria bacterium
TCCATTTCGTCGCATATCCCGCGTATCCGCCGGAATGTGTCCTGAATCAGCTTCGGCGACAGGCCGATGCTCGGCTCGTCCAGGAACACCAGCTTCGGGTTGTTGATCAGGATGCGCGCCAGATCCACCATCTGCTGCTGGCCGCCGGACAGGTTCCCCGCCAGGTCGTCCAGCCGCGGCTTCAAATCCGGGAAGTAGGTCAGCACCTCCCCCAGCTTGCGTTCGAACGGCGCGCGGTCTTTCCAAAAATGCGTCGCCAGCTCCATGTTCTCCAAAACGCTCATGTTCGGGAAGACGCGGCGACCCTGCGGCACCATGAAAATGCCGGATTCCACCAGGCGGACCGGCTTGGGCGCTATCTTTTTCCCGTTCAGGAAAATCTCGCCTTTCTGCGGCTTCAAAAGCCCGTACATCACTTTCAGCAGCGTCGATTTCCCGGCGCCGTTCGGCCCCATGATGACCGTGATGGCGTGGTCGCGGACAACGGCGCTGACATCGTGGATCACGCGCCGCTTGCTGTCATACCCCGCACAGATTTCTTTCAATTCCAACATGCTCGTCCTTTCGCCCGCCCCCGTTTACTCTCCTATCACCGCCTTGCCACCGCGGATGGTTTTCACAACGGCCTCGGAATCGAATATGTTCCCCTTGCGCGTCAGGCGCCCGACGATGCCGTCGTATTCCGTCGTAGCCGCCAGGATGTCTATCGCCCCGGCCTTGTCCGGCGCGGTTTCGAAGGCCTTGACCAAAAGCATCGCGCTGTCGTAGCTCTGCCCCAATGCGTATGTCGCGTCCGATTTGTTGTGCGCTTTGATCCGGTCCATCGTTTCATTGTCGGCTTCGGCGCCGTCGATGCACCATGTCCCTTCCAGCGCGGACAAAATGTCCGACGAGACCATCGAGAAGGTTTCGATGCCCGTCACATCCGTTTTGGCGCCGCTTTCGCGCAGCTGCTTGATGAAAATGGTGAGTTCCGGATCGAAGAAAAGCATCACATATAAATCCGGATTGACGGATCTTTTCAATTTTTCGATGTCGATCCGGAAATCCCGGATGCCGGGATTGGAAACAAGCGTTTTGTTCACAATGCCGGCCGCATTCAGTTTCGAAACCAAAGCCTCCGACATGGCCAGCGGCCCCTGATGGTTGGCGACGATCAGGGCAATGCGCTTATACCCTTTCTTCAAAATTATTTCCATCGCTTTGCGCGCTTCGGTTTCCGGCGTGGTCCAGTTGATGAAATTGTATGTGCCGGAGGCGATCGCCGGATCGGTTGCCAAGGAAATATGCGGCACTTTGTTCTCCTCGGCGACCGGCGCGGTCACAAGCCCGATATTGGAGCCGAGAGACAGAATCGCATCCACCTTGTCGACAAAAACGAATTTTTTCAAAATGGTTGCGGTCCGCATCGGGCTGAACTGGTTGTCCTCAAAAATCGGCTGATAGAAATACTTTCCTCCCCGCGCATTCGCATCCTGAAAGGCGACCTCCAAGGCTCCCTTCACCGGGCGTCCGATAATCGCGAGATTGCCGGACAGCGGCGCAACGATGCCGATCTTGACGATCGGTTTGTCGGTCGCCGGCCCGCGGGTGATGACCTGATGCCGCCAGACAGCCAGCCCGACTATGACGACGGCCGCAAGACCTAAAACAACTTTTTTCATTTAACCTCCTCCACAACCGCCTTGCCGCCACGGATGATCTTCACGGCAGCCTCGGAATCGAACACATTGCCCTTGCGCGTCAGGCGTCCGAGAAGGCCGTCGTATTCCGTCATCGCCGCCAGGACGTCGATCGCCCCGGCCTTGTCCGGCGCGGCTTCGAAAGCCTTGGCCAGAATCATCAGGCTGTCATAGCCGTTTCCGAGATCAAAAGTGGCTTCCGACTTGTTGTGCGCCTTGATCCGCTCCATCGTTTCGCCGCTGCCCTCCGCGGCGTCGACATACCACGCCCCTTCCAGTTCGGACAGAACGGCCGGATTGGAAAAGATAGAGAATGTTTCGATGCCCGTCACATCCGTTTTGGCGCCGCTGTCGCGCAGCTGCCGGATGAAAAGGGTGAGCTCCGGATCGAAAAACAGGACCATATACAAATCGGGAGCGATCGCCCGCTTCATCTTTTCAATCTCGATCCGGAAGTTCCGGACGCCGCCGTTGAATGTCCATGTCCTGTTTTGAATGCCGACCGCGTTCAGCTCGGACACCAGCGCATCCGAAATCGCCAGGGCGCCCTGATGGTTCAAAACGGCCAAGGCGACGCTTTTATAGCCTTTCTTTTTAATCATCTCGGTCATTTTCCGCGCTTCGGATTCCGGCTGCGTCCAGTTGATGAAATTGTATTTTCCGGAGGCCACTTTCGCGTCCGAACACAGGGAGATATGCGGAATCTTGTTCTCCTCGGCGACCGGCGCGACCACGTGTCCCGGCGGCGCGTTGAAGGAAATCAGAGCGTCCACCTTGTCCACGAAAACAAGCTTTTTAACGATCGTCGCCGCCCGCATCGGCTCGTTCAGGTGGTCTTCGAAAATGATCTGGTAAAAATACCGGTTGTCCCGCGCGTTCAGATCGGCCGCCGCGACCTCGATGGCGCCCCGGACGGGCTTGCCCATGATCGCCACATTGCCAGACAGCGGTGCCAGGACGCCGATCTTGACGATCGGCTTGTCGGTTTCCGGCGCGCGGGTGATGACCTGATGCCGCCAGACGGCCAGTCCGACCACGGCGACGGCCGCGACAGCTAAAATGATTTTTTTCATATTTTCCTCCTTGTTGAAGCTAAAATCCGACCTTTTTCTGGAAGATGCCCTGCGGGCGGACATACAGGAATCCGATGAAGATGATGAACGAAATCAAATCGCGCCACTCGGAGGCGAATATCCAGACGGCGATATTCTCGCTGAACGCCAGGAACAAGGCTCCCCAGAACGCGCCTTTCAGGTTGCGCATGCCGCCGATAATCGCGGAAATCATCCCTTTGAACAGCCAGTTGAACCCCATCGTCGGCTCCATGCCGACATCGTAGCCGATCAGGATGCCGCAGACCCCCAGAATCGCGCCCGCAATCACGGACACGATCAAAATGATGCGGTCCGTCCGCATGCCGATGATGTGCGCCAGAGTTGTCGAGTCGTGGACGGCGCGGATCTGCTTGCCGATGAAAGTCCTTTCCAGGAAAATCCGCAGCCCGATGTAAAAGCCGAAAAACAGGATGATCGTCACGAACTGGATGACGGGCATCGTGGCGATGCCCAGGTTGATCTGATGCGCGTTCAGGGCTTTGCCGAGCGTGTAATACTGCGCGCCGAAAATCAGGCTGATCGTCGCCTCGAAAACGGTGTAGAGCCCCAGGCTGACGACCAGCAGGATCATCGGCGACGCGCCGTGGAGCCGCATCGGCTTATACGCCAGGGCTTCCAGCATCTACGCCAGCACGGCGACCAGCGCGACGACCGGAACCATCGCCCAGACCCCCAGCGTCGGGAACAGGTAGAACGTGGCGTATGACCCGACGGCGATCAACGATCCCAGGGTCAGGTTGAAAAACGGCGAAACGGAATACATCAGCCGGAAAGCCAGCGCAATCAATCCGTATCCGGAACCGACGATCAGCGTGTTGACAAACAATTGGAGCAACATGGATATTCCTTGGAAAGAAATAACAATATGTCATTCATATTCCCAAAACGGGCCCAAGTCAAGAAAAAATTGAAAAAAGCGACGCTGCCCCCCAGAAAAAGCTTGCGCAATTTCAAAAGTGTGGTATAATGGGTCTATATCTTTACAACCATAAGGAGGGAAAGATGGCGCAATATATGACAGCTCAAGAAGTGGAAATGGCTTTAAAAAGAGGGGACAAGGGCTTGACGTCAACAGCTTTGAAACGCTCCATATTCACAGACACAGACGGGAAATATGGGGCCAAAGGTTTGACGCATATGCAGGCCTATGACGGCGGAAAACTTATCGCCGATTTTGAGATGGTCAATCTCGGAGGCCGCCTGGGAATACATGGAAACTACACGATATTCAAAGAAGACGGCAAAAACCCGCTGGTGCGCGGCTATTACGAACACGGGAAAGAAGATAAAGGCGAATGCAGATCCTACGATAGCACTGGTCATCTTTACTATATGGAGCGAGGGGCCCATTGCGCCGTCTACGACGCAGCGAATGATCAGTTGATTGAGATGGTGGCGAATGAGGTATTGGGGCGGCGCCTTAAAGAATTGGCCGAGAAAAAGTCGAAGGAAGAACCTGCTCCCAAGCCCGAGCCTGCTCCCGCGCCGGAAAAGCCGAATGAAGAACCCACACCAGCGCCAAAAGAAGAACCAATCAAATTGAATCAGGGCAACGCGACCGGCAAGGGCGGAAGTGACGACGGAGAAAGCGCAGAGAAAATGCCGCCGGAGTATGACCCGATTACCGCATTCTGGAAGCTAAACTGGCCGGAGCGCGCGGATGGAAACAAGGTTTGCGAATATACGGCGAAAACGGATACGCTGAAGTTCGATTTCTACAAAAAATCCGGGGATGTCGAAAAGCTGGATGCCCGCATCGAATACAAAACGCCGCAGAACGTGACGTTGAGCGGCGTCAACAATGCGATTCCGGATCAGGAATACTTCGACAAGATGTGCGCGGAAATCGCCAATCGCGGCGAAACGCAGATCGAGCTCGGAAAAATCTGGGACACGACTTTCAAGGAGCGCTTGGAGCAGGCGGCGGAGCAAGCCGGTCTGACCATCGCCAACGATGAAAACTTCACATTTGCGAAAAGACCGCGGACATTCGGCCCGCACAACCAAAACAACAACGGCCGATAATTCTCGGATACACACGATAACCGGCGGCACCCGTTGCGCGCCGGTTATTTTTTATGGTTGTTCTTCCATGCGACGACCCGGCGCTTTTCCAGGTTCCAGTCGCGTTTTTTGATGTCCTGGCGCTTGTCGACCAAGTTCTTACCGCGCGCGACCGCCAGCCGCACCTTCGCCAGCCCGCGCGCGTTGAAATACAATTCCAGCGGCACAATCGTCTGGCCTTTTTTCTGAACCGCGGCGCGCAGCGTTTTCATCTCCTTCGCCCGCACGAGCAGTTTGCGCGGCTGGGACGCCGTCTGCTCGACGAACCCGCCCTTGGCCTTGTCATACGCATCGATGTGCGCGTTGATCAGGTAGAGCTCCCCCTTTTCGACGGACGCGTAGCTCTCGCCGATCGCAGCGCGGCCGGCGCGCAGGGACTTGACCTCCCCGCCCGTCAGAACGACGCCCGCTTCCAGCGTATCCAGGATCTCGTAATTGAATCTCGCCTTGCGGTTCGTCGCGATCGTTCCCGTCGCAATCAGTGTTTTCATGCGCGCAGTATATCAAAACGGCGGCGCGATGTCAATGCTTTGGTTTTTGGACGACCAGCGTCGACCATCCCTTGACCCGATACCGGCGGACGAACGCCAGGCCGGCCCGCTCATGCGCGCGCAGGACGGAGGCCGCTTGCCGCGTCAGGAATCCGGACAGAATCGCCCGCCCGCCCGGGTTCAGGCGCGCGGCCAAATCCGCCGCCATATCCGTCAGCGGCCGCGCCAGAATGTTGCAGAAAATCAAATCGTAGGTTCCCGGAACCGCGTCGTATCCCGCGCTTTGCCAGACGCGCACCAGATCCCCGGCGCCGTTGGCCGCCGCGTTTTCGGCCGCGACCCGGACGGATTCCGCATCGATGTCCGTCGCGTCCGCGGGGCGGCGGAACCGCTTGGCATACGCCATCGCCAGAATCCCGGAGCCCGTCCCGACATCCAGGACTTTATCGGGCGCGACATCCAAATCGTCGAGCGCCTGCAAGCACCCGCGCGTCGTCTGGTGCTCGCCCGTGCCGAACGCCGTCGCCGCATCGATTTTCAGCGGAATCAGCCCGGCGGGAACCTCCTCGTGCACATGCGATCCATAAATGAAAAACCGCCCGATGGTCAGGGGCTTGAAGCTCCGGTAGCATTCCCGCAGCCAGTCTTTGTCCGGCAGCGGCACCACGCGCGCGCCGGGCAGGATGCGGCGCAAGACAGACAGGTCGGGCTTATGCTCGAAAAGCGCCTGCACCTCCCACTTGCCCTTGTCCGCCCCCGTTTCAATCGCGCGCGTCAAAACGGCGGACGCCAGATCGGACAGGGCGTTTTCCAAATCCGCAATCGCGTCGGCCGGAACGACAACCTTGGCCTCGTAAAGCATCATTCCCCCCGGCCCGCGTCCGTTTTGTCGGATTTCAGCTGGCCGCAGGCGGCCATGATGTCCTGCCCCCGCGACCGGCGGATAGGCGCGGCGATGTGCGCTTCGTCCAGCACGCGCGCAAAGCGGTGCGTCGCGTTGTTGCTGGCCGGCTCGAACCCGCACCCGTCCCACGCGTGGAACGGAATCAGGTTCACCTTGACTTCCAGCCCTTTGACAAGATTGATCAGTTCGCGCGCATGCTCGACCGAATCGTTGATGCCTTTCAGCATCAGGTATTCCATCGTGATGAACTGGCGGCGGTCGCACCGGCGCTGATAATCCCGGCAGGCTTCCATCAGGATTTTCAGCGGATATTTGCGATTGACCGGCATGATCCGGTTCCGGATTTCATCGTTCGGCGCATGCAGCGAAACCGCCAGCTTGACGCCCAGGTCGGCCAGCTCGGGAATCTTGTCCGCGATGCCGCAGGTGGACACGGTTATCTTGCGCTTGGAGATGGCGATTCCGTCGCCGTCCATCAGGATTCTCAGCGCCGTTTTCAGGTTGTCGAAGTTTTGCAGCGGCTCGCCCATCCCCATCACGACGATGTTGGACAGCATCCGCGTCTCGTCCGTCGGCGTCGGCCATTCTCCGTAGGAATCGCGCGCGGACATGAACTGCCCGACGATTTCGCCGGCGGTCAGGTTGCGCGCCATCCGCTGGGTGCCGGTGTGGCAGAACGCGCACCCCATCGGGCACCCGACCTGCGTCGAAATGCAGACGGCGCCGCGGTCTTCTTCGGGAATATGGACGCACTCGACGGACTGGCCGTCCGCGAACCGCATCAGCCATTTGCGCGTGCCGTCGGCCGAGGTCTGCTCGGCGACGATTGCGGGGTGCGTCAGCGTGAAATGCGCGGCGAGGGTCGCCTGGAAAGGCTTCGCCAGCGACGACATTTTGGCAAAATCCGTCGCGCCTTTGTTGTATATCCACTGCCACAGCTGTTTGGCGCGGAAGGGTTTCTCCCCCAGTTCCGCCAGCCGCGCGGCGAGGTCGTCAAACGACAGGCCGATGAGCTCTTGCATTATTTTCTTTCACAGGCTTTGTCGGCCGCTTCCAAAGCCTTGGTCAGCCCCCGCAGCGAGAAAGTGTCCGCCGTCTTCGTGCCGCGGACGGACGTGCCGGACACGACGGCCTTGCCGCCCTTTTTCATCTGGGCGATCAACTTGCCGTCCGTTTCGGCGTTCGGCGACCAGGCCGAATCCTCGTATGATTTCAAAGAAAGGACGCGGTTGGCGTCGATTTTAATCGTCGGGCGCGATCCTTTCTGATAGGTGTAGCCCGCCTTCATGCTCAACACGTCGAACTCGTTTTTCTGCGGGCGGTGCGTGATCATCAGGAACACATCGTCGCGGCCCTTGGCCTTGGTTTCGGTCGCGCTCGGCTCGCTGGCGACATAGCAGACTTTGCCCGCCGCATCGGTCAGCGTGTAGGCCGTCCAGTGGCTGAACGTCCCCAGGATGGTCAGCGGCGCCCCCTGCGCCCCGGCCGCCGTCGCCGCCAACAAAACCGCCATCAATAAAACAAATCGCATGTCCGCTCCTTTCGCTTACGGGGGCCAGTCTAGCAAAAAACGCGGCGAAAATCAAGAAGCCCGCGCATTAAAATTCGGATGCGATGTCCTGCGCTTCCCGGATGCCTTGGGCGCGGATTTGCTCCACCTTGTCCCGGTGCAGCTCCGTCCCTTCGGCGACGATGAAGGAAATATCGCGGATGCCGATGAACCGCAGGATGCGCTTCAAATACCTCTTGTCATACACCAGCAGGCTCAAAGGCCACGGGCGGTACACTCCGCCGCGGGACAGGATGACGCACGCCTTCTTGCCTTGCAGCAGGCCGCGCGGCACGCCGCCGACGCCGTACTTGAACAACACGCCCGCCACCATGATATGGTCGATGTAGGCCTTCAAAACAGCCGGAATCCCCAGGTTCCACATCGGAGACGCGATAATGTATTTGTCGTATTCGGCGAACTGCCGGGCGTGCCGCTGCATCGCGCCGGCCGGGTCGGCCATATTGCTCAAATCCGCCAGCGTCAGCGGCGCGATGTCCGACCGGCACAAATCCAGCGTCGTCACCGCGTCGTCGGGATGATGCGCCCGATACGCGTCCATAAAGGCCCCGCCGATCGTCAGGGATGTCGAATCCGACGCCTGCTTCGGGTTGGCCGTGATATATAAAACTTTCATAGAGCTCCTCCTGCACGGCATAGTGTAGGTCTTTTCGCGCCGCTTTGCAAGATGTTTGTTTTTTTCCCTTGCAATCCGTCCGGACTTTCCGCTAAAATGTCCCCAGGAAAAGGGGAAGACATGTCCGGCGTTCAAACAAAGACAATCGCACCGCAAGACGACGGCATCCGGCTGGACCGCTGGTTCGCGCGCCATTATCCCGATTTGAAAAACGGGCGGCTGCAGCGCCTGCTGCGCGGCAAGAATATCCGCGTCAACGGCGCGAAGGCGACCGCGGGCCAGCGCCTGGCCGCCGGCGACGCGATGCGCATCCCGCCGCTGGACGCGCCGGAAAAGGAAAACGCGCCGCGCGATTTAAGCAAGGCGGACGCCGCGTTCATGCAGGGCCTCGTCCTGTATCGCGACAATGATGTCATCGCGCTGAACAAGCCCGCCGGCATCGCCGTCCAGGGCGGCACGAAAACCGAGCGCCACATCGACGGCATGCTGGACGCGCTGCGCTTCGGCGCGCCGGAGAAGCCGCGGCTGGTGCACCGGCTGGACAAGGAGACATCCGGCGTCCTGCTGCTGGCCCGCCACGCCAAAGCCGCCGAAAAGCTGACGAAAGCGTTCGCGTCGCGCGACGCGCGCAAGGCCTATTGGGCCGTCGTCGTCGGCAGGCCGAAAATCGCGCAGGGAAAAATCGACGCGCCTCTGGCGAAAAAATCCGCCGGCGGACGCGACAGCCGGACGATAGACGCCGACACCGGCCAGCGCGCGATAACATTGTATCGGGTGGCCGACAGCCTGGCCAACCGCGCCAGCTGGCTGGAATTGTTCCCGCTGACCGGCCGCACGCACCAGCTGCGCATCCACGCGGCTCAGGCGCTGAACACCCCGATCGCCGGCGACGCGAAATACGGCGGCGACCGCGCCGGCGTGCTGGGCCTGCCGCATCAGATGCACCTGCACGCGCGCGCGATACAGATACCGCACCCGTCCCGCGGCGTTTTGAACGTGACGGCGCCCATCCCGCCCCACATGGCGGACAGCTTCCGCTTCCTGGGATTCGAAGAGGCGGACGTCCCGAACCCCTTTGCGCTTTTACAGGAGGACTAAATGAAATTATGGAAAAAAATACTCATCGGGCTGGGGGTCGTCCTGGGAATCGTCGCGATACTCCTGCTGACCTTCGATGTGAACAGGCACAAGGATTATGTCGAGCGGCGCCTGTCGGCGGCGCTGGGGCGGAGCGTTTCCGTCGGCAGCCTGGAAATGAAGCTGTCGCTCGTCCCGACGATCGGCATGTCGAACGTCATCATCAAGAATCCGGCGGACGGCGCGGAGCCGCTGTTCAAGGCCGACCGGATCGACGCCGTCGTCTATCTGCCCGCCTTGATGCGCGGACGGCTGGAAATCCGCGACATGCGCATCCCGACGGCGCGCATGCATGTCGGGCAACCGGGGAAAAGCGCGGGCGGCGCGGCATCCGAGGACTTTCAGGTCAACAGCCTGGACATCCAGCAGCTGTTCCTGACCCGCAACGGCAAAAAGTATCTGTTCAAGGATATGTCCGTCAAGCAACTGCGCGCGTTTTCGACGGACATGACGATCGGCAAAAATGTCGTCCAGGTTTCCGGCTCCATAACGGGCCTGTCCCACCTGCTGGCGCAAAAGGACAATTTTTCATTCACGGCCGACATCAAGGGATGGAATGCGCAGATCGGCGTGTCCGGCTCCATCGGCAGCCTTAAGGCAGGGGACGGCGTCGTGTTGCAGCTGACCGCGAAGGGGGACGATTTGCAGGCGTTCCTGGCCCACGGGGAGGTGAGCGTCCACAAGGCGTTCGCGCAGCCTTTCAACATCGTGCTGACGGCGCAGGGGACGGCCCGCGAGCTGAAGCTGTCCGGCGTGAGCGTCAAGCTGAACGAAGCGGTCCTCACCTCCGATGCCGCCGGCACGTTCGCGCCCGAAACGCAAAAGCTGGCGCTGGCGGGAACGGCGGCGATTCCGGAGGCTGTGTCCCGGAATTGGGGAATGCGCCCCTTCTCCTGCCAGTTCGACATCGAGCAGCAGGCGCGCGAAACATCGGTGAAGTCCCTGACGCTGGCGGCCGGCCGGTCGGACATCGCCTTCGCAGGCCGAATCATCTGGAAAAACACGCCGGCGTGGCGGGGCGTCCTGCAATCGCATTACCTGCACGCGTCGGACATCTGGACAGATCCGCTCGGCATGCTGTATCCGCCGGAAGCGGCCGCCCAGATCGCATACCAGCCGTCGCTGGCCCTCGCGCATCCCGTCGATCTGTCGGGCCTGAAAGCCGTCGATGCGGATGTCGGCATCAGGCTGTCCAATGTGTTTTTAACGGACAACCTGCATGTCAACATCGCCGGACAGGCGGCCGTCCGGAACGGCGCGCTGATCCTCCGGGATCTGGACATCGCCGCGCTGGGCGGGTTCGCGCGCGGGGATATGACTATATCGGCGGCGGACACGCCGCAGGTGGCCGTCGACCTGACGGGGCGCCAAATCCGTTTGGAGCAGATACCGGGCTTGGGCGGCACGTTCGACAACGCGCCGGTTCAGATGCAGATACGCGCGCAGGGACAGGGGGAAACGCTTGCGGACATAATCGGCTCGGCGACCGGCACGATACGGGCGTCCGCCGAAAACGGCACGATCGTCAGCCCGTGGTTCAACGCGCTGGCAACGGCGATTTCCGGCGAGCAGGAGCAATCCTCCTCCCCGTTCTTCTCGACGGCCGATAAAAATGTGGCCGTTGCGTGCGCGGCTTTGTCCGTCGACCTGGACAAAGGGCGCGCGGAGGCGGACAACCTGATGGCGCTCGAAACAAGCCGCGTGCATTTCACCGCCGGCGGCGCGGTCGACTTGAAGGCGCAGACGGCCGACATCCGCCTGAACGCATCCCGCAGCGCTCCTGTCGCCGCGCAGCGGGGGAAAGAAACGCCCCCGTTGAAGCAAATCGCGATTCAGGGGCCGTTCGACAGCCTGCAAATCGCAACGGCCGCGGTGCCGGGCAAAGCGCCGGCGGACGCTCCCCCCCGGACGGGGTTATGCCGCCGCGTGCTGCCCCAGCCGATCGACGCCGCGTTCCCGTCCGTCTGGCAGGGAAAACCCAAGGCGGCGCTCCTGCCCGCGCCTGCCGCGCCGGTTTCCCCGAAACAGGCTGATTTCAAGCAGCAATTCCTGGAAGCCGTCCAGGACGCCGCCTCATGATGCACATTTATGTTTCGGGACGCGTTCAGGGAATCGGGTTCCGGGCATGGGCGTGCCGGAAAGCGGCCGAATCGAACCTGTCCGGATGGGTGCGCAACCGGCGGGACGGCCGTGTCGAGCTGCTGGCGGACGGCGATGCCGGGGATGTGCGCCGCTTCCTGCTCCTGTGCCGGCAGGGCCCGATGCTGGCGTGCGTGGACAAAGTCGAGCCGGTTTCGGCGCCGAACGCACCCCTGCCCCCCGTCGCGGCGGGGCATTTTACGATTCAGGCAACGATATGATCAGATGGCGATGTCCGCCGGAACGGGCACTTCTTTCAGGCTTTTGATGACGGACACATACTCGCGGACGATGGAGCCGTCGCGCGCCTCCACGATCAGGACCTGGGATTTGTTTTTCAAATCGTCGCGCACGCCGGGGTGGATGAAATCGAAAATAATCGTCTGGCCCGACCGGCGGTAAAACAAAGCGTGCTCGCCGCCGTCATAGACGATTTTCGGCTGCTTCGCGTCATCCAGCCGCGCGCGTATCAGGAACATGATGTCCCCGCCGGCGTTTTTGAAAACCTGATAATTCTTTTCCTGCTCGATCGTGCCTGTGGCCATGCGACGCCTCCCCGTTTTCCTCCATTATACAAAGAAAAATTAAAAATGCAAGCCTTTCTTGCGCGGCGGGAAAAACCGGCCGCGGCCGCGCGGGATGCCGCACCGATCCGGCGCGGATGCGCAAAAGAAGGGCGCGGCACCGGATCATTGCATTTTTTTCTGGAAATCCGCGCGGTTTTGGACTATCATACGGACGATGAAAAAAGACATGATTTCCATAATCGTCCCGGCCTTCAACGCGGAAAAGTATATCGCGCGGTGCCTGGACGCGCTGCGGGCGTGCTTTGTTGATCACTGGCTTGCAGTGACAGGTTTACAAAAGAATAAGGATACGGTTGCTTTCCGGAAAAATAATGGTTATAATGCTCTAATCCTACAAGGATTTATCGTTGCTTAAATCTTTACAGTTTCATCCAAAAACAGGGATACGATGGATAAACAGAATGAACACAAGATTGTTGCAGAACCTACGGGTGAAAAATCGCCTGTTTTATCTATAATCATTCCCGTTTATAATGTTGAAAAATATTCGCACAAGCGATTGACAAGGAGCGCGAAATGGCAAGCATAAAAAATCTGATCGTTGGATGCGGCATATCCGGGGCATCGTTGGCAAGAAAACTTGCCGAGGCAGGAGAGCAAGTGGTTATTATTGACGCAAAAGACCATATCGCCGGTAATTGTCATGACTATAATGATAATGGTATTATGGTGCAAAAATACGGTGCGCATATTTTCCATACGAATGACAAAGAAGTCTGGGATTTTTTAAGCCGGTTCACGGATTGGTATCCGTATCAGCACAAGGTTTTGGGACTTATAGACGGCCAGTTTGTGCCGATTCCGTTTAATCTGAATTCTCTGCATGCTCTGTTCCCGGGCTTTATGGCAGATGAGCTGGAAAAACGACTGCTGGAAAATTTTGGCTTGAATAAAAAAATTCCGATTTTACAATTACGCAAGACCGGCAATAAAGACTTAGAAATGCTGGCGGACTATATTTATGAAAAGGTTTTCCTGCAATACACATTAAAACAATGGGGGCTTGCGCCAGACCAGATAGATCCAAACGTTACGGAGCGCGTTCCGGTTTATACCGGCCGCGATAACCGGTATTTCGCGGCGGATAAATATCAGGGAATCCCGGCGGAGGGTTTTACCGAGATGGTTCGCAAAATGCTGGACCACAATGATATACAAGTAAAGCTGAATACTCCGTTTGATAAAACTATGGAGTATAAGCAGCTTTTTTACACAGGGGCGATAGATGAATTCTTTGATTATTTTTGGGGCGAATTGCCATACCGCAGCCTGCGGTTTCAATTCGCTCAATACAATTTTCCAAAGTTCCAGCAATCCGCGGTTGTGAATTGGCCGTGCAATTACGACTGGACAAAAAGCGACGAGCATAAATATTTTCTAAATGACCAGTCAGATAAAACAATAATTTCTTACGAATATCCAGAAGCTTTTCAACGCGGAGTGAACGAGCGGTATTACCCGATACAAAATGACGAGAGCGCATCGCTGTATTCCAAATATTTGGAGCAAGCCAAGTCGTTAAAAAATGTTCATTTCCTTGGCCGCCTGGGCGATTACAAATACTATGACATGGATAAAGCTGTGGCGCGCGTGTTGGAATTAGTAAAGGAAATTGCAAAATGAAAAATCCGCTGCGCAAATTATTTCACAAAAAAGCTAGCAATTCCACAACAACAATAGCAGATGATTTTTTCTGGGCTTGTGGCGTATTATCTATGGGGCAGAACACCATACTGCAAGATTATTTTCTGAAAAATAATATGCCGGAAAAAATTGCCAAATTAAAAGAGGGGTTCGATGAGGAGTCCCGGAGCAACATTGACCGATATTTACATAGAATGTTGACTCTGCCAGACTTCAAAATCTCTAAAAATTACAGAATCAGGAGAGAGTTTTTAGAATCTTTCCAAACAGAACGGGAAAAGGATTTAACGGCACAATTTTTTCAAAATCTGCCACAATACAAAACCGATGTTGTGTTAAATAAAGATGAATATAATCCAGATACTTTTCTATTCCATCACGGATTATATTTCCAAAATGATAAATTAAAAAAATATATCGCAGGAAAAGATTTTATAGATGGCGGGGCATATATTGGCGATTCCGCAATTATGTTGAACAAGCATTACAATCCGAAAAAAGTCTGGTCGTTTGAGATCTCTAAAAAGAACGCCAGTTTATATAAAGAAAATCTTGATAATAATAATATAGCAAAAGATAAATATGCCCTTGTGGATATGGGATTAGGAAAATTAAAATGCAGTTTGCTTATAGATGATATTGGCGGCCAAGGTGCAAATATTTTATGCCAAGGCGATAGTGAAATAAAAATAACGGATATCGATTCGTTTGTAAAAGAGAACTCGTTGCAGGTTGGATTTATTAAAAGCGATGTTGAAGGTGTCGGACTGGATGCACTGGAAGGAATGGCTGAAACAATACAAAAACATCGTCCGGTTTTGTGTCTTGCCATTTATCATAATCCAACAGAATTTTTTGATATGCCGCCGCGGGTGCGTGAAATCTGCGGGGGAGAGTATGAGATTATGATTACTCAACTTCATCCGTTTTACGATTGCAACAACGAGATTGTGATTTTTGCTTATCCAAAGGAGTTAGACCAGTGAAAAAGCACTTGCGACTTTCTGTTATTGTTCCAATTTGCAATGTTGAAAAATACCTGCGTCAATGTCTTGACAGCATAGTGGCTTCAACACTGAAAGATTTGGAAATAATCCTTATCAACGATGGTTCAAAAGATAATTCGCTTGTGATAATGCAGGAATATGCCAAACGCGACAAGCGTATAAAAATCATAGATAAGCCGAACGAAGGTTATGGCAAAACTATGAATCGCGGCTTGGATATAGCAGCGGGCGATTATATCGGAATCGTTGAATCCGATGACTGGATAGAACCAGATATGTATGAAACGCTTTATAATTTAGCAAAAAAACATAAGGTTGATATTGCAAAAGGACGCTTTTTTCAATTTGATGATAAAACGGGGGAAACAGAACACCTTTCATCATTGCCGGAATATGATGCTGAACAGGTTATAAATCCCCGCGAACGCCCCGCTATTTTTACAACGGGAGCAAGCATTTGGTCGGCGATATACAGACGTGATTTCCTGAACGACAATAAAATTCGCTTTCTTGAAAGCCCCGGTGCGTCTTATCAGGATACTGGATTCAATTTCAAGGTTTGGGCTATGGCAAAATCAGCATATTTGACAATGAAGCCATTGCTGCATTATCGCGTTGGGCATGCCAGCCAATCTGTTAAAAGCAAGGATAAAGTATTTTGCATTTGCGATGAGTTCAAGGAAATTGAACGCTATATGGCCGATAAAAAGAAAAAGTTTCATGCGCTGGAAAAAATTTTTAATCGGGTGAAATATGGTTGTTATAAATGGAATTATAACCGCTTGGACGGCGAAAATCGCGAGGCATTTAGAAAAGCTATGGCATCGGAATTATCAGAGGCGGTGAAAAACGATAAGATCGAATTGATAGATTTTTCATACAGGGACAGGGTTAAATTACAGAAATTTTTCCAGCCGGATTCTATTCGGCTGAAAACGGAATACATATTTGCGGAAATTGGCCGTTGGTTTGTAAAAACAAAAAACAGGCACGGCATGAAACGATGGTATATTCTCGGTTTTTTTCCGTATATGGAAACGCCCACTTATCTGGAAAAGCGTAAAGGAGAATTAAAATGGTAAAACAACCAAAGGTATCGGTGATTGTTCCGATTTGGGGCGTTGAAAAATATCTGAACCAATGCGTGGACAGCATTCTGGCGCAAACATTGGCGGATATAGAGGTCATCCTTGTTGATGACGGAAGCCCTGACAAAATCGACGGCAACAACATCGTCTATGAGGCCCTTTGCGTCCGATAGAAAAGGCTCCCGAAAGGGAGCTTTGAAAAGTGGTGCCTGGGGACGGGATTGAACCGCCGACACGTAGATTTTCAGTCTACTGCTCTACCAACTGAGCTACCCAGGCAGGCCCGAGGCAATATATACACTATTTTTTCGCCCATTGCAAGACTTTTTTAGAAACGCACCTTCAATGTAATCTGGCCGCTGTGGTTTTCATATGAGGAGCGCCACTGCCCCGTGTAGCGCGCCGACAGATCCACGCGCGACGCGATGCGGAAGCCCAGCTCCGCGTCCGCCTCCACGCCGAAGGGCTTCAGCGCGTCCGTCTCTATCGGGTAAGAGGCCGTGTTGGGCAGCGTCGCCGTCAAGTCCGGATTCTTCCGCACCATATCGTACAAGATGCCGACGCGAACGGCGCCCGTCGCCGTCATGTCCGTATACGCCAGGCCCATCGCCGTATCGGCCAGGGCAAAGGCGGCGCCTTTGATCGTGGAGCGGAACACGAAGACATTTCCGTCCGTGCCGGCGATCGTCGGCGCGGGCGTGAATCCGCCGGCGTTGAACGGGTTGGAATACGGCTCCGCGGCGGCGACGGACGTGAAATCGACGCCGGTCAGCGCGATATTCTTTCCCGTGGCGTCCAGGATGCCGCCCGCCAGCGAAACGCTCCCCGAATCGATGGTCAGGCCCTCGGTGATTTTGAAGGTGCCGACCTGAATGTTCAAATCCGTGTGGGTCAGGTCGACCTGCGTCGCGGTCAGGCTGCCGCCGTAGACGCCGTATGTTTCGGCGATGCTGCCGTTGCGGTCGAATGTGAAGCGGCCGGCCCCGATGTCGATCGTGCTGTTCGACGCGTTAATGGTTTTGAAGGTGGCCTTCCCGCTGACGGACAGCGCGGAATCGTCCATCGACAGGGTCGGCGCATGCGACGCCGGCGATCCGCCCAGGGTGCCGTCCACCGACAGCGTGGCGGATGTCATTGACACCGCGGCCGTCGCGGATTTGAAGGTGAGGCTGGCGCCTTTGGGGGAGATGTCCGCAATATCCTTGTCTTCCGGATCCGTCCCGTAATTGGCCGTATGGAACCCCGAGGCGACTGAAAGCGCGCCGGAATTGAGGGTCAGATTGCCGTTGATGACCAGCGCGCCCTGATCCGCGTCTTTCACGACGGGCAGATTATAGCTGTCGCTCGTCCGGAACTGGACGATTTGAACCAGGATGGAGCCGCCGGTCGTCACGGAGACATTGTCGTATGTGTTGACGCTGGCACTGGCGGGGCCGTTGACGCGGAAGATGTTGTTGTTCGAAACCGCCAAATCGGCCGCACGCGCGCCCGTTGCAGGCAGCGCAATGCTTAAACAGGCGAGAAGCAACAAATGCCGACGATCGACCATGCCCCCCATCATACGGGGGCGCCCCGTCAAAGTCAGGAATTATTTTTTGTGTCTTTCGACGCCGAATCGGGTATAAACAGGCTCTCTGGACGCCCCGAACATCGACGACATCGAGGGCGGCTGGTCCGGCGCGAACGAAACGGACACCGCTTTTTTCAAAGCGCTGCCCGACGGCATCGTCCACAAGCTCATCCGGCAAGCTGTGGATAACTCGGCCTTGACTTCGGCGGCGGGCATACCTATATATTCATCCAGATACAGAAAGGCCCTTCATGACAGAAACACCCCCGATGGACGGCATTTATCCCGTCCTGCCCCTGCGCGACATCGTGATCTTTCCGCATGTCATCGCGCCGTTGTTCGTCGGGCGCGACAAATCCATCGCCGCGTTGGAAAGCGCCGTCGCGCAGGGCAAGCCCGTCCTGCTGATCGCCCAGACGGACAGCCTGATCGACATGCCCTACACCGGCGATTTGTATAAAATCGGGACGCTGGCGAACGTGCTGCAGCTGCTGAAACTGCCGGACGGAACCGTCAAGATACTGACGGAGGGCATCGGGCGCGCCCGCGTGCTGGAATGGACGCAGAACGAGCTCTTTTTCGAAGCGCACGCGCAGCTGGTGCCGTACGCGGACGCCGACGACGCGTAGGTCGAAATCCTGATGCGCTCGGTCGTCGAGCAGTTCGAAACCTATGTGCGCAACAACAAGCAGATCACGCCGGAAGTCCTGCTGACCGCGACGCAGATCAAGGAGCCCGAGCGGCTGACCGATGTGATCGCGACGCACCTGCCGCTCAAATTGGAGGAAAAGCAGCAGATTTTGGAGATGGCCTCGCTGCCCAAGCGGCTGGAAAACCTGTTCGCGCTGATGGAAAAAGAGCTGGAAGTGCTGCAGGTCGAGCGCAAAATCCGCAAGCGCGTCAAGCGCCAGATGGAAAAATCCCAGCGCGAATACTACCTGAACGAACAGATGAAGGCGATTCAGAAAGAGCTGGGGGACTCCGAAAACGGCGGCGAAACCAAAGAGTTGGAAGACAAAATCAACAAGTCCGGCATGCCGAAGGCCGTCAAGGAAAAGGCCGTCTCCGAGCTGAATAAATTGCAGATGATGGGCATGATGTCCGCGGAGGCCGGCGTCATCCGGAATTATCTGGACTGGCTGATCAGCCTGCCGTGGCAGGCGAAGAAAGCGCTGCAAAACGACCTGGCCGTCGCCGAAAAAATCCTGAACGAAGACCATTACGGGCTCGCGAAAGTCAAGGAGCGGATATTGGAGTTCCTGGCCGTCCAGAAACGGACCGGCAACGTCCGGGGATCCATCCTGTGCCTGGTCGGGCCGCCGGGCGTCGGCAAAACCTCGCTGGGGCAGTCCATCGCCCGCGCGACGGGACGCACCTTTATCCGCGCCAGCCTGGGCGGCGTGCGCGACGAGGCCGAAATCCGCGGCCACCGGCGCACCTACATCGGATCGATGCCGGGCAAGATCATCCAGGGCATGAAAAAGGCCAGGACGATCAATCCGCTGTTCCTGCTCGACGAAATCGACAAGCTGGGCAACGATTACCGCGGCGACCCGTCGTCGGCGCTGCTGGAAGTATTGGATCCCGCGCAGAACGCGACGTTCAACGACCATTATCTGGAAGTGGACTACGACCTGTCGCACGTGATGTTCATCACGACGGCCAACACGTTGAACATGCCGCGGCCGCTGCTGGACCGGATGGAGATCATCCACCTGTCCGGCTACACCGAGGAGGAAAAAATCCAGATCGCGCGCCGGCACCTGATGCCGAAGCAGCTGGAAACGGCGGGACTGAAACCGGACGAGCTGGCCCTGACCGACGACGCGCTGCTGGGGCTTATCCGCCGCTACACCCGCGAATCCGGCGTGCGGAACCTGGAACGGGAAATCGCCAACATCTGCCGCAAGGCGGTCAAGGAAATCCAGCTGACGGATGTCAAATCCTTATCCATCACGGACGGAAACTTGAAAAAATACGCCGGCGTGCCGAAATTCGATTACGGCGTCGTCGAGCAGGAAGATCAGGTCGGCACGACGACCGGCCTGGCCTGGACGGAAGTCGGCGGCGAGATTTTATCCATCGAGGCCGTCCTGATGTCCGGGACGAAGGGGAATATCCTGCTGACCGGCCAGCTGGGCAATGTGATGAAGGAATCCGTCGAGGCGGCGCGCTCCTACATCCGGTCGCGCCACAAGCAGTTCGGCATTCCGGCCGCGATCTTCGAGAAAAACGACATGCATGTGCATGTGCCGGAGGGGGCGACGCCGAAAGACGGGCCGTCCGCCGGCATCGCGATGATGACGTCGCTGGTCTCCGCGCTGACGGGCGTGCCGGTCAAGAAGGACATCGCGATGACGGGCGAAATCACATTGCGCGGGCGCGTGCTGCCGATCGGCGGGCTCAAGGAAAAGCTGCTGGCCGCCTTGCGCGCGGGCATCAAGACGGTTCTGATTCCGGCCGGCAACGAAAAAGATCTCGAAGAAATCCCCGCCAATGTCAAGCAGGGGCTGCAAATCATTCCGGTGTCGTCCGCGGAAGAGGTCGTCAAGCTGGCGCTGACACGGCCGCTGACGCCGCTGGAATCGGACAACTAATCGGACAACTAATCGGCGGCGGACGCCAGCGGCATGCACGACCATTTGCGGGCGCGCAGCCGGCGGCAGGCGTCGGAGGCTTCCTCTTTGGTATGAAAGCCGGCGATCTGCGCCTGGAAAGACTTGGCGTGCGGGACGGCCCGGGCCATCTTGTCCGCGCGGTCGGTTATGATGCGCGCCGCCTGGCGCGCCTTGGACAGCGCGGCGCTCTTTGTCTTGAACGCATTGCCGATTTTCACGGACCACGCCTCGTTCGTATCGCCCTGCTCGGTGTTGTCGTCGCCGATGTCCGCGGACGCCACCATCACCGGCCGCCGCGTTTCAAGGGTCAGGGCCAAGCGCTTCGCCTTGTCCGCGCTGCCCCGCATGTCGGGCTCGAACGCGCTGACATTCGGGACGGAAATGACGGCCTTGCGCTTCACGGGGCTGTCGAACGGACGCAGGTGCGACGCCTGCCTCTGCTGGCCCATTTTCTTGAATCCCGTGTCCAGCAGCCGGACAACCTGCGCGTCCCGCCGCTCGGGCGATTTCTGGCCGATGACAATACCGACCAGCCGCGACCCGTCGCGCCGCGCTGTCGAGATGATGTTGTAGCCGACGGCGGAAACAAAGCCGGTTTTCAGGCCTTCCGCGCCTTTGTAATACTGCGCGACCGCATTGTGCGATTGGTATTCACGGCCGCGGAACGTGAAGCTGTCCGCCGCGAACAGGCCGTAATACTGCGGGTAATGCTCGATCAGCGCCATCGTCAGCACGGCCAGATCGCGCGCCGTCGACATCTGCGCGGGGTCGTGCAGGCCGTTCGCATTCTTGAACGTCGTGTTTTTCAGGCCCAATTCATGCGCCGTTTTCGTCATCAGGTCGGCGAACTGCGCGTGGCTGGGCGCCAGGGCTTCCGCCAAAACGACGGACGCATCGTTGGCGGACTTGATGATCAT
The DNA here is from genome assembly GCA_028696805.1 of Alphaproteobacteria bacterium. Classification (GTDB taxonomy): domain Bacteria; phylum Pseudomonadota; class Alphaproteobacteria; order CAAHEQ01; family UBA3637; genus JAQVGI01. The sequence goes on from JAQVGI010000005.1 coordinate 21,150, forward strand.
CGCCATGATCGCCTCGCGCACGGAGATCGTCTGGCCGGCTTTCAGGTATAATTTGGATTTGGGCTGGCGCGCGGCCGTTTCGGACACCGGCAAGGCGTCGTCCATCTTGATCACGCCGCGGTCCAGCGCGTAAAACGCCAGATACAGGGTCATCACCTTGGCCAGCGAGGCCGGCGGCTGGGGCATATCTGCGTTCCGCGACGCCAGGATCAGGCCGCTTTTCGTGTCGGCGACCAGCGTGGCGACAGCCGCCAGCGCCGGAACGGACGATCCCGCGAGGCCGCATATCAGGCAAACAACCCAAAAAAGACGCATCCGCCCTCCCTTTGGGACATTTTAGCCGGATAAAAATCCTATTGTCCAGACTTTCATGCATTTTAAGTTGTGTTTTTCTTGCTTTTTTTTGAAAAATTAATAAACTATTAAATATGTCGCACATTACAGGCCCTGCCGTTTTCCATAAAAAGCTGCCGCACATCTCGCACAAACCGGGCGTTTACCGGATGCTGGACGCCGGCGGCGCCGTGCTGTATGTCGGCAAGGCGAAAGACCTGCGCAAGCGCCTGACCAATTACACGCTGGCGGACAAGCTGACGGCGCGCATCGCGCAGATGGTTCAGAAAACCGCGGACATCGCGATTATCGAAACGGCCGGCGAGACGGAGGCGCTGCTGCTGGAAAACGATCTGATCAAGCAATACCGGCCGCCGTATAACATCCTGCTGAAAGACGACAAGAGTTTTCCCTATATCGTGCTGACCGACGACGCCTGCCCCCGCGTGATGAAATACCGCGGACGGCGTGCGAAAACCGGTTCCTTTTTCGGGCCTTTCGCATCCGGCGCCGCCGTCAGCCAGACGCTGAACGAGATTCAGAAAGTCTTCGGCATCCGGTCGTGCACGAATTCGTATTTCGCCCACCGCACGCGCCCATGCCTGCAATACCAGATGAAGCGCTGCCTGGGGCCCTGCTGCCGGTGCGTGTCCGACGAGGACTATCGGGCGCAGGTCGCAGCGGCGCGCGACTTCCTGCTCGGCAACACGTCCGAATTGCAGCAGCGCCTGACACGGCAGATGCAGGCGGAAGCGGCCGCGCAAAACTACGAGCGGGCCGCGGCCCTGCGGGACAAGATAACGGCTCTGAACCAAATCCAGGACACACGATCGGGCGCGCCGCTGACCCAGTCGGACATCGTCGCCGTCCACCGCGACGGGACGGACGCGTGCATCCAGGTCTTTTTCTACCGGTCGGGGCGGTCGGAGGGCAATGTCGCGCATTTCGTCAAGGACATCGCCGACATAACGGAGTCCCTGGAAAGTTTCCTGATGCAGTTCTACGACGCCGTGATACCGCCGGCGCACCTGTTGGTATCCGAGCGGGTCGGCGGCGATCTGGCGCAGGCGCTGTCCCGCCGCGCGGGCTTCGCCGTTTCCGTGCAGTCGGGCGGATTCAAAAACATCAAGCGGACCCTGATGCGTCAGGCGGTCGCGAATGCGCGGCGCGCGTTCAAAGAAGAAGCCGCGGAGCGCGGGCTGAACGCCAGGACATGGGACGCGCTGCAGCGGATGGTCCGCGCCCCGAAGCTGGAAAAAATCGAGGTCTTCGACAACAGCCACATCCAGGGCGCCTTCGCGGTCGGCGCGCAAATCGTCGCGACGCGCGCGGGATTCCAAAAAAAGCTCTACCGCAAATACAATATCGGGCAGGCGCGGACGGACGACGATTTCGGCATGATGCGCGAAGTCATGCGCCGGCGGCTGGCGCGCGGATTGGCCGACGGCGACCTGCCCGATTTGTTCCTCATCGACGGCGGGCGCGGGCAGCTGTCGTCGGTGCTGGCCGTCAGGAACGAGCTGGGCGCAGGCGGGCCGGCCGTGATGGCGATGGCCAAAGGCGCAAACCGGAACGCCGGCAACGAAATTTTCTACCTCGGCGACGCGCCGGCGACGCCCGTCGTGCTGGACGGGAAAAGCGATGTCATGCACCTGTTGCAGCGGCTGCGCGACGAAGCGCACCGGTTCGCCGTCGGGTCGCACAGGGCCAAGCGCGCGCAGAACATGCTGCATTCGTCGCTGACGGACATCGGCGACATCGGCGGCAAGCGCAAAAAGGCCCTGATGCTGCATTTTGGGTCGGCGCGCGCGGTCGCCGGCGCCTCCGTGGACCAGCTGATGCGCGTGCCGGGCATCAGCCGCGCGCTGGCCGAAAAGATATACGCTTTTTACCACGGATGATTTTTTTTCATCTTTTTTTCAAAAACCCCTATACTTTTCTCTTGAAATCGGTATATAAGGATGAAGCGTATTTCATCTGTCCAAAGGAGTCATCATGGTCAAAAAACCGAAGAAAAAGCCGATACAGGCCGTCAAAGCGACAATCACGAACGTCAAAAAGGGAATCAATATCCCGAATGTCCTGACCATGGGGCGCATCTGGGCGATTCCGGTCATCGTGCTGACGATGTTCAGCACCTCGCTGTTCTGGACGTGGGTCGGCGTCGTGCTGTTCGCGCTGGCCGGCATCACCGATTACATGGACGGGTATCTGGCGCGCCACCTGGGGCAGCTGTCCCGCTTCGGCCGCGTGCTGGATCCGATCGCGGACAAGCTGCTGGTCGGCGCGGTGCTGCTGATGCTGGCCTACACCGGGCGGCTGGAGCACTGGGGCATTCTGCCGGCCGTCATCATCATGTGCCGCGAAATCCTGGTTTCCGGCCTGCGCGAGTTCCTGGCGGAGATCAAGGTCGGCTGCCCGGTGACGCGGCTGGCCAAATGGAAGACCGCGTGCCAGATGTTCGCGCTGCCGTTTTTGATGGCGGGCGCGCATTATCCGGCGCTGCATATTTCCGGGCTGGTTCTGATCTGGATCGCGGCGATCCTGACCGTCGTGACGGGATACGACTACTGGAAGTCCGGCCGCAAATACATGGAAGAATAAGATGTCGCCCGGCATCTTGAAGACCAGGCGATTCCTGCCGCTGCTCATCGTCCAGTTTTTCGGCGCGTTCAACGACAACCTGTTCAAAAACGCGCTGATGGCATTCATCGCCTACCGGATGGCCGCGCGGGCGGACATGCTGGCGAACGTCGTCGCGGGGCTGTTCATCCTGCCGTTCTTTCTGTTTTCGGCGACGGCCGGCCAGCTGGCCGATAAATACGACCGGGCGCGCATCACGCGGATTTTGAAAATCGTCGAGATGCTGCTGCTGCTGTTCGCGGGCGTCGTGTTTTACATGCAGAATGTCTGGCTGTTGAGCCTGCTGCTATTCGGATTGGGAACGCACTCCACCTTTTTCGGGCCGATCAAATACGCGCTGCTGCCCCAGCTGCTGGCCAAGGACGAGCTGATCCAGGGGAACGGCTACATCGAGGGCAGCACGTATATCTCCATTATCATCGGGTCGGTGCTGGGCACGCTGCTGCCCGTCCCGGCCGTCGTCGGCATCCTGGTTTCGTGCGCCGCCGTCGGGTATGCCGCCAGCAGGTTCATCCCGCCGGCGCCCGGCCCCCGCCCGCACCTGGCCGTCAACAGGAACCTGTTCCGCGAAACGATGCACAACATCCGGCTCGTGCACAGCCTGCCGACGATATGGCGGTGCATCCTGGGGGCGACATGGTTCTGGATGGTCGGCACGCTGGTGCTGACGCAGCTGTTCCCTCTGGCGAGTTCCGTCCTGCATGTCGGCAAGAGCGTCATCGCGTTCTTCCTGGTCCTGTTTTCCATCGGCGTCGCCATCGGGACGTTGAGCTGCAACAAGCTGCTGCGCGGCGCAATCACGATGCGGTTCGTCCCGTGGACGGCCGTCGGGATGGGCGTGTGCGCCTTCGCGCTGCACGCGCTGACCGAAAGATACACCCCGAACGGGGAGCTGGCCGGGCTGGGCATATTTCTGGCGGCCGGCGGCTGGGGATTCGCGCTGACGCTTTTCATTTTCGCGATATTCAGCGGGCTGTATATCGTCCCATTGAACGCGATGATGCAGAACAGGGCGCCGCACGACATCGTCGCGCGCGTCATCGCCGGCAACAACATTGTCAACGCGCTGGGGATGGTTTCGATCGCCGCGCTGTCCGCGGTGCTGCTGGGCATCGGATTCACCATTTCGGAGCTGTTCCTGATGCTGTCCGTCGCCAGCATTTTCGTCGCCGTGTTCATTGCGCGCCAAAGGAGGAAAGATGCGTAAGGAAAAAATAGGCCGCAGGATCCTGAAAGCCTGCGCGCGGACGATCGTCCGGCCGCTGTTCCGCGTGCGCGTCCGGGGCGCCTCGCATTTCCGCGAGGCCGGGCGGCGCGTCGTCCTGATCGCGAACCATGCTTCGTTGCTGGACGGGGTGCTGATGGGGATTTTCCTGCCCGAACGCATCACATTCGCCATCAATTCGGAGTGGGCCCGGAAATGGTATATGCCCGTGTTCGGATGGTTCGCGGATTTCCTGCCGCTGGATCCGACCAATCCGATGGCCATCCGGACGCTGATCGAGGCGGTCAGGGAAAACAAGAAAATCATGATCTTCCCCGAGGGGCGCATCTCCGTCACCGGCGGGCTGATGAAAGTCTACGAAGGCGCGGGCATCGTCGCGGAAAAGGCCGGCGCCAGCCTGCTGCCCATCCGCATCGACGGCGCCCAGCATTCCAAATTCTCCTACATGGCGGATAAAAACCGGACGCGGTGGTTCCCGCGGATCACCCTCACGCTGCTGCCGCCCGAGGAGATAAAAGTCCCCGCGCACCTGACCGGCAAGGCGCGGCGGCGCATCATCGCGCGCGATTTGTGGGACATCATGACGGCGATGATCTACCGCACCTCGGACATCCGCCAGAACCTGTTCACGGCGATTTCACAGGCGGCGCAGCGCGTCGGATACGGCAAAATCATTGCCGAGGACGCGACGCGGCGCGCGATCAGCTACAAGACTTTCCTGACCAAGTCCTATGTCCTGGGGCTGGCCTACCGGCGCGCGATTCCCGAGGACATCGTCGGCGTGCTGCTGCCGAACGCCCTGGCCAACGCCGTGACGTTCGCCGCGCTGACGGGCGTGGACAAAACGCCGGCGATGCTGAACTTCGCGCTGGGCGTGCCGCAGGTGCTGTCCTGCGTCGCAAGCGTCCGGATCAAAACGATCGTCACGGCGCGCCAGTTCATCGAAAAGGCGCGGCTGGAAAAGCTGGAATACGCGCTGCGCGAGGCCGGGATAAAACTGATTTACCTCGAAGAGTTCGCCAAGACGATCACGATCGGGGAAAAACTGCGCGGGCTGGCGCGGTATCATGCGCATGTCCAGCCGCGGAAAAAATCCGACGCGGCGGCGGCCGTCCTGTTCACCTCCGGGTCGGAGGGCATGCCGAAGGCCGTCTTCCTGTCGCACCAGAACATCATGGCCAACCGGTGCCAGGTGCTCGCGCTGCTCGGCGTGCACGAGCAGGACGTCATGTTCAACGCGCTGCCGATGTTCCACTCGTTCGGCCTGGTCGTCGGGACGATCCTGCCGCTGACGATGGGCGTCAAGACATTCTATTACCCCTCCCCGCTGCACTACCGCATCGTGCCGGAGCTGTTCTACGACACGAACGCGACGATCATGCTGGGGACGGACACATTCTACGCCGGATACGGGCGCGTCGCGCATCCGTATGATTTCTACAACGCCAAATACGCGATCGTCGGCGGCGAAAAGGTCAAGGACACGACCTACGACCTGTGGATGAAAAAATTCGGCGTGCGGCTGATGGAAGGATACGGCGCGACGGAAACGGCGCCGGTCATCTCGGTGAACGTGCCGATCATGTCATCCGTCGGCACCTCCGGCCGCATCCTGCCGGGCATGGAATATCGCTTGAAAAAAGCGCCCGGCATCGAAACGGGCGCCGAGCTGGTCGTCCGCGGAGACAATGTGATGATGGGCTATATGAAGCCCGACAAGCCCGGCATTTTGCAGCCGCCGCCGAACGGATGGTATGCCACCGGCGACATCGTCGAGATAGACGCCGACGGATTCGTCCGCATTCTGGGGCGCGCCAAGCGCTTCGCCAAAATCGCCGGCGAGATGGTTTCCCTGACCGCCGTGGAGCAGGCGATCGAAAAGCTGTATCCCGGCTTTATCCAGGGAATCGTCACGATTCCGGACGAGAAGCGGGGCGAGCGGATGGTCCTGATCACCGCATGCGAAACGGCCAATGTTTCCGAAATCCAAAAGGCTTTCCAGCAGAAGGGATACAGCGACCTGTGGGCGCCGCGCCGCGTCGTGTATATGAAAAAACCGCCCGTGTCCGGCACAGGCAAGTTCAATTACCTGGAAGCACGCGCGCTGATTATGGATGAGGGAAAACCGGCATAAGCGGCATCAACCATGTATCTGCGCCGGGAAAACGCCTGGAAGTCGATGGGATGCGCGAAGCGGCTGTTTGATGTGCGGATTTTACCCCAAAAACAATATAAACGCATTTAGAAATAGGAAACGGCGACCGATGTGTATACTGAAATACATGAGGCCGCCGTTGACGCATTTATAAATCGTTTAGATTGTTTTTTAAAATCGCCAGCGGAGCCAGGTGAACAACACATTCCCATTATTATTCCCCAACCCCGGAATGTAGGTGTTTTCAAGCGAAAACTTCTTGTATTCGAAACCGATGATGGGCAGGACGGCCGGTATCGGGATATAATCGTAATCCGACCGGAATGTGATGCCGGCCATATAGCCCAGCGTAAAGCGCCAGGCGTCCGACGTATCGCGCCAGATCCACTGCTTGGAATAGCCGAATGTCGGCTCGGGGTCGTCGTGGGAGTCCTGGAAAGTCATGGCGACCAAAGAATGGCGATTCTTGTTCTCGTCCAGATACGACTTGCCGATGCCGACGCCCCAGGGACGCTCATTATATGTTTTAATCTTATCTTTTTCATACACGAAGCGGTTATGCCAGGTGTTGAGGGGGACGACGAGCTCCCATTGGTCCGAATGCCAGGTATTTTTCACGCAGTCCCACCACGGGATATAGTCGGGTTTGGGTTCCTGAGCGAGCACGGCCGTGCCGAAAAAACACCCGAAAACCGATAAGACAAGCCCTGTTTTTTTCATCCGGCATCTCCTGTCGCACGCAAATAAAGCGGAGTATATCCAAAAAAAGCCTTCTTTGCAAGGGTAATTTTGTGCTTGATTTTCGATGAAAGTTCGTATATACTTCCTGCCGGTGCGGGCGATTAGCTCAGTTGGTAGAGCAGCTGACTCTTAATCAGCGGGCCGTGGGTTCGAACCCCTCATCGCCCACCAGTTTTCAAAATAATGGTTGATTTTCGATACGAAAAGGCGTCAGATATAAAAATCCCCAGAAACAGGAGGACGACATGTTCCCGCATTTTCGTTTTCATCATTATTTAGGAACGGCAATCCTGCTGTCTTGCTTTTGCATAACGCCCTGCGTCGCGCAATCCAAAGCCAAAGCGGCCTATATATGCATGAAAAATGCGCCGGATACGTTTCGACTCCTTCCCATCAAAGAATTGGATTTAAAAAAACACCCTGCCGGCTTCAACGATTTTGAACAAAAATCTCCGGGGCTCGGATATTCTCAATATTATGGTAATCCTGCATGCCGCATCACCGTTTACCTTTACAACAAGGGATTGAAAAACATTACCCGGAAAAACCTGGATGCGGAAATAGCCGAGAGCCGGCAAGTGTTAAGAAGCGCCCCTAAAACAATGAAAGACGCCATAGATGACGTTTCCATAGTGCCATACCGCAATGCCTTTTTGAAAATACGCTACACGTGCGGGAAATCAGGCAGATTCACCCTGGAACAGGACATGGATGTCATACGAATAATCACATCGAATTTTCAGGGGGAGTTCGTGGCTTATTTGGACAAATGCATCGAACGGCAGCTCTCCGGCGCGTCCAAGTGATCGTTTCGCCCCGATTACGGCTTGACATGCAGCCGTAAACGGAATATATTGAAGCTGGTTTGAACGGAGGATCCTCATGAAAACAATATGGAAAATCGCTATCGTTTTGTGCGTTGTAGGCGTTATCATCGGCGTCGGCCTATACCGCCGGCCGCCGGAGTTCGTCAGCGACAAGCCGATCGTCAAAATCGGCGTCAGCCTGCCGTTGAGCGGGAATGCCGGATATGTCGGCAAACCGGCCTTGATTTCCGCCAACATGGCGCTGGACAAATGGAAAAACAAAGATACGAAATACGCCTATCAGCTGATTATCGAAGACGACCAATTGGAGCCCCGGCGCAGCGCGACGGTCTCCCATAAGCTCATCTACCTGGACAAAGTGAGGGCCGTCGTCGGATTGTGGGGGACAAGCGCCCCGATCCTGATGCACGCGGCCAAGACAAACAACCTGATCCACATGGCGTGCACATGGGGGGACGGCATGTATGCGGACGGGAAAAACAATTTCAACAACATCACATCCAACAGGCACCACGCCGAAAAGATGATCGAGATTTTCAAGAAAAAAGGCGTCAGGAACATCGGCATTATCACGCAAATGACGGCTGCGGAGGAGCTGCTTATCAAAACGCTGACGGATGCTTTCACCAAGGCGGGATTCAATATCGCCTTTACCGAAACCTTTTATTGGAACGTAAAGGATTTCCGGATTTTCTTCATGAAGATCAAAAAGAAAAAGGCCGATATGCTGGTCATCACGCTGCTGCCGCACAATTTTGCGGTCTTCCTGAAACAAAAGCACGACATGGGCGACACGACGGCGTATACGACCATCGATTACTTCGACACGTTGGATCCCATGCTGACCGAGGGGCGCGCATATGTCGGATCCGCCGCCAGCACGGCGGCATTCGCCGAAGCGTTCGCCCAAAAATCCAACGCGCATCTGGGCGATTGCATCGGCAACATTTACGACAGCGTCGATCTGTTGATCCACGCTTTCGAAACGGCTGAAGCGCCGGCCGGGCAAATCCCGACGACGGAAGCCGTCGCCCGGGCTCTGCACGATACTAAAAACTGGGACGGCGCGACGGGACGCCTGACGATCAACCCGGACGGGCACATCGATTCGGACGCCATCGTCAAGGTCGTCAAGGACGGCAAAGTGGTTGTTTTGCCGCAATAACGGCGCGCCTGCCAAAGCCTTGTTTCGCAATCCCCTCGCATTTTCGGGATTGACATTGGCGCGATGAGGGCCTATATTCGGGGGCAAGGCAAACGAAAGGGGACTTTCCAATGGACGCAATCGAGGCAATCATGAAGCGGCGGTCTGTCCGCAAATATCTGGACAAGCAGATTTCCGCCGCGGATCTGGACACCATCGTCAAAGCGGGGCAAAACGCGCCGAACGGATACAACCGCCAGGCCGTCTACATCACGGCGATACACAACGCCGACAAACTCAAAGAGCTGGAAAAAATCCTGAAAGAGGTCGCCGTCAACCTGCCCAGCGATCCGGAAAGCATCTTTTTCAAAGAAAAATGGGCCGAAAACGGGTCGAAGCTGTGCTACGGCGCGCCGACGTTCGTCATCGTATCGGCGGCGCCCAACTCGAAGTTCCCGGAAATGGACTGCGCCGTCTGCATGGAAAACATCCTGGTCGCCGCGACGGCTTTGGGGATCGCGTCCTGCTTCATCAACACATTGTTCAAGATGATCCCGCTGGCGACGATCAAGTCGGTCATGGCGGATTTCGGCGTGCCGGAAACGCATACGATTCACTGCGCGGCGGCGTTGGGATACAGCGTGGAAACGCCGGCGGCTCCGAAACGCGCGGCGGCGAATCTCACGATTATCTCATAATTAGGAAAATAATCCTCTTTTTAATTGACTTTTAGGAAAAAATATGATATACTGCGGGGCAGTCAGAGGGACAAGTCCGTCCGGACTGAAATCCCCTGACACGGCCGCATCGCCCGCATGATGCGGCGCCCCATCATTCCCGATCCGCCTGACTTCCGAATCCCGCCGTCCGCGCGGGTTTTTCAATATGGGAACGATGTGCCTACCCTCTCAACCCGCAACCCGAAAAGGAGATTATCCTCATGACAGAACACATCGTCGTCGGCTCCGAGCCGCCGCGCATCCAATATGCGGCGGACGGAACGACAAGCCGGTTCGAAACGCCCTTCCCCGTTTTCAAGCCCGACGCCCTTCAAATTTTCATCGACGACGCGGAAGTCCCCGCCGAAAACTACGCGGTGGATCTGGACGGCGACCTGCGCGCCGCCGTCGTTTTCGCCGCGCCGCCGCCGCAACACGCCGTCGTCACGATCACGCGCGTGCTGCCGATCGAGCGCGCCAGCCATTTCCAGGAAGGCGGCGCTCTGCGCGCGGACGTGCTGAACTACGAGTTCAACTACCAGATGGCCTGCCTGCAACAGCTGGCCGACAACCTGAACCGATCGATGATCATGCCGCCTTACGCCATCGACCCGAGCGTCCAGCTGAAGCTGCCGACGCCGACCGCGGGCAAGTCCATTATGTGGAGCGCCGACGGGAAATCGCTGGTCAATTCCAGCATCGAAATCAACAGCCTGCTGGACGAGATCGCCGCGCAATCCGCGCAGACGGCGGCCGCGTCGCAAACCGCAACCGCGCAAGCCTCCGCGGCGGAAACGCATGCGGCGACGGCGACGGCGCAGGCGACCATCGCCACGAACCAGGCGGCGGTCGCGACCCAAAAGGCGGCCGAAGCGGTTCAGACGCTCGCCCAGAAAGCGTCCGTCAGCGCCGACAACTTCTCCGCCGCCGGCAAGGAAGCCATCGTGATTCTGGGCCGCCCGGACGATGCGCGCGCCATTTCCTTTTCGACGACGAGCCCCTACACATGCCCGAACCACGGGTATGTCAGCATAACGATCAACGGATCGGCCAGCGGCGCGACAAACGTCCAGCGGAACGGCAAAAATGTCGGATATGCCTGGCACACGAACACCTATGTGGGGAACAGGACGAACTTCCCCGTTTCCAAAAACGATGTGATCGCATGGAGCGGCCCCGGCGGCGTCAGCGATCCCATCTTTGCACCCCTGAAAGGAGTTTAAGATGAAAAAATACGCAAAAATCCACGACGCGCAGACGCGCGTGTGCGAGGTCTTTATCGGAACGGACACCGCGTGGGCGATCGCCCGGGGTTTCGCCGAAATGGATGTCGAGCAAGCCCCGGCCGGCGATTGGTATGCGGCGGGATACGCGCCGCCGACGCCCGAAAAAACATACGCAGAAAAACGGGCGGCCGCCTACCCGTCCGTCACGGACCAGCTGGACATGATGTATTGGGACAAGGTCAACGGCACGGACGATTGGCGCGACGCCGTCGCCGCCGTCAAGGCCGCCTATCCGAAGGCATAGCGAAAGGGGCGCCCGCCGCCCCTTTTTTTCACGATTGCCAGTAATGGATTTTCGATTGCAGCTTCTGCAGGTTCTTGCGCTTCGGCCAACACCCGAGCGTCATGAAAAACACCAGGCGTTTCAGGAGCAGCTTTCCTTTCAGCAATGATGACGGAGACGGACGGCCTAGGGTGTTCCATGCAGCATCCTCCACAACGCGATGCGGTGCTTCAGTTTCAAGCCGGCATACGAGATGCGCCCGCGCGCCGACAATTCCCGCAGCCGCGGCCGCAGATAGGCCCGCAGATCCGCCCGGGAATCCGGCGGCGATTTCGCAATGCGGTTGAACATCATCTTGACGCGGCTGTTCAGGATGTATTTCCGGACAGCCGGAAGATCCGCCGGCCGGTTCCGCGCGATGAAATCGTAAACCGCATCGATGACCGCCGCATAGCTGTCCGTTTTCTTGTCGCTCCAAACCGAATGCATGATGGAGCCGAGATTGGCGTAGTAAAAATAAAGCTTTTCATCGACCAGCGCATATTTTTCGATTTTTGACATGACCTCGACCGTCCACGGCACATCTTCGAAAAAGATGCCCGGAATGAACCGCATGCCCTGTATTGTAGATTTCCGATACAACCGGCAGATGGATGTCATGACCGACCGGTTCGTCATAAAAGCTTTCAGAGGTGCAATAAACACCTTGACCCGCCAGTCTGTCATGTCGGGCGGCATGGGCCGATAAACCAAATCCGTTTTTTTCAAGGCGCATCCCGCAACATCCGCCTCCTCTTTGTCCATCACGGACAGCAAGATCTCGAACATCTGGGGATGGATGTAATCGTCCGCATCGACGAAAGCGATGACCTGCCCCGTCGCGTGCGCCAATCCCGTGTTGCGCGCACCGGACGGGCCTTGATTTTCCTGGCGGATGACGCGGAAGCGGCCGTCCGTTTCCGCAAACTCCGCGGCGATGCGCCCGGACGCGTCGCGCGACCCGTCGTCGACGCAGATGCATTCGAAATCCGCGTGCGTCTGGGCGGCGATGCTGCGCAGGCATCCCGAAACATATTTTTCAACCTGATACATCGGCACGATGACAGAAACCTTGACCATTTTTCCCTCGGATATCCGCTGCGTTCTCTGGATACCGATTGTATAGGAACCCGCCCGAAATTGCAAGCATAAAATCGCAGGTAATCCGGAAAGCTAGCCGGTTTCTTTCGGAACGCCGCGGGCGCGCGGGTGGGCGCGGTCGTAGACTTTTTTCAGCTGGATGGTCGTCACCTCGGTGTAGCGCTGGGTCGCCGACAGCGACGCGTGCCCCAGCAGCTCCTGAACCGTCCGCAGGTCGCCGCCGCCTTGCAGCAGGTGCGTCGCGAAGCTGTGCCGCAGCGCGTGCGGCGTCAACGTGTCCGGCAGGTTCAGCGCATAGCGTATGCTCCGCACATTGCGCTGGACGACGCCGGGGTTCAGCCTGTCCCCCTGCTTGCCGACGAACAGCGGCGCGCGCGTATCCGGGCACGGATGCGCCGACAGGCAGGCGCCGATCGCCTTCTTCACGACCGGCAGCAGCGGCACGACGCGCTGCTTGCCGCCCTTGCCGGTGATGGTGAAGGCAGAGCCGGCGCCCGCCACATCGCCGACGTTCAGCGACAGCGCTTCGGCGATCCGCAGCCCGCACCCGTACATCAGCAGATACAGCGCCCTGTCGCGTTTCGCCTGCCACGGCTGCGCCGCCGTTTCGGACGCCTTGTCCAAGAAGCGGCGCGCGTCCTCGACGGACAGCGGGTGCGGCAGCGTCCGCCCGATGCGCGCGGACCGGACGGCCATGATCGCGGTATTTTCGGCCAAGTCCCGCGCCGTCAGGTACTTGTAGAAATGCCGCAGAGCGGACATGCCGCGCGCCAGCGAGGGGCGCGATATGTTGCGGCCGGACCGGGCGACCAGAAACGCGCGGAAATCGGACACGCCGAGCGACCGGATGTCCGCCAGGGCGATTTCCGGCTTTTCCAGATGCGGCGCCAGGAAGGCGAAAAACGCCTGCATGTCCTGCAGGTAGGCGTCCGCCGTGTGGCGCGCCAGCCGGCGTTCCAACATCATGTAATCCCGCCATTCCCGGATGAGGGTGTTCAGGGATGAATCCGCTTGCGAAATCAGCTTGTGTTCCGGCATGTTTTGATGTATCCTTTCCGTTAACAATAACCGAAAGACAAACAAAATGCAACGGATAAGCGTTTTATTCCCGACACCGACGGGGTGCTACGACTATCGGGCGGAAGCTGACATGCCCGCCGGCGCCTTCGTGCGCGTGCCGTTCGGCCGGCGGCAAGCCGTCGGCGTCGTGTGGGACGCGCCGCCGGACAATACGATACCGCCCGAAAAAATCAAGCCCGCGGCGGAAATCCTGTCCGTTCCGCCGCTCGGCGCGCAGACGATCGCGTTCGTGAACTGGGTCGCCGGATACACTCTGTCGCCGGTCGGCATGGTTTTGAAGATGGCCCTGATACCCGACCTGGAAAAAACGAGCAAAAAGCCGCTGACGTTCGGCGCGCCCGACCCGGCGCACCAGACCATCCGTTTTTCGGATAAACAAGCCGAGGCGGTCCGGCAGCTGGCCGGCATCGACGGATTCGGCGTCGCGCTGCTGGACGGCGTGACGGGCTCGGGCAAAACGGAAGTGTATTTCGAAGCTATCGCGCAACGCCTGGTGGACGGCGGGCAGGTTCTGGTTCTGCTCCCCGAAATCGCATTGACGACGGCGTGGCTCGACCGGTTCGAAACGCGGTTCGGCGTCAAGCCGGCTGTGTGGCATTCCGCGCTGACGCCGAAGCAGCGGCGCGACACATGGCTGGCCGTTGCGCAGGGGCGGACCTCCGTCGTCGTCGGCGCGCGGTCGGCGCTGTTCCTGCCGTTCCGCGATTTGAAATTGATCGTGGTGGACGAAGAGCACGACACGTCGTTCAAGCAGGAGGAAGGCGTCCTCTACCATGCGCGCGACATGGCGATCGTGCGCGCGAAAATCGCCGGATGCCCGATTGTCCTGGCTTCCGCGACGCCGTCATTGGAAACATACTGCAACGCGGCGGCGGGAAAATACCGCCACATCACGTTGCCCGACCGGTTCGCCGACGCGCGGATGCCGGATATCCTCATCGCCGACATGCGGTGCCGCGACAAGGGCGCCGTGCGTTTCATCTCGCCGCTGCTGTGCCAGAAACTGACCGAGCACTTGGCGCGCGGCGAGCAGGCGCTGCTCTTCCTCAACCGCCGCGGATACGCGCCGTTGGTGCTGTGCCGCGCCTGCGGGCACCGCTTCCAATGCCCGCACTGCTCGGCGTGGCTGGTCGAGCACAAATCCGGCGGCCGTCTGCAATGCCACCACTGCGGCCACGCCATCCCGAAACCGGCCGAATGCCCCGCGTGCCATGAGGCGGACAGCCTTGTTTCCTGCGGCCCCGGCGTCGAGCGCATCCACGAGGAGATAGCCGCGCTGTTCCCCGCGGCGCGCGCGGAAATCGTCACCAGCGAGCACATCGACAACCCCGCGCAGTTCGCCGACTTGCTGGGCCGCATGCAAACCGGCCTGATCGACATTCTCATCGGCACCCAGATGCTGGCGAAGGGATACCACTTCGCGAACCTGACGCTGGTCGGCGTCATCGATGCGGACATGGGGCTCGGCGGCGGCGACCTGCGCGCGGGCGAGCGCACGTTCCAGCTGCTGCATCAGGTCATGGGGCGCGCCGGACGCGCGGCCAAGCAAGGAACGGCCGTCCTGCAATCGTTCAATCCGGACAACATGATCATCGGCGCGTTGAAAAACAACGACCGGACAGCCTTTTTAGCCGCCGAAACGCAAGCGCGCCAAATGCTGGAAATGCCGCCGTTCGGCCGTCTGGCCGCCATCATCGTCAGCGGGAAAAACCAGGCGCCGGCCTGGGAGGCCGCCCGGAAAATCGCAGGCGCGGCTCCAAAGGATGCGGACATCGCAGTTCTGGGCCCCGTCGCGGCGCCGATGGCGTTGCTGCGCAACAAATACCGGTTCCGCATCCTGGTGAAAACCGGCAGGGACTGCAAATTGCAAAAGATGCTGGCGGGCTGGCTGAGCCGTGTCCGGTGCCCGGCCGGCGTCGATGTCCGGCTGGACATAGATCCGTATAGCTTTTATTAGCTCCGCACCTGCTCCTTGTCGAAACGCTGCGCGAAGCCATGCGGCGGACGCGGATGGCCGCACACCTTGCGCGCAGGCGCATACCGCATGCAACTCATAGGCGCGGCGGATGGCGCCGGCTTTTCTTTTTTCAGCCGCTCGTGAATCCGGCAGCGCATCCGGCTCAGGAGACAGACGACGGCCTCGCGCATCGGCAGCCGCCCCTGGAACCGGTCGACCAGGCGGCGCGTCGTTCTGGGCAGCAGATTTTGGGACGAGATGAAATCCAGCGCCTCGTCCATCCATCCCACCCGGATGGCGCGCGCCGTTTCGGGCTGCGCCGGCACGACGACGCGCAGCTTGTTCTCCCCCAGCAGGACGCGCGCCGCATGCTGGAACGCTTCCGTTTCGGGGATTTTGTGGCACAGGCGCAGCGCGTTGCAGTTCAATGTTTCGACATCGATGCCCTGAACGGCGTGCTTCGAGTGGTGCTCGACAATCCGGCACACCTGTTTTATTCTGTTTTTCAAATCGGCATTCATTTCCAGTCCTCTCACTGATATTAGAAAGGAGAGAACATACCAGACGATGCTGGGTTTGTCAAGTTTTATTTCGCGTCGGCGGCGACTTGCATTTTGACGATTTTATCCGGATTCGAAACGGCGCCGTTGTTCGCGGAAGTGCCGGCTTTGATGCGGTCGACGAACTCCATGCCGGACGTCACGCGGCCGAACGCCGTGTATTGTCCGTCCAAAAACCGCGCGTCGGCGAAGCAGATGAAAAACTGGCTGTCCGCGCTGTTCGGATCGGAAGCGCGCGCCATCGAAATCGTCCCGCGCACATGCGGCGTCTTGTTGAACTCGGCGGGCAGTTTCCGGCCGCTGCCGCCCATGCCGGTGCCGGTCGGATCGCCCGTCTGCGCCATGAATCCCGGAATCACGCGGTGGAAAACGACGCCGTCGTAGAATCCGGCGCGCGCCAGCTCCTTGATCCGGGCCGTCGTTTTCGGCGCGGCGGCCGGATCCAGCTCGATCACGACGCGGCCGTCTTTCAAATCCAAATAAAGCGTGTTTTCCTTATCCATGGCATAAACTCCCGTTGTTAAAATAAGCGTTAAGATAAAAGCGAATAACCTGGTCATGGCAGCGCCTCCGTTTGCTGGGGCGGAACGGGCGGTTCGGACTGGCGCAGCCCCAAAACGACGCCGAACAGAAATCCCGCGACGAACAGCCAGAAAATATTCCATTTCGTTTTCTTGATACAAATCTTTTTCATCTTTTTTTCCTGCTTTTCCGATCGGCGCATTGGCAGACGCGGCACCGGTTGTGGTGGTTCCGGACAAGTTTCCTCCCCCATTTCCAAAAGGCGAACGGCGCCAATAAAATAGCCAAAACAGCGCAAATCGGGCATGGGCACATGTTATTCTCCTTGGGTTTCGGTTGCGGGTTCCGCCGGTTCGGCGGCGGGCGCTTCGTCCGCATCATCCATCGTGTTTAGCACATCCGCTTCCGATATGCAAGTCGCCGAAACGACTTTTTCATTTTTGCCCAGGCGGAACAAAATCACGCCCATCGTCGACCGGCCGGCGATGCGGATGTCGTCCGCACGCATGCGGATCAGCTGACCCCCGTCCGTCACAAGCATGATGTGCGATCCGGCCGGAACGGGCATGCTGGCCACCACGGCGGCGGCGCGGCGCTCGTCGGCCTTGATGTTGGTGACGCCATGCGTGCCGCGCGAGGTGATCCGGTATTCGTAAGCGGAAGAGCGCTTGCCGAATCCCTTCGCCGTGAGGGTCAGGACGAACTCCTCGTCCGCAGCCATGCGGTCGAACTCCTCGGACGTCAGAACGGCGTCCGACGCGCTTTCGATTTCGACCTCGTCGCCCTCGTCGGACAGCCCGGCCGCGCGGCGCCGCGCGGCGGCTTCTTTCAGATACGCGTCCCGCTTGTCCATCTCGGCGCGGGCATGCTTCAAAACGGACATCGAAATCACCTTGTCCCCGTCGGCCAGCCGCATGCCGCGGACGCCCGTCGAAGCGCGCGATTCGAACACGCGGACATCGCTGACCGGAAAGCGGACGCATTTGCCGCCCGCCGCGGCCAGCAGGATGTCCTGGTCTTCGTCGCAGATCGCCACGCCGACAAGCACGTCGCCGTCGTCCAGCTTCATCGCGATTTTGCCGCCCGCGTTCACGTTCCAGAAATCGGACAGGCGGTTCCGCCGCACGCCGCCGCTGCGCGTCGCGAACATCACGGTCTGTCCGGCGCATTCGGCCTCGGTTTCCGGCAACGGCAGAATCGTCGTGATCGTCTCGCCCTGTTCCAGCGGCAGCAAATTGATCAGCGCCTTGCCCAGCGATTGCGGCGACCCCTCCGGCAGGCGGTAGGTCTTCATCTTATACACGATGCCGCGGGTCGAAAAGAACAGCAGCGGGCTGTGCGTGTTGGCGACAAACAGCTTGTTGACCTGATCCTCGTCGCGGGTGGACATGCCGGCGCGCCCCTTGCCGCCGCGGTTCTGCGCGCGGTAGGTGTTCAGCGCGACGCGCTTGATATACCCGGTGTCCGTCACGGTCACGACCATGTTTTCGCGCGGAATCAGATCCTCCATGTCCTGCTCGAACTCCGCGTCCTCGATCGTCGTGCGGCGCTCGGATGCGAACTGCTCGCGCACGGCGACCAGCTCCTCGCGGATGATCGCGTAGATTTTTTCACGGCTGGCCAGAACGCTCAAATACCCTTTGATCAGGCCGGCCAGCTCGCCCACCTCGTCATGGATCTTGTCGCGCTCCAAACCCGTCAGGCGGTTCAGCTTCAATTCCAAAATCGCTTTGGCCTGCGCCTCGGACAGCATGTAAGTCCCGTTTTCCACCTTGCGGTCCGGCTCGTCGATCAGCTGGATCAGCGCATCCACATCCGCCGCATCCCACCGCGTCGCCATCAGGCGCTCGCGCGCGATGGTCGGATCCGCCGCGGTCTTGATCATCTCGATGACTTTGTCCAGGTTCGCGACGGCAATCGCCAGGCCGACCAGCACATGCGCCCGGTCGCGCGCTTTGGTCAGCTCGTAAATCGTGCGGCGGCGCACCACTTCCTCGCGGAAAGCGATGAACGCGTCGATCATCTGCTTCAATGTCATCAGCTCCGGCCGGCCGTTGTTCAGCGCCAGCATATTCATGCCGAAGCTGGTTTGCAGCGGCGTGTATTTATACAGCTGGTTCAAAACAACATCCGGATACGCGTCTTTTTTCAGCTCGACGACGACGCGGACGCCCTGGCGGTCGGATTCGTCGCGCAGGTCGGCGATGCCCTCGATGATCTTGTCCTTGACCAGCTCGGCCATGCGGATAATCATCTGGGCCTTGTTGACCTGATAAGGCACCTCCGTGATGACGATCGCGGGCCTGTCTTTGCGGATTTCCTCGATCGCGCACCGGCCGCGCATCACGACGGATCCGCGCCCCGTCAGGTAGGCGGACCGCGCCCCGCCGCGCCCCAGAATCACGCCGCCGGTCGGAAAATCCGGCGCCGGCACGATGTCGATCAGCTCGTCCGACGTGATCGCGGGGTTGTCGATCGCCGCGATGCAGGCGGACACGACCTCGCCCAGGTTGTGCGGCGGGATATTGGTCGCCATGCCGACCGCGATGCCGCCCGACCCGTTGACCAGGATGTTCGGGAACCGCGCCGGCAAAACCGTCGGCTCGGCGCAGGTTTCGTCGTAGTTCGGGCGGAAATCGACGGTGTCCTTTTCCAAATCGTCCAGCAGGTAGTGCGCCGTCTGGGCCAGCTTGGCCTCGGTGTAGCGCATCGCGGCCGCCGAATCGCCGTCCATCGATCCGAAGTTCCCCTGCGGCGCGATCAGCGGCACGCGCATCGAGAAATCCTGCGCCATCCGCACCATCGCGTCATAGATGGAGCTGTCGCCGTGCGGGTGGTATTTGCCCATCACGTCGCCGACGATGCGCGCCGATTTGCGGAACGGCTTATTGTAGTCATACCCGTTTTCGTGCATCGAGAACAAAATGCGGCGGTGCACGGGCTTCAGGCCGTCGCGCACATCCGGCAGCGCGCGCGACACGATCACGCTCATCGCGTAATCCAGGTAGCACTTGCGCATTTCATCTTCAATCGGCGTCAAAACGGTGTCCAGCGTGCCGGTCGATATTGCTGTTTCGTTCATTCTTTTGCTCCTTGCTTGCTCTTATACTCAAACCCTGCCTGACAGGCGATGGATTGAAACCGGATAATCCTAATTTCCTCGCTCACCCCGCTCGTCAATAAGGTTATCCGCGTTTCAGTTCATCTTCAATCGGCGTCAAAACGGTGTCCAGCGTGCCGGTCGAAATCGCAGTTTCGTTCATGTGGTTCTCCCTAAATCGCAGCCATATCACTTCCGATACGGGGGAGGAAAGAGCGAGCCGCACCGCAAGAATATGCGGCGCGCCCGTCGAAAATCCAGCCTAACCGCCCGCCGATATCATTTTCTAAAACGGAATCTCGTCGTCGAACGCGGCGGTGCCGGTTTTGGCAGTGTCCGCTTCAATCGGCGCGGAATCCCATCCCGACCCGGATTCGGCGTTGCCCTCCGTCGAGCGGCCCTCGCCGGAACGGGTGTCCAGGCTGACCAGCTCGCCGCGGAAATTGCCCAGGACAACCTCGGTGGAATACTTCTCGACGCCGGCGGAATCCGTGAACTTGCGCGTCTGCAAGGCGCCCTCCACATAGACCTTCGAGCCTTTTTTCAGGAACTTTTCGGCGAAATCCGCCAGCGCCTGGTTGAACAGGACGACGCGGTGCCATTCCGTTTTTTCCTGACGCTCGCCGGATTTGTCTTTCCAGCTGTCCGATGTCGCGAGGGACAGGTTCACGACCTTGCTGCCCGAGGCGGTGTGGCGCACTTCGGGATCGCGTCCCAAATTCCCCACGAGAATCACTTTGTTGATACTTCCTGGCATCTGTATTTCCTTTCATTTTGATAAAAAAGCGCTATCGGCTCCAGCCTAGCATTTTTTCGCGCGCCTGGCAAGAAAAAAATACACAAAAAGGGATTATTTCGGCGGCCGGACCGGACGGCCGGCGGAAGGCCGGAACGGACGGATTTCCGCCCGTTTGCTATGCGCACAGCGCCAGCAGAATCCCCGCCGCGATCGCCGAGCCGATCGACCCGGCCACATTGGCCCCCATCGCGTGCATCACCAGGTGGTTGTCGGGGTTTTCCTCCTGCCCCACCTTTTCGGAAACGCGCGCCGCCATCGGAATGGCCGACACGCCGGCGGATCCGATCAGCGGATTGATTTTCTGCCGCAGGAAAAGGTTCATCAGCTTCGCCATCAGGACGCCGCAGGCCGTTCCGATGGCGAAAGCGGCGATGCCCAGCGCCAGGACGACCAGCGTCTGGGGGATCAGGAACGATTCGGCGGACATCTTGGAGCCGATGGCCAGCCCCAGCAGCGCCGTGACGACATTGATCAGCTCGTTCCCCAGCGCGCGCGCCAGCCTGTCCGTCACGCCGCTTTCCCGCAGCAGGTTCCCGAACATCAGCGTGCCGATCATCGGCGTCGCCATCGGCACGCAGAGCCCCGCCACGATCGTCACCGCGATCGGAAACAGGATCTTTTCGCGCTTGGAAACGGGGCGCAGCTGGGTCATGCGGATCGCGCGCTCCTTTTTCGTCGTCAGCAGCCGCATGATCGGCGGCTGGATCACCGGCACCAGCGCCATATACGAATAGGCGGCCACCGCGATGGCGCCCAGCAGCTCCGGCGCCAGCCGGCCGGCCATGAATATGGAGGTCGGCCCGTCCGCGCCGCCGATGATTGCGATGGAGGCGGCCTGCTTGATCGTCAGGTCCAGAAACGGCAGCCAATGCCCCAGCGCGACGGCCCCCAGAAATGTGCCGAAAATGGCGAACTGCGCCGCGCCGCCCAGCAGCATCGTCTTCGGCCGGGCCAGCAGCGGGCCGAAATCCGTCAGCGCCCCGACCCCCAGGAAAATCAGCAGCGGAAACAGCCCCGTCGTAATGCCGAACTGATACAGGATATGCAGGAAGCCGCCCGGCGCGTCTATCGCGGATCCCGGAATGTTGACCAGTATCCCGCCGGCCGCAATCGGCACCAGCAGCAGCGGCTCGAACTTTTTCACAATGCCCAGATACAGCAATACCAGGCAGATGCCGATCATGACCAGCTGGCCGATGCTTTCGGGCATCAGCATGCCAGCGGGCGTGTCCTGGGTCAAAAGCATGTAAATCCCCGTCTGGCGCAGGATATTCTGAATATCGGGGAAAACGAACCCGAGCCCGACGGCGGCCGCGATCGTCGCCAGGATGTAAGAAAAATATCTAACCATCCGCGGCCTCGAACAAGGGCTGGCCTTCGGCGACTTTGTCCCCGGCGGCGACCAGAACGCGCGTGATTTTCGCAGGCCGCGCCGCGCGCACGAATGTTTCCATTTTCATCACCTCGATGACGCAGAGATTCTGCCCCGTCTGAACGACATCCCCTTCGGAAACCAGCAGTTTCGTCAATGTTCCCGGCGTGGATGCGGCGATGCGGGAAACCGCCGCCGACACTGCCGATGTCGGCGCCGCCGGTTTTGCGGGATTCGGCGCAGCGGCGGGCGCAGGCGCGGCAGCTCCCGGCGCAGCCGGCCCGGCCGCATCGAACGCGACATCGTACTCGGTGCCGTTGACAATCGCCTTGCCGCCGGCCAGCCGGACATCGAAACGCTCGCCACCGACCACCACCCGCATCGTGTCGGGCGCGGCGGGTTTTTCTGTTTTCGGCTCGCGATACCGGACGGCCACCTTGCCCTTGCCCAGCAGGAAATCAATGCCCTTGTCCCCGCAGCTGGCCGCGATGAAGACATTCTCGTCCGTCGTCGGCAGCCCGGCCTTGCGCAGTGCCGTTTCATATGCCGC
>JAQVGI010000031.1 GCA_028696805.1 Alphaproteobacteria bacterium
CGGCCTGCTGCTGCTTGAACAATTTGAAGGGCGTGACGTCGTTGAACACAATCACCGCGACGGCGCCGCGGCGGGCGCGGGCGGGCAGGCGTTCGACGCGGACCTGGAAGGTGTAGGGGCGCTCGCCCTCGGGCTGGCATGTCCACTCGAACAATTCCTTGGTCCGGACGGATTCCGCAAAGGACGCGTCCGGAAAGGCTTCGGACAGGGACTGGTGCAGCAGCGCGCCGTCGAAAAACTCGCGCGCGCTCTGGTTCACGAAAACGATGTTGCTGCGCTCGTTGATCATCAGCAGCGGGTCGGGCAGGCTCTCCAAAATCCGCACGTCCGGCAGGGAGGGGGCCTCGTGCAGGTTCCGGATGCTGAGCCAGATGTTGGTGAGCTTCGACGAGCCGAGCACCTGGTCGTCCGCGTGGACGGAGCGCGTCAGGACTTCCAGCACGTCCAGCACGAACAGCACCAGCGGAACCGTCAGGAACGACGCGAGGATCAGCGCGATCGCCATCGTCGTCCACGACATGCCTTCCAGGAAATGGACCAGCAGCAGGATCACGGCGATCGGCGCGTTGATGACGGCCGCCTGCATCAGGAACCGCATGAGCCGCGAAAAAAGCTTTTTCACTTTATTTTTCGACATAGTTGGAGTATACTCCCTTTATGGCGAAAAGTGAAGAAAAAATAACGCCGATGATGCGGCAATACCTTGAAACCAAGGCGCAGTATCCGGATTGCCTGCTGTTCTACCGGATGGGCGATTTTTACGAATTGTTCTTCGACGACGCGCTGACCGCGGCGGCGGCGCTGGACATCGTGCTGACCTACCGCGGCCGGCACCTGGGCCAGGCCGTCCCGATGTGCGGCGTCCCGTTCCACGCGTATGAGAACTACCTGGTGCGCCTGGTCAAGGCGGGGCACAAGGTTGCGATCTGCGAGCAGATGGAGCCGCCGGCCGAAGCCAAGAAACGCGGCGCCGCGGCCGTCGTCCGGCGCGATGTGATCCGCATCGTGACGGCCGGCACGCTGACCGAGGACAGCCTGCTGCCCGCCAAGCGGAACAATTACCTGATGAGCCTGGTCCCGCACGGACTGCTTGTCTCCGCGGCGTGGGCGGACATGTCGACCGGCGATTTTTCGATACAGACGATGCCCGCCGAACGGCTGCCGTCCGTCCTGATGCGGCTGGAGCCGTCCGAAATCCTGATGACGGCGGCGGCGCGGAAGCTGCTGGCGCCGCTGGTTCCGGACAAGGCGGCGCAGATCACCGAAGTGGTCGCGGCGGACGCGCCCGGCGAATCGGACGCGGCCTTTTCGAAGCCGGAACAGGCGGCGCTGGCCATGATTTCCACCTATATCAGCGACACGCAGAAGGGCGGCCGGACCATCCTGCGCGCCCCCCGGAAGATCGGCGGGCAGGAATACATGGAAATCGACGCGTTCACGCGCCGGAGCTTGGAGCTGACGGCGCCGCTGACGCCCGGCGGGTTCAGCCTGCTGTCCGTGCTGGACAGGACGCTGACGGCCGGGGGCGGGCGGCTGCTGGCCGAATATGTGTCGAGCCCGCTGCTGGACATCGGCGCGATTCAGGCGCGGTCGGCGTGCGTCGATTTTTGCGTCGCGCAGGCGGCGGCGCGCGATGCCGCGCGCGGGGTTTTGAAGCAGATGCCGGACGTGGAGCGGGCGTTGTCGCGCCTGTCCGTCGGGCGGGGCGGGCCGCGCGACATGGCGGCCGTCGCGGCGGGGCTCGGCCTGATTCCTCATCTCCGGACGCAGGCGCGGCGGGATTTCCTGCCCGAGCCGCTGGAACAGATGCTCGGCCAGATGGGCGAGCACAGCGATCTGGTGCGCGAGCTGGCGGCAGCCCTCATCGACATGCCGCCGCTGCTGGCGCGCGACGGCGGATTCGTCCGGCCGGGGTATTCCGCGACGCTGGATGCGGTTTTGGAAACAAAGGGCAGCGCGCGGAAGCTGCTGGCGGCGCTGCAAAGCGAATATGTGAAGCAGACCGGCATTTTGGGCCTGAAAATCTCGTTTAATAATGTTATCGGGTATTTCGTCGAAGTGTCGCCGAAGCAGGCCGACATCATCCTGAACCATAAGGAGTGGGGGTTTATCCACCGCCAGACGATGGTGACCGGCGTGCGCTTCACGACGGGCGCGCTGACGGATTTGGAGACGGAAATCCTGCACGCCGACGACAAGGCGCTGGCGCTGGAATTGGAGATATACGAGGCGCTGCGCCTGAAAATCCTGGCGCAGGCGGATGCGGTTTTGCAGGCGATGCGCGCGGTCGCGATGCTGGATGTCGCGGCGGGGCTGGCCGTGATCGCCGAGCAGGAGCGCTGGGTGCGCCCGCGCCTGACGGACGGGCTGGATTTCGATGTCAAAAAAGGGCGCCATCCGGTCGTGGAGCACGCGCTGCGCGGCGAAAACGCACCGGTAGTCGCGAACGATTGCGCGCTGAACCCCGGCGACAGGCTGTGGATCCTGACCGGGCCGAACATGGCCGGCAAGAGCACCTTCCTGCGGCAAAACGCCCTGATCGTCGTGCTGGCGCAGACGGGGTCTTTCGTGCCGGCGGAGTCGGCGGAAATCGGAATCGTGGACAAGCTGTTCTCCCGCGTCGGCGCGTCCGACGACCTGGCGCGCGGGCGCTCGACATTCATGGTCGAGATGGTCGAGGTGGCCGCCATTTTGAAGGGCGCGACCGAAAAATCGCTGGTCATCCTGGACGAGGTCGGGCGCGGCACGGCGACTTTCGACGGCCTGTCGCTGGCCTGGGCGGTCGTCGAGTACCTGCACGATGTCAACCGGTCGCGCGCGCTGTTCGCGACGCATTACCACGAGCTGACCGCGCTGGGCAAGCGCCTGCACAATGTGTCGCTGCACACGATGCGGATCAAGGAATGGCAGGGCGACGTCGTCTTCCTGCACGAGGTCGGGCCGGGCGCGGCGGACAAATCCTACGGCATCCATGTGGCGCGGCTGGCCGGCATTCCGGACGAGGTTCTGACGCGCGCCGAGCATGTCCTGGCGCAGCTGGAAGAAAAGCGGCGGGACAATCCGCTGTCCGACCTGCCGCTGTTCACGGCGCAGGAAAAGCCCGCGCGCGCCCCGTGCGCGGTGGAGCAGGCGCTGCGGGAGCTCGATGTGGACGCGCTGGCGCCGCGCGAGGCGCTGGACTGGCTGTATCAATTGAAGGAGAAAGCATCATGAACCTGATTCAAGCATTCGTCGGCGCGATCGTGACGATGAGCCTGTTGATCCTGGCGTTTTTCGTCGCGTGGTATATCGTCGTGCCGCTGATGGTGGCGGCGCTGATTTTCGGGGCGGGGTATTCGCTGTGGTTCCGGTGGAAGACGCGCAACGCGCTGAAACCCGTCCGCCGCCGCAGGGACACGCATGTCATCGACGTCGAGTTCAAGGAAATGTAGATACACCATATAATTGTATTATAAAACAATTTAAGGTTGCAATCTGTTTGGAAAAAAGGTATACCGGAAAGCGTCATCCCGGACGGGGAGGGGGCATGGGGACGTTTTTCGAATGGATGAAAAAGGCGCGGACGCCGCCGTATCCGCGCGCCGGCGCGGCCGGTTCTGGACGGATTCTGCCGATTGTCATCGACAACGCGACCGGAGCGGTCGTGCGCGCCGATCTGCCCCGCTTCGCCCGCCGGCATTCGGAGCGGGATTCTGTCAAGTAGGCCGGATTTTATACCGCAACAACAACTGCATAGGGTGTTTCAAGGGCGGATGCGGCTACTGGAATAAAATACGGCGGGATTATCCGCATGTTTTCTCGGAAACCGCAGAATTGGAAAGAAAAATCGGCGCGAGCGTGCTGAAAGACAAAGGCCGCCCGTTGTTCTTGGACGAGTTGCCCGAGGGCAAAGGAATATACAAGCCCATCGAACCCTGTGACGGGCTTTTTTGCATGACCGCCTTGGCTGTATCGGAAAAGATAAAAGACAAAGAGCGGTTCTTGAAAATGAGAAGCGATAAATGACCCCGAACTTCAAGATTCTTGCAGACAAAACCGACATAACGGATTTGCTGAATGGGCGGTTGTTGTCGCTTGCTATCACGGACGAAATCGGCCTTGCGTCGGATTCGCTGACCTTGGAGCTAGATGACCGAGATTCCGTTCTTGAAATCCCGCCGCGCGGCGCGGAGATGGAAGCCTTCCTCGGCTACGGCGAACGTTATTCGATGGGGAAGTTCATCGTTGACGAAGCGGAAATAAAAAGCCCTCCCGCAACCCTGACGATTACCGCGCGGGCGAGCAATTCCGGCTTTCGGGATATGGGCGCGTTCAAGTCTCCGCGCTCGTATTCGTGGCAGGAATACACCTTGCTTGGCATAGTGCAGACGATAGCAAAACGCTACGGCTTGGCCGAGAGTGTCGCCGACGAATACCGAAAAATCCTCGTGAAGCACCTCGACCAGACGGACGAAAGCGATTGCGCTTTCATTCAGCGGCTCGCGGCCGACTATGGCGCGTCCGTCAAGATTGCGGGCGGGCGGCTGTTGTTCATAGAGCCGTTGTCCGGCAAGTTTCCCGACGGAACGCCTATGCCCGCAATCCCGATAAAAACCGAAGAAATATGCGGCTATCAAATGCGCCTCGCCGAGCGCGGCAAATACGAGAAAGTCGTCGCCAAATACTACGATTTCGACCTTGCGGAAGAGCAGAAGGTATCAGCGGGAAGCGGAAGCCCCGCCTTTACGTTGCGCGACACCTTCACCAGCCGCTCGCAGGCGATGGCGCGCGCCAAGCAGAAACTCGCCGAAATCGCAAGCGGCACGCGCACGCTGTCGCTCGACCTTATCGGCAATCCGCTCTTGTCCGCCGAAAGCGTGGTCGAACTTCCGAACCTGCGGCCGGAAATCGCGGGACGATGGGTCGTGAAATCCGCCCGCCATACGCTGTCGGCAAGCGGCTACAAAACAACCATCGAAGCAACTCGAAAGGAGTGAAACATGGAACATCACGACGGAATCAAATTGAAGCTGGATACCGCGATTATCTACCTGCTGGCCGCCGCGCTGGTGGGTTTTGTGATACGCGCGGAATCGCACGGCAGTTCGACCGATACGCGCCTCGCGCAACTCGAACGCCGGACGGACACGCTGGAAGCGGATTTGAAGTCCATCAAGGAGTCGCTTTATGAGATTCGCGGCGACGTGAAACTTTTAATCAAAGGAGCAAACAAATGAAGGAATACCTCGCAAAATTGTTCAGCGACCGGACGGGCGACCCGTCGGCCAAGCGCCACGCCTGCGCCTTGTTCGCTATAACCGCCGTAATCCTCGCCTTTTGCGGCTACGGCGTCGAAATCGTCGGCGTATTCGTCGCAGCCGCCGTCGGCGAAAACATAACCAGCATTTTCGAGAAAGGAGAAAGCGATGGAAAGTAATACCCCGCGCGGAATCCGCAACCATAATCCCGGCAACATACGCTACAACGGCACGGCTTGGCTCGGGCTTGCAAACCCGCCTTCGGACGGGGCTTTTTGCATTTTCCGCGAGCCGAAGTTCGGAATCCGCGCGTTGGCGACGATTCTCCGCAACTACAAGCGCAAATACGGCATTTGCTCGGTATCGGGCATTATCGCCCGCTTCGCGCCGAGTTCCGAGAACGACACGGCGGCCTATATCCGGTCGGTCTGCGCGGCCGTCGGTTGCGGCGCGGACACCCCGCTAGACACCGAAAGCGAAGCCGTCCTACTCCCGCTGGTCAAAGCGATTGTCAGGCACGAGAACGGCCGCCAACCCTATATAGACGAGCAAATCATGGAAGGATTGAGATGTTAGAGAAAATCGTAAAGTTCTGGCAAGACTTCAAGATTGCCGTAATCGCCGGTGCGCTGGCGCTGGTTTATTTCATCGGAAGAAGAAGGGGAAAAGAAAATGCTGAAGCACAGAAAAATAAGGATGTTTTGGAGAGCCTGGGGCGGGCTGATAAAGCTCGCGCTTCTCTTCGCAACCCTGATACTGCTCGCAAGCTGCACGACAAATACAAGCGGTGATTACTGCCTCTTGTATCGTCCCATCTACGCGGACTATTCGTTTGACACGCCGGAAACAATCCGGCAGATTGACGACAACAACGTCGTCTACGACACGCTCTGCGAGCGGTAGGGAAAGCGGCGACCAAACCCCGCCGCGCCTTCCCGAAAATTACTCCCCCTATGGCTCGTATATGTCTTTTTTCTATGGCTATTATATGTCAACTTTCGGCGCCCCAAAGCCGCCCTTTGATGGACTTCAAGCTACAAATTCACAAGAAGCGGAAGGTCGCCAAAGGCTAACCAAACTGCCCCGCAGAAGCCCATTTATCCCCATCTATCCCCAAACCTCCCAAGTAATAAAAAAGCTCTTCTGTTAAGGGGTGTCCTTCTATTTTTGATTCACCAATAATAGGCAACCCATTAGGCATTATCCCTTGATATAAAATGCGAGGAATCTCAATAGGTAAGTTTTTTATTTCTGTCAAACACGCAAGTTCATTTTCAATACAATGCGCCATATCTTGATTCTGAGGAATTTTAAAAACAATTTTATTATTTATCAAATAAACAAAACACGTCCAACCCTCTCCCAAAAGACGAACATTGCGGACTTCTAAATCCGAAAATAAATTTTTTATAATATGCTCGATATCTGATGTAAGAGGCTTTTGCATATATTGATCCTAAAAACAGAAGATAATATTACCCTAAATTTGTCAGGAAGTTCGCAACTAGCTGTTTTTCTCTATTTTCCCCCATTCTATTTGCGAACTCGCTCAAAGTCAACCCCAAACTGGCTTTTTGGTGCAGGGAAACGCAAAAAGCAAACTGGCGGAGAGTATAGGATTTGAACCTATGCATCCCTTTAACAGGATGACGGATTAGCAATCCGCTGCATTACCACTCTGCCAACTCTCCGCAAAGCAGCGCCATTATACCACGCGCAGGCGCCAAAGTCAATGTATTTTGCGGCGGGGGATTGCAATCGGGGAAAATATGCCCTAAAATAAATCCGAAGCGGAGGCGGCCGTCGGGCGCGCTTCCTTGTTGACATATTCTTGAAAGGATTCGATATGAAAAAGATGTTGGCGATTGCGGCCATTATGCTGGCCCTGACGGGGTGCATGGGGGTTCGGGGCTATGAAGGTAGCCAAAAAGTGTGCTACAACCAGAACTGGTTGGGCCTCTCTATTGTAGAGCTATTAGCGCCTTGCAAGCCCGCCCGATAGGGTGATATTGACAAAAGCCCCGCCAAATCGGCGGGGCTTTTTAATTTACTGGTTCATGCTTTCGAAAAAGTCGTCGTTGGTTTTAGTGGCTTTCAGCTTGTCCATCAGGAACTCCATCGAATCCGTCACGCCCATCGGCATCAGCACGCGCCGCAGCATCCACATCTTGGGCAGGCGGTTCTTGTCCACCAGCAGCTCTTCCTTGCGCGTGCCGGATTTCGTGATGTCGATCGCCGGAAAGATGCGCTTGTCGGACACCTTGCGGTCCAGGATGATTTCGCTGTTGCCGGTGCCCTTGAACTCCTCGAAGATCACTTCGTCCATCCGCGAGCCGGTGTCGATCAGCGCGGTGCCGAAGATCGTCAGGCTGCCGCCCTCCTCGATGTTGCGCGCGGCGCCGAAAAAGCGCTTCGGCTTCTGCAATGCGTTCGCGTCGACGCCGCCGGTCAGGACCTTGCCCGACGACGGCACGACCGTGTTGTAGGCGCGCGCCAGCCGCGTGATGCTGTCCAGCAGGATGATGACGTCCTTCTTGTGCTCGACCAGGCGCTTGGCCTTTTCGATGACCATTTCGGCGACCTGGACGTGGCGGGAGGCCGGCTCGTCGAACGTGGACGAAATGACCTCGCCCTTGACCGAGCGGATCATGTCCGTGACCTCTTCTGGCCGCTCGTCGATCAGCAGCATGATCAGGTGCGCCTCCGGATAGTTCGCCGTGATCGCGTGCGCGATGTTTTTCAGCATCACGGTCTTTCCGGTGCGCGGCGGCGCGACGATCAGCGAGCGCTGGCCGTATCCCTGCGGGCAGATCAGGTCGATGATGCGCGGCGTCAGGTCTTTCGCGTCCTCGGGCCGTATCGGGTCGTGCTCCATCTTGATCGGCTTTTGCGGATACAGCGGCGTCAGGTCGTCGAAGTTGATCCGGTAGCGCAGCTCGTCCGGGGTGACGAAATTGACGGCGCCGATTTTTGTCAGCGCGAAGTATTTCTCGCCGGTTTTCGGCGCGGCGATTTCGCCCTCGATGGTGTCGCCGGTGCGCAAGCCGGTGCCCTTGATGAACTGCGGCGCGACATAGATGTCATCCGGCCCGGCCAGGTAGTTGGCCTCCGCCGAGCGCAGGAAGCCGAAGCCGTCCTGCATGACTTCCAGGACGCCTTCGCCATACAGCAGCGTTTCCGATTCGGCCAGCTTCTTCAGCACCGCATACATCAAATCCTGCGTGCGCAGCGACGTCGCGTTCTCGACACCCAGCTCCTGCGCGTAAATCAACAATTCCGCCGGAGATTTTTTCTTCAAATCTTTTAATTGCATGGAACAACCTTGAAAATAAATAAGAGGATTCATGGGGGCAATCTGCCGCGCCCAAGACCATTCTGAATGAATGATAAGACCATGATACCACAAAAAACGGGAATTGTCAACCGCCGCGCAGTTTTTTTATCGGCGCGTAGCTTTCCCGGTGGTGCGGCGTGATGCCGCAAGCCCGCAAAGCCGCGCAGTGCTCCGCCGTTCCGTAGCCGGCGTTCCTGTCCCATCCGTATTGCGGGAACTGGCGCGCCAGGCCGGCCATGATGCGGTCGCGGGTCACTTTCGCTACGATGGAGGCGGCCGCGACGGACAGGGATTTGGCGTCCCCGCCGACAAGCGGCGCGCACGGAATGTCCCAGTCTTTCGGCGTCCGGTTGCCGTCTATCAGCACGAAATCGGGCGCATGCCCCTGCCGCCGGACATCGTCCAGCGCCCGCCGCATCGCCAGGAAGCTGGCTTGCAGGATGTTGATGTCGTCGATTTCCCGGGCGGAGGCCTCGCCGATGCCGACGATGGCGTGCCGCATGATTTCAGGGAGCAGCTTTTCGCGCCGCGCCGCGGATAATTTCTTGGAATCGTCGATGCGCGCGGCCAGATCGGGCGGGATTTCCAGACCCGGCCAGCACACGCATGCCGCAACGACCGGCCCGCACCACGGGCCGCGGCCAGCCTCGTCCGCCCCGAAAATCAGCGGGACAGGGCGCTGCGTTTTGCAAGCGCCGGCTAAAAGTCTTTCTTCGTGTTCAAACGTCGGCATAACTCGTCATACTCCATCACATGCTGAACCGGCCCGTAGGCGGCCAGCGTCGGCGTTCCGGAAAAGATTTTCGCGCCGGCGCGCTTCAAATCCGCCGCGCTGACGGATTCCAGTTTTTTCAGCCGCTCCTCCGTCGGGACGACGCGCCCGTAAATCAGCAGGTCGGACGCGCATTTGTCCGCGCGCGCGGCGGTGCTTTCGCGGCTCATCAGCCATTCCGCCTTGACCAGCGTCTTCGTGCGGGCGATTTCCTCGTCCGTTATCGTGCCGGGCAGCCGGACGATTTCGTCGCACAGAACGGGCAGCAGCTCGGCGATGTGCTTCGCGCCGGTGCCGGCCTCGACATAGAACAGGCCGGTGTCCGTTTCGGGCTGCATGTGCGCGCGGATGGAGTAGACCAGCCCGCGCTTT
Organism: Alphaproteobacteria bacterium; assembly: GCA_028696805.1. Taxonomy (GTDB): domain Bacteria; phylum Pseudomonadota; class Alphaproteobacteria; order CAAHEQ01; family UBA3637; genus JAQVGI01. Next base: position 9,716 of record JAQVGI010000031.1, read on the forward strand.
TCGCGGATCTCGCGGAACAGGCGCGATGTGAACCCCTGCCCCAGGATGCAGGCCAGGACTTGCGCGGCGTAGTAGTCGTCATCCGTATAAGAAACGCCGGCGAACCCCAGGTTGATGCGCAGCTGCTCGATGTCCTTGTTTTGGCGCCGGTCGCCGCCGGCATACCGGGCCGGCGCGGGCTTCACGAGCGGATTGGCGGGGTAGTCGCGGAACAGGCGCGCGCAGTCCGCCGCGAACGCGTCGTGGTCGACGGCGCCGGCGGCGCTGACCACCATCTGGGCGGAGGCATAGTTGGCGCGCATGTAGGCGCGCAGGCCGTCCGCCGTCGCGTTCCGGATGTTTTCCGCCGGCCCGATGATCGGGCGGCCCAGCGGCTGGTTCGGATACGCGCAGGCCATGAACAATTCCTCGGCGACGATGTCCGGCCGGTCGTTGTACATGTTGATTTCCTGAATGATGACGCCCTTTTCCTTTTCCAGCTCGCCGGGCGGGAGGACGGCGTGCTGCACCATGTCGGCGATGATGTCCAGCGCCATCGGCACGTCGGATTTCAGCACCTTGGCGTGGTAGGCCGTTTCGGCGATGTTCGTCCAGGCGTTCATCTTGCCGCCGGCGGATTCGATGGGCCCGGTGATCTGGTGCATGTCGCGCGTCAGGGTGCCCTTGAAGCACATGTGCTCCAAGAAATGCGAGTAGCCGTTCTGTTCGGGCGTCTCGAAGCGCGACCCGACGCCGACCCAGACGCCCAAGGTCACGCTTTCGAAATGGCTCTCGCTGTCCGTGACGACGCGGATGCCGTTCGGCAGGGATGTCGTTCGTATCATGTCTTATTCTTTCGTTGCCAGGAGCGGGGAGGGCGGAGCGAGCAGCGGCGCATCCGCGGCGGCGTCATCCGTCTGCACGCGCGGCGCGACCCAGACGCCCGGCTCGCCTTTTTCTGGCGGCTGCTGGGACACCGGCACCAGAATCGGCTGCGTCGCCTCCAGGTTCAGCGCGCCGGCCGTCTGCGGCAGGTCGGCCGTCCAGCGCATCAGCGCATACCCGGTCCGGTCCCCGCGGACGGCT
>JAQVGI010000006.1 GCA_028696805.1 Alphaproteobacteria bacterium
ATTTCGACGACCATGACCCGATGGTGGCTGGCGGCCGTCATATCCAGCTTGTCCAGCGCGTCCGTCACGACGGCGCATGCCGTCGAGAATCCGATGGCCAGCTCGGTGCCGGGCGCGTCGTTGTCGATCGTTTTGGGAATGCCGATCATCGATACGCCGGCGGAGGCGCAATACCTGCTGACGATCGTCATCGACCCGTCGCCGCCGATGACGACGATGGCGGACAGACCCAGCTCCTTGACGCCGTCCTCGAACCGCCTGTGCGTTTCCTCGGCCGTCAGTTCCTCGATCGTGCCGTCCTCGCGTTCAAAGGCATACTGGTTCCCGGAATTGTTCGTCCCCAGCATCGTCCCGCCCAGCGTCGCGAACGGGAAATCGAAGTCCGCCAGCGTCAGCCTCTGGTAGCGCATCGGCCGCACGATCAGGCCGTCCGTCGCGTTCTTGATGCCGTAGACCTCCCACCCTTTCGTAATGGCGCTCAACGTGACGGCGCGAATCGCCGTATTCAGCCCCGAGCAATCGCCCCCGCTGGTCAAAACCGCAATTTTCTTTGTCATTACCCGTATCCTTTCCGTTCCGAAATAAAGTGGAAGCACTATACGCGCTTTTTAAGCCGTTTTCCACAAAAAAATGAATCAGAGGCTAAAATTCTTGCCCAGATAAGTCTTGCGCACGCTTTCGTCGGAAATGATTTCGGCCGGCTTCCCGTGCTTCAGGACGGCGCCGTCGTGCAGGATATACGCCCTGTCGATGATGCCCAGCGTCTCGCGCACATTGTGGTCGGTGATCAGCACGCCGATGCCCCGGTTTTTCAGCTGGGCCACCAGCTCCTTGATTTCGTTGACCGCAATCGGATCGATGCCGGCCAGCGGCTCGTCCAGCAGGATGAACGACGGCTTCGACGCCAGCGCGCGCGCGATTTCCAGCCGCCGCCGCTCGCCGCCGGACAAGGCCCGGGACGGCGATTGGCGCAAGTATTCGATGGAAAACTCTTTCAGAAGCGCGTCCAGATCCTGCTCCCGCTTTTCGGGGTTGGGCTCGGACACTTCCAGCACGGCGCGGATGTTGTCCTCGACGTTCAGGCCGCGGAAAATGGACGCTTCCTGCGGCAGATATCCGATGCCCATCCGCGCGCGGCGGTAGACCGGGAATCGCGTGATGTCGATGCCGTTCAGGAAAATATGCCCCGCATCGGGCGCGATCAGCCCCGTCACGCAGTAAAACGATGTCGTCTTGCCGGCGCCGTTCGGCCCCAGCAGCCCGACGGCTTCGCCGACCTGGACATGCAGCGACACATCCTTCAAAACGGCGCGCTTCCTGTATTTCTTGCTGATGTGCGAAATGACGAGCCCTTTGCCGGGCATATCCGGATTTTTTGTCTTCATCGGTCATCCTTTCCTTTCAATTCGGCCGGAACCAGCGTTCCGGTTATCCGCTTGCCGGCATCCCGCTGCGCGTCCGGCGTCAGCGAGCTGACCCCCGTCTTCAGATTCAAGGTCGCCGTGTCGGCGTAGGCGACGCTGTTTCCCTGGCTCAAAACTACATCGCCCGTCATCGTCACCAGGCTTGTTTCGGGGTTGTATTCCCCCCGGTCGCCGGTCATTTTCTGGGCCGGCGTTTCGGCCGCCACACGGCCTTCCGCCACGATTTTTTGGATGCGGCTGGTTGGATTCTGCTGCTTGGTGTAGTAAAAAAGCGTCATTTTATCCGATGCGATCCGGCCGGCCGCCTGCCGGACACACACATCGCCCGCGGCCGCAATGGTCTGGCTGGATTGATGGATGCGCACGCCGTCGTCGGACTGGATGTGCAGCGGCTCTTTCTGCGATACGATCCAGATGTCGCTCTTGCCCTTGAAATCGATGTGGTCCCCCTTGTCGTAGATGACAAAGCCCTCGGCGTCCAGCCGGCCGTCCGGGCCGTCGATATGGACGGGCGCATCGCTGTGCAGCATGTTCTTCGTATAATCGTAGATGACCTGGCTGGACAGCGCCATGTATCCGGTGTCCGTCGACGAAACGACCGCGTCTTCGAAATACAGGTATTTGTCCTGCTGGAACGCCAGCGCGTATGATGTCCAGGATGTCAGCGACACGCCGTTGCTCATCTTATACAAAGCCTCCGGCGTTTCCAACGTGACAATCTGCTTCTGCGGATCCGTTTCCATCACGACGGGCGTCGTCACGCTCAACGGCTGGTTGCTGTCGTCGTTGGAGTAAAAGCGGACCTGCTCCATATCGCTGCCGGTGCGGCCCATTTTCTTGACGGCCAGCTGGACGGACTGGCGCTCGGCGAACAACGCCGGCCAGACGAAGATCAGGCTCGCCAGCAAAAACGCCGCGACGGGCAGAGATCGTTTGAAAATCAGGACGTTCCGGGTGTGCTGTTTGATTTTGAACAGACGGGATGTCAGCATCTACGCCACTCCGGCTTGCAGCAGGTGGTGCAGGTGCAGGAACCCGACCGGCCGGCCGGCCGCGTCCACGACGAAGGTGTTGGTGATTTTCGACTCGCTCATCAGGCGCAGCGCCTCCGACCCCAGCAGCCCGGGCTTCATCGTCTTCGGGTTTTGCGTCATGACATCGGACGTCCGCCGGACGATCAGGTCCGCCGCCATGTGCCGGCGCAAGTCGCCGTCGGTAATCACGCCGATGATCTTCCCCGCGGCGTCGACGACGCCCAGGCAGCCCTGCGATTTCGCGGTCATCACGACCAGCGCGTCGGCCATCAGGACATCCGGCCCGATGACGGGCACCGCGTCGCCTTTCAGCATAATATCCTCGATTTTCAGCAGCACGGCGCCGAGCTTGCCGCCCGGGTGCCTGTCCCGATACTCGTCCCGCGAAAAGCCGCGCGCTTCCAGCAGCGCGATGGACAGCGCGTCCCCCAGCACCAGCGTCGCCGTCGTCGATGTCGTCGGCGCCAGACCGAACGGACAGGCCTCCGGTATGCGTTTCTTGTCCGGAATGGCCAGCACCAAATCCGCCGCCTTGCCCATCGTGCTGGCCGGATTGCCGGTCATCGCGATCATCGGAATCCCGAACCGGCGCGTGTAGGAAACGATGTCCCCCATTTCGCGGCTTTCGCCCGAATTGGAAATCGCAATAACCAGATCGTCGCGCGTAATCATGCCCAAATCGCCGTGGCTCGCCTCGCCCGGATGCACGAAAAACGCCGGCGTGCCGACAGACGCCAGCGTCGCTGCGATTTTCTGACCGATATGCCCCGATTTTCCCATGCCCGACACGATGACGCGCCCCTTGACGCCCAGAATCATCCGCACGGCCTTGACGAAATCGCCGTTCAATTCGTCATGCAGCACCTGAACCGCGGACATTTCCGTCGTCATCGTCCGCCGACCGCTGGCAATCAGTTCCTCGTCCGTCATCGTCGCTTTCCTTTTAATGCTCGAAAATATCCGGCGCGTCGAAGCTCAACAGATCCAGCGCCGCGCGCGTCGGGATGAAATCGAAGCACGCCTGAGCCAGCTCGGCGCGCCCCTCGCGTTTCAGCAGCGCGTCCAGCTTTTCTTTCAGCCGGTGCAGGTATAAGACATCGCCGGCCGCGTATTCCTGCTGCTTCTGGGTCAGCTCCTCCCGCCCCCAGTCGGATGTCTGCTGCTCTTTGGTCAGCTCGACCCCCAGCAAATCCGAGCACACCGCCTTCAGCCCGTGCGCGGACGCCATCGTGCGGGAAAGCTTGGACGCGATTTTCGTGCAGTAGACGGGCGCGCACACGACCCCCAGGTCGTGCAGGATCTTCGCGACATCGCCCCGCGCGAAATGAAAAATCTTAAGCGTTTTCGTATCCGCCAGAACTTTCTTCAGGTTCGGGCAATCGACGCCTTTTTGAATCTGAACCAGATAGACATTCCCCGCGCCGTCGCCGATCTGCACCAGGCACAGCCGGTCGCGCAGCAGGTTCAGCCCCATCGTTTCCGCATCCACGGCAATGACGGGCGGCAGTTTCAAGCCCTTCGGCAAATCGCCTTGACAGAGTTGGATATGCGCCATGCAGCCTCCTTCGTTTCTATCGGTTATACTCCCCCCCGATTGAAAAATCAAGAGGAAATATCGACGGCGCGCAATCAACGCCCCAAAAGGGGGGCATGCGCATAAGAATGTCAAATCGGAAAGGTGAATCTTCGTCCGCCTGCGAACGAAAAGCTGGTGCCCGGAAGAGGACTCGAACCTCCACATCTTGCGATACTCGCACCTGAAACGAGCGCGTCTGCCAATTCCGCCATCCGGGCATGACGCCGAAAATATCCGATTTTTTATCAAATGTCAAGAAAATAAAAATGACCATTGCTTTTTATTTAATTTTTGGTTAGAGTATCAGTCGAGGCGCCCCCCGCAAACAAAGGAGCAGACATGGCCGAATATCCGTTTCCGACCGAAAAAGACTTGAAAGCCGTCGATTTGTCCTGGAGCAGATACCTGCTTCCCCCGATACATCCCGAAGGCGGCAAAATCCTGGGCGTCCTGTTTTTAGGCGTCCTCCTCATCGGCCTGTTCGCATCCTATATCTGGTATCTCGGCCTGCCGCTACTGGTCTTCACATTCTACTTTTTCCGCAACCCGCCGCGCGTCACGCCGCCGGGCGACAATCTGATCATCGCGCCCGCCGACGGCATCGTCAGCAACATCAAGCCCGTCGTGCCGGCCAAAGAGCTGGGGCTGGGCGACAAGCCGCTGACGCGCGTCAGCATCTTCATGAGCGTCTTTTCCGTCCACGTCAACCGCGCGCCGGTGTCCGGATCGGTAGCCGCGCTGCGCTACCGGCCCGGCAAGTTCGTCAGCGTCGCCGACAAGGACAGCGAGGACAACGAGCGCATGGAAATCGTCATCGAAACGCCCAAGCGCATCAAAATCGGCTTCGCCCAGATCGCGGGCCTGGTCGCGCGCCGGATTTACTGCCCGCTGCATAAGGGCGACAAACTGCGCGCCGGACAGGTCTTCGGCATGATCCGCTTCGGCAGCCGGCTGGATGTCTACCTGCCGCGCGGGGTTCATCCGTCCGTCCGGCTGGGACAGATTTCCGTCGCCGGCGAGACGATCCTGGCCGACATGTCCGTCAAACCAACACCGAAAGGGAGAACAAAACAATGACCGATAAAGAAATCGACTTCCGGCCGATTCTGCCGAACGCCGTGACGATGGCGGCGCTCGCCTTTGGCGTGTCGTCCATCAACATGGCCTTTTGGGGGCGCTGGCAGATGGCCGTTTTGTTCATTCTGGCGGCGGCCGTCCTCGACTTTCTGGATGGCAAGGTCGCCCGCATTTTCGGCGTGTCGTCCCGCTTCGGCGCCGAGCTGGACTCGCTGTCCGATTTCGTCAGCTTCGGCGTCGCGCCGGGCTTTTTGATGTATCAGTGGACGATGGACAACGCGATGCGCATCGAGGCGCTGCGCGACATCGCCGAGAAACCGAACGCGGTCGGCGTGTATTGGATGTTCGTCCTGTTCGCCGCGATGTGCTGCGCGACGCGGCTGGCGCGCTTCAACGCCCAGCTCAATGACAAAAAGCCGCCGTATTGGACGCACTTTTTCACCGGCGTTCCGGCGCCGGCCGGCGCGTTTTTAAGCCTTTTCCCGATTGTCCTGTGGTTCGCGAGCGGAGGGTCCGTCTCATGGTTCCGGTCGGCGGCGTTCGTCGGGTTCTTCCTGATTTTTTCGGGCGTCATGATGGCCAGCCGCATTCCGACCCTGTGCCTGAAGCACATCCATGTCCAAGGCAAATACGCGACGACGCTGATGATTCTGGCGCTGCTGACCATCGCGATGGGATTCGTCTTTCCGTGGCAGGTGTTCGCCGCGCTGGGCGTCGTGTATCTGGCCACGATACCTGTCGGCGTTTATTATTTCCTGAAATGGAAAAAAGAATACAGAAAATAAAGGGGGATACATGATCCGAAAACCACTTTGCATCGCCGCGGCCTGCCTGTGCGCCTTTGCGGCGGCCGCGCAGGAAAGTGCGCTGGAATCCGAGCTGTCCGGGCTGCGGGCGCTGAAATCGCCTCTGATGAACGCGATGATGGCGACATCGTTGGAGCGCATCCAGACCCAGGGCGTCGAATCCCAGATTGAATACTCGAACGCGATCGACATATCCCAAAGCAAGGTGCAGATCCAGAAATCCGCAGCCAGCCTGACTCAAAAAACAATGCCGCCGCTGACGGAGCCCATCCCGCCCGATTTCGAAAAGCAGCTCAACCGGGTGATTTCGCAGAGCCTCGAACGCAGGAGAAACACGGGGCCGAGCGTGGGCAAGCGGTCTTATGCCGTCAAATTGCAGCATTTCTAAACGCATGAAAAAAGTGCCCCTGCTCGCGGCCGATTGGGCGCCGATCGTCGTCCTGGTGCGGCCGCAGCTGGCTGAAAACATCGGCATGGCGGCGCGCGCGATGATGAATTGCGGGCTGACGGAACTGCGCCTGGTCGGCCCGCGCGAACCCCACCTGTCGGACAAAGCCGTTGCCGCATCCTCCGGCGCGCAGGCCGTTTTGGAAAATGCCCGCGTTTTCGATAGCCTGCCGCAAGCCCTGGCGGATGTCCGCCTCGTCCTGGCGACCACCGCGCGCCGGCGGGATATGACAAAGCCCGTCCACACGCCGTCCAAAGCGGTCAAGTTGCTGCGCGCCGCCGCCGACCGGCATCAGAAAGCCGCCGTCCTGTTCGGCGCCGAGCGGACAGGGTTGGAGAACGACGAAATCGTTTCGGCCAACGGCATTATCGAAATCCCGCTGAATCCGAAGCACCGCTCGCTGAACCTGTCGCAAGCCGTCCTGATTGTCGGCTACGAATGGTTCAAATCGCGGCGCACGGCGGACGCATCGCATTTGGAAACGGGCGGCTCCCCGCCGGCTGCGCACGCGGAAACGGAAGCTTTCCTCGGCTGTTTGGAGGAAGCCCTCGCCGCGCGCGGGTATTTCCGCTGGCCGGACAAGGAGGCGCGGATGAAACGCAACCTGCGGAACATTTTCATGCGCCCCGCCCTGACCAGCGCGGAAATCAGAACCCTGCACGCCGTCGTGAAAAAATTGACGTCGTAATCTCCGGCGAAGCGCCATTGCTTCAAAATCTTGACTTTTTATCAAAGCGTGATACAATACTCCTGTCAAGCCGACAAAGGAGGCGTAAATGAATGCTCAAGAATCCCGCGAAATAGCCCAATCATTCAAAAGATTGGAACAAGCATACAAAGGACTGCGCGAATCGAAAGAGAACGGCTGCGAAACGAGCGTTGCAGCGCACCGAAGAGACATCGCTTGGGAGAGCGGCCGCATCGAACGGATCCGGCAGGGGCAATGGCAACGGGGCTATTAAAGCCGGAATATCCCGGCTAATTTGATATATCCCATTTTTTCAAAATGCGACACCTACATTGGATATGGCTGTAATATGATCATTGCATTTTTTCAGGAAGAAAGTTTTTGGATGTTACTTTGGACGTTTCTTGGGGCCATAGGGTCTTGCGGATCGGTTATATATTATCATGGGCGATGATATGCAGCCGGTCCAAAGCCTCAACACCTGTCAACTTGCCGAAAGGCAACCGCAAACCGCGGCCGATGGATTGCTCTACCAAAATCTTGGAATTGGCAGCACGCAACGGCACAATCGTATAGAGGTTATTCACATCCCAGCCTTCTTTGAGCATATCAACATGAATAACGATTTCGGTTGGCTCATCAGTGCTTTCAACAGCCAGCAAGCGCTCAATGACTTCGTCTTTTTCTTCGCCAGATTTTTGCGAGTGAACCACAATCACTTTACCCTTATATTTTCCACCTTCAAAATCATCGGCATCAATACGGGTTTTTAACCTCTCCGCATGAGCGATATTATCTGCGACAATCAACATAAAAGGCTTAACCAGTCTTGCTTTTTTATTATCTGCATAAACCGCCAATTCGGATTTCAGACTTTCATGAATGGTGAGACCATCTTTGATTTTTAATTCTTCTAGCTCGGTATCATCATAAATATTCTTGTCAAAGTTGGAACGTCCAACAATTGCAGGCTTTTTGACAAAGCCATCATGAATGGCGTGTGCCAAGTTGTATTCATAAATTATGTTTTGAAACATATTTTGCTCTCCAAACACGTAAACAAGAAATTTTAGAAGAAAAAATAGCTTTAGCGGAAAGATTAGATGCACGTGAAAAATTAACCGCCAGCGAAACAGAGCTTTCTAAACTGATTTATGAGCGCGATGTGGATAATAGCGGTTTTGCACGTATTAGAAGCTTGGGTGATAGTGCCTTGTTTGGCGGTTATAATACTATTGAAATGAAACGTAAATTGGGCATACCTGAAAACAAGCCTTTGGCTGATTTTTTACCAACCATTACAATTACAGCTAAAAATTTTGCGACAGAAATTACTAATTTTAATGTTAAAAAAGATAATTTACACGGTGAAGTACATATTGCCCGTGAACATATGAAAAACAATAAAGAGATTCGTGCTGTTCTTGAAAAAAGCGGAATTAAACCAGAATTATTGCCGCCTGAAGAAGACATTAAAAAATTGGAACGATGCGTTAAAACTGATGAAAAACAAATATCAAAAGATAATACGGCTTTCAAAAAATCACCAAAATAAACTGAAGAAAATAAAAATATTCAGAGAGTTAAAGAAATTAAAGGTATTTAACGTTATATCAAATACCAGCATACATAGATAGACATCTGGCCTCAGAAATGTCCATGTCGCCATATTTAACTCTCTATTTTAGAGTGGACTATTTTTAGGGGCAACGGCACTCCATCCCCCGAGTTTACACTCGGGGTTTTAAGTATTGATAGATAAATATTTTTTTCTAAATCTTTGGCGATTTTTCTTTTTTGGCATAAACCAAGTTAAGAAAATGAAAAATTTTGGTAACTTTTTAGACTATACCTAACCAGTAAAAAATATGCAAGTAAAAAGTATAAAAAAGGGACTTTATCGCCCTCGGACTGCGCCATAATTCCGTATTCTTTTAGTTGCCGAAAATTACCCATAACGGCAGAACTGATGGCATCGGTAAAATCCACGATGTTTTTACCAAACGCTGATGCCGTGTTGCCATATGATGTCAGTGCATCTTGGCTGGGGTCCAATCCCAACGCTTTGAGGCGAATAAACGCTTGCACGATTTCTTCAAGTTGAAAAGGCGTTGTGGTGGCAAAGTTTTCAATCAAGGCAAAAGCTTTTTGTGCCTCCACCGTATAATGGCGGCACGAAAGGGCTGATGACAATCAACGATAATCAACAATCAATTGTCCGCGCCATGGCCTATGCCTGGAAGTACAGGAAGATCTATGAACAAGACGGAGACGTGAAAGGAATCATGGAGTCCGAAAAGATGGGGAAGCGCACGGTCTACAAATACCTCAATCTCGCCTACCTGTCACCACGCATCATCAATGAGATCATGGATGGCCAAAAGAGTATCAACCTGCAAGAGCTCTTTACCATCGCCTCAAAGCACCATGATCCTGCAGAGCAGGAACAGGCGTTTAGCACTGCGGTTTAATTGTCCGCTCCAATTCCACAGGCATAAGCATGCAGAAATTTACTCATCCAAACTTACTGTTCCATGCGCGAGCCCGCGGGAAATTTACTGCGAGCGAAAACATCTTCTTTTTACAGCTACACCCCCTGTCTTTGGGCAGGGTCGAATCGGTTTATTAAGCCTGGAATGCTCTTGAAATTGCGGCTTATCGCCCACGGAGTGACTCTGCGGAAATCGCCATTGTATGTAACCCACGCAGAAATCCGTAGTTCAGCAGAATCTGCTCCCTTACATAGTCACTATCCCCGGCGACTATGCCTCATAAGAGGCTGTTATCAGGGATAGTAAAAACCAAAATAATCGTTATGATACAATTACTTAGGTGTTGGTCGGAACGGCGGGATTTGAACCCGCGACCCCTTGCCCCCCAGACAAGTGCTCTACCAGGCTGAGCCACGTTCCGACACAGAAGCACCGCGTTTATACACCTTTTTTGCGCAAAAATCAATCACAATTTGCAACTTGACTTCCGCGGGCCGGCGGTTTATACTTATCGGCATGAAAAAAATCATCAACGCGGACGATTTCGGCATGTCGCACGGCATCAACACCGCCGTCGTCCAGGGATACCGCGAGGGCGTCCTGAACTCGGCCAGCTTGAACGTCAATCAGAACCACAGCGCGGACGCCGCCGAGATTGCCGGAATGCTGCCGGATCTGGCCGTCGGCCTGCAAATAGACCTGACCCACGGCGCCTGCGTTTCGGATCCGCGCGCAATCCCGCTGCTGGCGGGCGCCAACGGGCGGTTCAGGGGCGGATTCATCGGCCTGCTGCTGACCTCGCTGATTTCTCCCGCCGCTTTCGTCCAGCAGGTCCAGACGGAAATCACCGCCCAGATACGCCGCGCCCAGCAATGGAACCTGACCCTGACGCATATCGACAGCCGCCGGCACGTCCACATGATACCGGCCGTTTTCCGCGTCGTCCAAAAGCTGGCGCAGCAGCACGGCATCCGCCGCATCCGCGTCGTGAACGAGGCCTTGCTGAACACCGCGTGGCAGAGCAAGGGCGTGTCTTTCCTTTGGAACGGCGGGCTCGTCAAATGGGCGGTCCTGCGGGCGTGCGCTTATGTCAACAACCACCCGACGGACACCTATTTCTACAGCGTCCTCTACGATGGCCGGCTGTTCCCGGAGCGCATCCGCAACGTGCGCGTGCCGGCGCATTACAAGGCGGTCGAGTTCGCGATGCACCCGAATATCGTCGGCATCGACCTGGACAGGATGAACGATCTGGCGGATATGGATATCATTGCGCCCCGACGGGAAAAAGAAATGGAAGCGATCCTGAACCGCCGGCTGTGGCGCGCGGACGATTGACCTCATCCCTTTTTCGTCAGCCGCGCGCGGTAGGCGTCCATCGTTCCGTTCGACAGCGCCATCACCGCTTCGAAAACATCGTCGGGCGCCACTTTGTTGGGGCGCGCGTGCCCGCACCGGACGCACCGCTGCACGATGTAGTCCGCGCCGTTTTTGCGCACCAGCGATTCCGCCGGCATGATTCCCCCGCACGGCGACGCCCTGTCCCCGGGATTGATGTCGACATGCTTGCTGGACAGGCATTGCGGGCAGTGGTTCGTATAGCCGTTGCCGGCCACGCGCGCGCCGCAGACGGCGCAGATGAAATCCTCTTTTTGGCGTGTGAAGCGCGGCGTTTTCATTTTTCCCTCAACAGACGAACGGCTCGAAAGCCTTCAATTTTTCGGGCGGCGCCTTGACGTCCAGCCGGATGGACCGCTGCGCGTCGCGGCGGCTCAGGACGACGCAGTCCCGGTAGACGCGCGCCAGAATGTCCCCGCGCTCAACCGGAATGCGCAGACGGGCGGACAGATGGCCCTGCGTCAGATACTGCTCGACGCAGCGCAGCAGGTCGTCGACGCCCTCGCCCGTTTTGGCGGAAACCGGCCATTCCAGGCAGGAGCGCGTCTTTTGCGTCCGCAGCCGCGCCCGCTCGTCGGCATCCAGCAAATCGATTTTGTTCAGCGCCTCGATGAGGCCGGCATGCACGGCCTGCTCCAATCCCAAATCGGCCAGAACCTTCTCCACATCCGCTTTCTGGGCCGCCGCATCCGGGTGGGACGCGTCCCGCACATGAACGATGACATCCGCCGCCGACACCTCCTCCAATGTCGCGCGGAAAGCCATCACCAGCTCGGTCGGCAAGTCCGAAATGAACCCGACGGTGTCCGACAGGATGACAATCGTCCCGCCGGGCAGCTTCAGCCGCCGCATCGTCGGATCCAATGTCGCGAACAGCATGTCCCGCGCCAAAACGTCCGCCCGCGTCAGGCGGTTGAAAAGCGTCGATTTGCCCGCGTTCGTATAGCCGACCAGCGCCACGACCGGATACGGCACGCGCTGCCGCGCACGGCGATGCAATGCGCGCGTTTTCTGGACTTCGGCCAGCTCTCTCTTAATCCGGACGATGTCGTCGTCGATGCGGCGCCTGTCCAGTTCGATCTGGGTTTCGCCGGGGCCGCCCATGAATCCGGCGCCGCCGCGCTGCCGCTCCAAGTGCGTCCACGACCGCACCAGCCGCGACCGCGCGTATGTCAGGTGGGCCAGCTTGACCTGCAAGATGCCCTCCCGCGTCCGGGCGCGCGCGCCGAAGATTTCCAGAATCAGCGCGGTCTTGTCAATAACCTTGATATGCCACGCGCGTTCCAGGTTGCGCTGCTGCAGCGGCGAAAGCGCGCAGGCCAGAACGGCGACCGCGACGCCCTTTTCGGCAATCAGCGCGCCGAGCCGTTCGACAGCGCCCGCGCCGAGATAGGTCGCCGGGCGGATTTCCCGGACGGGCGGCGCCTCGCTGTGGACGACGGCCAGGCCGACTGCCTGCGCCAGCAGAACCATCTCGTCCAGCGCGGCGGCGGGAGATCGCCCGCTCTTCGCCTCTTTCATCCAAGGCAGCAGAACCAGTGCGTTTTGAATCAATCAGCGGCCCTTGTCGAACAAAATCTGGCGCATCTTGGCATGAATCTCCGTATTGTCCAGCGGGCCGATGAACCGGGCGGCCTGGGCGCCGGCGGCGAACAGCGGCACCTCGACGCCGGTGTGCTGCGCCGTCGTGAAGCGGCAATCCTCGTCGATCCCGCCCGTTTCATGGTCGGCCAGCACGATCAGCGTCGTGTCCGGCGTCTGGCGCGCGAATTTGTATGCCTGGCGCACGGCGCGGTCGAAATCCTTCATCGCCGCCTGCATCTCGGGCATTTTCTGGGCATGGCTTTTCTTGTCGATGTCCGATCCCTCGATCATCGCGAAAAACGGCGGCTTCAACTCGGACAGGATTTTAGGCATCTCGGGGGCCAGATCTTTCAGAGATCCCCGGATCGTCATCGTTTTTTGCGCGGCGTCCAGATGCGATTGTATCCCCGCATCGTCTTTCCTGTCCTCCACATGCGCGTAGAAGCCGGCCGGCGTCGCGCCCTTCGCCTTGTCCGTCGTATACAGGCCGACCTGCCCGCCGGATTCGGCCATGTCTTCGGCGATCGTCGAACACGGCGTCTTGTCGGGCAGCATGCCCAGATAGCCGTTGCGCGTCTTGACGCCGCAGGCGTAGGCCGTCGCCGCCGCCGCGGAATCCGTCACATTGCCCAGCGCGTTGTTCGTGCTGACAAAGCCCGACAGCGGCAGCCCGCGGTACAGGAACGAATCGTCGTCCTGCGAACAGAGGATATGCTGCAGCCCCATGCCGTCCCCGATCATCAGGATGACATTGCCCGCCCGCGCGGCGGCCGCCCATAAGAACGCACACATGAAAACACACGATATTACTGCACGAAAACCATAACGCACCATGCCGGCACCTCCGTTTCTGTCAGACATTCCCCCGATTGCAGCGCGCCCGTCGTTTCCAGGATCAGCCGCCACGGCTGGGCGTTGGGAAGCGCCCACTTAATCGGTTCGCTAAAAGCATTAAATATGAAAAATAAGTTATTGTTTTTACACTTCAAAAGACAGGATATGGCGCGCACATACTCCGCCCAGTCCGAGGATTCCATTTTCATGCCGTCCGGCCGGTACCACGCACAGATGTCCGCGTCGAAAAAGTCCGGGGAATCCATCACGGAATATGTCCGGCGGATGGTCATCAGCCGGCGCACCAGATCCAGCATCCGCCGCCCGGCGGGCGTGGTTTTTTTCCACTCGAACCACGACAGGGCGTTGTCCTGGACATACCTGTTGTTGTTGCCCGCGCCGGAATGCAGCACCTCGTCGCCGGATTCGATCATCGGCGTGCCGAACGACAGCAGCAAAGACGCCATCATGCCCCGCGCGCGCAACTCGCGGCCCCGCAGGACGGCGGCATTCTTGGTCGGCCCCTCGACGCCGCCGTTCCACGACAGGTTGTAATCGCTGCCGTCCTTGTTGTGCTCGCGGTTCAGATCGTTGTGCTTCCGGTTGTAAGACACCAGATCCCACAGCGTGAAGCCGTCGTGCGCGGTGATGAAATTGACGCTTTCCCAAGGCTTCCGGCCGCTGGTCTGGTAGACGTCCGCCGATCCCGTCAGCCGGTAGGCGAAATCGCCGGCGACGCCGTGGTCGCCTTTCCACAGGCGGCGCACGGTGTTCCGGAACTTGTCGTTCCACTCCGCCCACCCGGGCCGGAAAGACCCCAGCTGGTATCCCTCCTCCCCCAGATCCCACGGCTCGGCGATCAGCTTCAAATGCTTCAGGCTCGGATCCTGGTGGATGGCCGCCAGCAATCCGGCGTTCTGGGCATACTTCGTGTTCTCGTCGCGCCCCAGCGTCGTGGCCAGGTCGAACCGGAACCCGTCGACCTGGATGTTTTCCGCCCAATACCGCAGCGCGTCCGTCGCCAGCTGGATCACGCGCGGATGCGCGAAGTTCAGCGCTCCGCCGCAGCCGGTCGTGTCCTCGTAATACCGCGCGTTATCCTTGTCCAGCCGGTAGTAGGACGCGTTGTCGATGCCCCGGTAGCAAATCGTTTCGCCCAGCTGGTTCCCCTCGCCCGTGTGGTTGTAGACGACGTCCAGAATGACCTCGATGCCGGCCTCGTGAAAGACGCGCACCATCTCCTTGATCTCGTTGACGCTCGCCGGATTCGCCAGATACGGCGCGTGCGGCGCCATGAACGTCACGGGGTCGTATCCCCAGTAATTCGTCAGTTTCCTTTCCTGCAGGACGCCGTTCGTCATGAACGCCGCGACGGGCAGCAGCTCCACCGACGAGATTTGCAGGCTTTTCAAATACGCGACGACTTTGGGCGCGGCCATGCCGGCGAACGTGCCGCGCAGCGCTTTGTCCACATCGGGATTGCGCGCGGTGAATCCTTTCAGGTGCGCCTCGTAAATGACCTGGCTGTCCCACGACAGGCGCGGCTTGGCGATCTTTTTCCAATCGAACCCGTTGGTGTCGACGACGACGCATTTCGGCACGAACGGCGCGGAATCCGCCGCGTTGAACGACAGGTCGGCTTTCTTCGTCCCCGCTTTGTATCCCAGCATCGACGGATGCGCCGTCAGCGCGCCGGTCAGCAGCTTCGCATACGGATCCAGCAGCAGCTTATGCGGATTGAAGCGGTGCCCCTTCTCCGGCGCATACGGGCCGTGGACCCGATAGCCGTACAGCTGCCCCGGCTTCAGCCCGGGAATGTAGCCGTGAAAAATTTCGTCGGTGCAGGCGGGCAGATCCACGCGGACTTCATTCCGGCCGTTCTTGTCGAACAGGCAGACCTGGACGCGCGCCGCACGCGCGGAAAACAGCGAAAAATTAACGCCCTTTCCGTCGTAGAATGTGCCGCGCGGATACGAAACGCCGGGCAAAATCCGTGGCTGTGTCATTCTTTCTCCCCCAACACCTCATCGGAGAACAGCGAAGCGAGCTCTTGCTTCACCGCCTTCTTCTCCGCATCCGAGCCGTCCAGCAAATCGATCAGCTCCGCTATCACTCTATCACGATAAGATGTAAAAAGAAACTCTTTTTTTCTTAATTTTTCGGCGGCGGGCGTCCGCAGGTTGTATTGCCACGCCAGCCCGCAGGCGACAATCGTCAAAATGGACTCGTTCTTGATGTTCTTATACAGGATGGGCCTTTTGGCACGCGCCGCCGCATAGAACTCGCCGTCTATCTCCAAACGCGTGCTGCTGATGCCTTTCAGGCGGTCATACAGATACGGGATGTCGTCGGCGTTGTGCTTCAGGTTGGCCAGCATGTCGGCGTCGCGGACGAAATCCAGATACGGGCGCGCGGCGGGCGGATCCGCGTCCGACGGCATCCGGTTGTGCCATTCGATAACGGAGGCGATCGTTGTTTCGCCGGGGAACCGCTTCGAAAAATACGCCGCGCCCAGCTTGCCGTGATCCAATTCCCTGTGGAACGCGCCGTCCTTCCATTGCAGCGGCCGGCCGATGTCGTGCAGGCACGCGCCGCGCCAGATGATCTCCCGCGCCGATGCGTCCAGATCGGGCGCCAGGTCCGTCAGCCTTTCCGCCATCCGGATCACCTCATACGCATGCGCCAGCTTGCCGGTCAGGAAATCGCGCTCGCCGGCGCTTTTCGCCATGCAGATGCGCTCGGCATACAGCTGGACGAGGCATTGCTCGTCCGGGTTCGTCAAATCGATCATGCGCGCTTCCGACTCTCCCCTTTTTGCTTCAGCCGGAACACGACGACGGACAGCGGCGGCAAAACGACCTGCAGCGCATACGGCTTGAAGTTCCAGCCGGGCTCCTCGGTCTGGATCGCGCCGTCGTTCCGCACACTTGATCCCGCATACTCCGCCTTGTCCGAATTGAAAACCTCCTCCCACACGCCGCCCTCGTTGACGCCGACGCGGTAGTTGTACCGCGGCACCGGCGTAAAGTTGCACGCGACGGCGACGACATCTTCGGGATTTTTCCCGCGCCGCATGAAGGTCAGGCAGGAATTGTCCCCGTCCCCGCCGTCGATCCATTCGAAGCCCTGCCAGTCGAAATCCACCGCGTGCAGCGCCGGCGTCGCGCGGTAGAACGCGTTCAGATCGCGCATCATCCGCTGCAACCCCGCGTGCGGGGCGTATTTCAGCAGCCCCCAGTCCAGGCTGTCGGCGTAATCGAACTCGTTCGACACGCCCCATTCGTTGCCCATGAAGTTCAGTTTTTTGCCCGGGTGCGTGAACATATACGCGTAATACAGCCGCAGGTTCGCGAAGACTTGCCACTCGTCGCCGGGCATGCGGCCTTTGATGGAGCCCTTGCCGTGGACGACCTCGTCGTGCGACAGCGGCAGGACGAAGTTCTCATGGAACGCATACAGCATGCTGAACGTCAGCTCGTTGTGGTGATATTTGCGGTGGATCGGATTTTCGGCCATGTAGTGCAATGTGTCGTGCATCCACCCCATGTTCCATTTGTATCCGAACCCCAGGCCCCCCAGATAGGTCGGCCGCGACACGCCGGGCCATGCGGTGGATTCCTCGGCGAACGTGGTTGCGCCGGCGTTCTCGCCGAAGACAAGCTCGTTCAGGCGGCGCAGGAACCAGATCGCCTCCAGGTTTTCGCGGCCGCCGTATTGGTTCGGCATCCACTGCCCCTCCTTGCGCGAGTAATCCAGATACAGCATCGACGCGACCGCATCCACGCGCAGGCCGTCGATGTGATACTCCCGTATCCAGAACAGCGCGTTGGCCAGCAGGAAGTTCGCGACCTCATGCCGGCCGTAATTGTAAATCTTCGTCCCCCAGTCCGTGTGCTCGCCTTTTTTCGGGTCGGCGTGCTCATACAGCGGCGTGCCGTCGAAATGCGCCAGCGCGAACGCGTCCTTCGGAAAGTGCGCCGGCACCCAGTCCATGATCACGCCGATGCCGACCTGATGGAAGCGGTCTATCATGTGTTTGAAATCGTCGGGCGTCCCGTATCGGGAGGTCGGCGCGTAAAGCCCCGTCTGCTGATACCCCCAGCTGCCGTCGAACGGATATTCGGACAGCGGCAGGAACTCCACATGCGTGTAGCCCATGTCCTTGACATAATCGACCAGCTCGCGCGCCATCTCGCGGTAGGTCAGCCAGCGGTTGCCTTCCAGATTGTTCCGCCGCCACGACCCCAGGTGCACCTCGTAAATGGACATCGGCGCGGACAGGGCGTTGGCGCGCACGCGGCCGGCGCTCACCCACTCGGCGTCCTGCCATTGATAATTATGCCGGTTGAAAACCAAACTGCCGGTTTTCGGGCGCATTTCGAACGCGAAGCCATACGGGTCGGATTTCAGCGGCAGCAGGCGCCCGTCCGGCCCGACCAGCTCGAACTTATACATATCCCATTCCCGCAGCCCGGGGATGAACAGCTCCCACACGCCCGACGCCCCGCGCGGCCGCATCATGTGCCGCCGCCCGTCCCAGTCGTTGAAAAGGCCGACGACGCTGACCCGCTTGGCGTTCGGCGCCCACACGGCGAAACTGACGCCGTCCGCGTCCTGATGCGTCATCAGGTGCGCGCCCAGCTTGTCGTATATCTTCCAATGCTGCCCCTCGCCGAACAGATACAGGTCCAAATCCCCCAGAACGGGCCAGAAACGATACGGATCCTCGGCTTCGTATGCCTGCCCGCTGTAAAGCGTGATTTTGAACCGGTAGGGGAAAAAGTCCTTTTCGCCCAATATGTCCAGCTGAAACAACCCGTGCGGGTGCACCTTGACCATCGCGCCGGCGGATTTGCCGTCCCGGATGACCTCGATTTTATCGGCCTGCGGCTGCAACGCCCGGATGCACAGCCCTTCCCGGCCGTCGAAATCCTTGCCCGCGTGCATGCCCAGGACGGCGAACGGGTCGCCGTGAAAGTGCCCGGAAACAAGAGTGTTGACGACGGATGCATCCAAAATCAGCGACATGTTTTTCCTTTGCGTTTGCTTGCGTCCCTTATAGCACATTCTTTTGCGAAAAAGAAAGGGGGGAGATAAAAAATTTGACAGGGGGTTCAAAATGGAATATAATGCCCGCATAGGGGGATTTGTTTACAACAAAAGGAGAACAGAATGACGCCTTTGGAAAACAAATGCCTGCATGAAGCCAGGCGCCTGCACGCGGATGTCGCCTATGGCGGCGGGCGGACCATGCTGGATCAGGTTATGGAAACGGCCCTTTTGATCAACCTGTGCACCGATCTGTCTATCGAGGACCGGGAAACCGCCATCTGCGCCGCGCTGCTGCACAAATGCTTCGAGCCCAAGCGCATCGTTCAAGGCGCCGCGCCGCTGACGGAAGGCGACGTGCGGCGGCTGGCCGGCGACAAAGTCCTGTCCGTCGTCAGGGAGCTGATGACCGAGCCGGAGGATAAAACCAAATCCAAGCG
This sequence comes from Alphaproteobacteria bacterium, assembly GCA_028696805.1. Lineage (GTDB taxonomy): Bacteria > Pseudomonadota > Alphaproteobacteria > CAAHEQ01 > UBA3637 > JAQVGI01. The sequence goes on from JAQVGI010000006.1 coordinate 18,851, forward strand.
CGATCAATGGGCGGAAAAGGCGCAGTGGGCGAAAGGATTGTCCCAGCCTGCGCGCGAAATCCTGCTGGCGGAAAAAATCGTGAACTTCACCACATCGCGCGACCGACCGAATCCGAGCAAGCCTCCGGAATGGCACCTCGAATACTTCGACACGCGGATGCTGATGGTGGAGGCATTGAAAGACACCAACAACACCTTGTATCGCATCGCCTGCCAGATGAAAGCACACGGCGTCTGTGCCGTTTCCATAATGCAGGCCGCCCGCGCCCGTTCAAACGACGGGCGGTAAGTCATCCTAGCTGATAAACGTGCCGCGCGGAACGCATACGCTTTGCACTTCGTCCCACTGGTAATTGCAGGTCAGGCAATAATACTCGTTGGACAGATCTCCGGGAGTTTCCGGGCAAAGCGTGCAGCCGCTGGATGCATTGTATTCGCCCGCCGGGCATCCGACGCATGTCCCCGCGGCCGCATTCCATGACCCGTTGCAGGCGATGCAATCCCCCCGCCGCGTCAACGTGCCCGCATCGGCCGGGCATGCGGCGCACGTGTCCTTTACCGCGCTGTAAGTGCCGAGGGGGCACTTCATGCAGTCGGCGCTGTTGGGGAACTTGGCCCTTTGCCCCGGGCATTGCTCATAGCATGTCTTGTAGACATTGTCATAGCCATCGTCCGGATTTTCATTTTTCACCCCGACAACCTGGCTCGTGTTGCACGGATAGCATGTTGCATTGTTGCCCATGAACGAAACGTCGGGTTCGTCGCACGGCAAAACACAATAAAAGGAGAGGCCGCCAACCCCGACGCGCTTCGCGCGGCCGTTCTGTCCGTCGCAAACGGCGCAATCGGCCCCTTTCGTATATGTGACGAATCTGCCGGGATCATCGCAGTTATATGTGCCCGACTGGGAATAGAACTCATCGTCCGCCCTTGTTTTCAAACACAGGTATCCCGCATGCGTCTGCCACCACACGCGCCGGTTTCCGCAGGCGTTGCATTCCGCTTCGGTTATTTTCATCGCCGCCGGATCGTCGCAGTTCCGGCAGGAATTATCGACCATGGTATAGCCTTCCTGGCAAACGCAGACGCCGTTTCCATCGAGCGCGGACAGCGCCGGACACACACCCGCCCTGCAAACGGAACCGACCAACACATGCGTCCGGTTGCCTGCGGCGTCCGTGCAGGCGGCGCATGTCGCCCTGAAATCCTCCCGCAGTCCCTGGTCTATGGAAGTCGTCGAACACGGATAGCACCCGCCGTTCAGATTGCGCAGCGGCCTGTCGCCCGGACAGGTTTCCAATCCGCAATACCCCACGTTTCCGCCGAGCCAAACGCCGATGCGTTTAACAGCCGACGAGCCGTTGCAGACATAGGAGCACTCGTTCGGCAGGCCCGTTCCGCCGCTGTTATACTCATGCCACGTCGTATTGACTTCTGTCACCTGATCGCAGGGGAAACATCCCTGGATTCCAAAGAAATAACCCTCGGGGCATGCATACATGCAATACCCCAGATATCCCCGGAACCATCGGCGGCCTCCATAAGGCCCCGTCCCTTCCGGACACAATGTTTCGCAGATATTTTTATTGGCAACGCTGATCAGCTGATTTTTATCGCAGGCATGGCAATTCTCGTCCAGGTCCATCAGCGGCGTCGCTTCGGGACATGGCAGAACACAGGCAGAACCTCGATAATCCGGATCGCCTTTTTCATACAGAACCCGGTTGGGGCAATCGGCGCAATTACCCTCAACCCCGTTAACGTAAACAATGGCTTGCGTGGCGCAGTTGTGGGAATCTCCATACTGATCTTGCATCGTCGCGCGGCCGCACATGTTCACGCTTGTATAACACACCGGAATGCGCGTGTCGGTGCAATCCGCATCCGTCAGGCATTCGACGCACATATTTGAATCCGTGCGGACGGGCAGATGCTTCGGGCAAACGCATGCGCTTTCCGAAGCGTCGGGCTCCAGCATGCCGGGACACACGCACTTCCCATCCCTCAACTCGGTAAAGGCCGGGCCGGGGCACTCGCACGCTCCCGTATCCGTATCATACATATCGTTCGGCGGCTGGCACAGGCAGAGGCATTTGCCGGTGTCGGAATCGATGACGACTTGGCGTTCGTCAATATCGCCGTTGGTCCTGCATTTGAAATCATCGTCACATTTGTTTCCGGGAGAAACCGGCCGCCCCGCCCCATCCCAGAAAAAGACAAACCCCATCCGCACGGAGGCATTTTCTCCGCCGGAAAAGCAGGGGTCGGCGTTGAAATCCTCCACACGCGCCCCGTTAATCAGATACAGGCTCGGCGCATCCCACCGCCGTTGCAGGACGGACGCGCACACATCGCCGGAAACATTCTCGACATTGACGACGAAGCCATCGTCATCCGGCAGAACCTCCCGTTTATAATCATACATGCCGGCAATCCTGCCCTCGGAAGGGGTGAAAGTGGAATTGTTCCTATACTGCGTGAAAACCGCTGTCCGCTCGATGTTGACGCTCCCGAGAATCTCGTTGGCCCGATAGTATCGGACGGCATACCCGTATCCCAGAAGAGCCAGAATCGACAAAACGCCGATAATCGCCAGAACGGCGAGTATTTCGACCATCGTCCGGCCGAACTCGCGGCGCCGGCCAGCTAGGGGGACAGAGCGTTTTGCGACAGGTGCCATCGGAACGACTTTCTTTCAAGAGAGGGACATACCGGTTCAATCTACATCGTCCTTTCCAATAAATCAAGAAGGAAAATAAAAATATCGATGCTTTTTCAAGTCGGGATAGAGCCCCCGCGCGGGGCTCTTTTTTTATAAAAAATCGCTTGCAATCCGTTCAAAAAAATGCTACACACGTTCGGTAAAAACAACTTTTGCGGCTCTGAAAATGGTTTCGGGGCGCTTTTTAAGTAGGAAAAGGACAAAAAATGACAGAGACAAAATGGGTCTATACATTTGGCGACGGCGCAGCGGAAGGCAAGGCCGACATGAAGAACCTGCTGGGCGGCAAAGGCGCCAACCTGGCCGAGATGTGCCTGGTCGGCGTGCCGGTTCCTCCGGGCATGACCATCACGACGGACGTGTGCACGTATTATTATGACAACAACCACCAATACCCCGCCGACTTGAAAAACCAAGTGCTGAAAGCGCTGGCCCATATCGAGCAGACGCTCGGCAAGAAGTTCGCCGACAAGGAAAACCCCCTGCTGTTCTCGGTCCGCTCCGGCGCGCGCGTGTCGATGCCCGGCATGATGGACACGGTTTTGAACCTGGGCCTGAACGACGAAACCGTCGAGGGCCTGGCGAAAATCTCGGGCAACGCGAAATTTGCGTATGACAGCTACCGCCGCTTCATCCAGATGTATGCCGACGTCGTGATGGGCGTCCATTCGCACAAGTTCGAGGCCGTCCTGGACCGCGTCCGCGACGCGAACGGCTACACATTCGACAACCAGATGACGATCGACCAGCTGAAAGGCGTCATCGCGGAGTTCAAGGCCATCTGCGAAAAAGACGGCAAGCCCCTGCCGCAGGATCCGATGGAGCAATTGTGGGGCGGCATCGGCGCCGTGTTCAAATCCTGGATGGTCGAGCGCGCCATCATCTACCGCAAGCTCAACAACATCTCCGAAAAATGGGGAACGGCCGTCAACGTCCAGGCGATGGTGTTCGGCAACTCGGGCGACAACTCGGCGACGGGCGTGTGCTTTTCGCGCGATCCGGCGACCGGCGAGAACTATTTCTACGGCGAATACCTGAAAAACGCCCAGGGCGAGGATGTCGTGGCCGGCATCCGCACGCCGCAGCCGATGACCAAGATCGCCAAGGAGCGCGGTAAGGTCGACCTGCCGTGCATGGAGGAGGAGTTCCCCGTCCTGTTCAAGGAATTGTGCGACATCCGCGCCAAACTGGAAGCGCATTATAAAGACATGCAGGACATGGAGTTCACGATTCAGGACGGCAAGCTGTGGATGCTGCAGACCCGCAATGGCAAGCGCACCGGAACGGCCGCGCTGAAAATCGCCGTCGACATGGTGCGCGAGGGCCTGATCGACAAGAACACGGCCATCCTGCGCGTCGACGCCGCCCAGCTGGATCAGCTGCTGCACCCGATGTTCGACAAAAAGGCCAAGAAGGAAGTCATCGGCATGGGATTGCCGGCTTCTCCGGGCGCCGCGGTCGGCAAGATCGTCTTTTCGGCCGACGATGCCGAAAAATCGGCGCACCTGGGCGAAAAGTGCGTCTTGGTCCGCGTTGAAACCTCTCCGGAAGACATCGCCGGCATGCACGCCGCCGAGGGCATCCTGACAGCACGCGGCGGGATGACCTCCCACGCGGCCGTCGTGGCCCGCGGCATGGGCAAGCCGTGCGTTTCCGGCGTCGCCGAACTGCGCATCGACTACACCGCCAAGTTCCTGAAAATGGGCGATGTCGTCTTGAAAGAAGGCGACATGATCTCCATCGACGGAACGACCGGCCAGGTGATGAAGGGCGCTCTGGCGCTCGTCGTCCCCGAAATGACCGGCGATTTCGGCGAGTTCATGGGCTGGGTCGACGCCGTGCGCACATTGAAAGTCCGCGCGAACGCCGAAACGCCGCTGGACGCCAAGACGGCGCGCAATTTCGGCGCCGAGGGCATCGGTTTGTGCCGGACGGAGCATATGTTCTTCGACCCGAGCCGCATCAACCACATGCGCGAGATGATTCTGGCGAACACGGAAGCCGACCGGCGGAAGGCGCTGGCGAAGCTGCTGCCGTATCAGCGTCAGGATTTCGTCGACCTGTTCACGATCATGGAGGGTTTGCCGGTGACGATCCGCCTGCTGGACCCGCCGCTGCACGAGTTCCTGCCCAACAAGCATTCCGAGCAGGTCGAAATCGCGCAGGAGCTGGGCGTTCCGGTCGAGGAAATCGCCGCGCGGACGACGCAGCTGCACGAATCGAACCCGATGCTGGGGCTGCGCGGCTGCCGTCTGGCGGTCGTCTACCCGGAAATCTGCGAGATGCAGACCCAGGCCATCATCGAGGCCGCGATCGAAGTTGCCGGCAAGGGCCTGAAAGTGCTCCCGGAAATCGAAGTGCCGCTGATTTCTTCGAAAAAAGAGCTGGAAATCTGCAAGAAAATCATCGACGCGACCGCCGAAAAGGTCTTTGCCGACACAGGCAAAAAGGTCCACTACACGGTCGGCACGATGATCGAGCTGCCGCGCGCCGCCCTGCTGTCGGGCGAAATCGCGGAAGTCGCGGACTTCTACGAGTTCGGCACGAACGACCTGACCCAGACCGCGCTGGGGATGAGCCGCGACGACGCCGGCTCCTTCCTGCCGAGCTATGTCCAGAAAGGCGTTTATGATGCCGATCCGTTCGCCAGCCTGGACGCGACGGGCGTCGGCAAGCTGGTCGCGATGGCCTGCAAGGACGGCCGCGCAACGAAAAAGGACTTGTTCCTGGGCGTATGCGGAGAACACGGCGGCGATCCGAAGTCCATCGCGTTCTTCAACGACTTCCTGGACGGCGTGTCATGCTCGCCCTACCGCGTGCCCATCGCGCGCCTGGCCGCGGCCCAAGCCGCCGTCAGAAAGGCGAAAGCGAAGTAAACGATTCGTTAACGCTGCGGACCCCGCCCTCAAAAAGCGGGGTCTTTTTTATTTTTTCCGCTTGCTATTGCCCCCGAAACGCCGTAGACTGAACGGACAGCGGAGGAAACATGATTGTCTGGGGCGCCATTTTCACTTTCTTGATCAGTATTCTGACCTATATGTTTTTCCCGCGGTCGGATGTCGTTCAGGTGGAGCAGCCCTTGGCCGAACCGGCCGTCCTGGCGTTCGTGGAGCAGCATCAGGCCGCCAAAAACTATATGAAATACATGATGCAGATCAGCAGGGGCGAATCGGGCACCGACTTCATCAAAATCCCGCCGGCGACCAGCTTGGTCGATTACATGCCGCGTGGCATCATACATCAAGTGGGAACGGGATTTGGCCTGCCCGCGAACTACCGGTATAACAGCGCTCTGGCGTGCATCGGGGCGACCGGCACGCTGACTTCCAATTGCCCCGCCGCAACCAGCCAGTTCATCGTCACGATGGGGCGCGCCAGCGAACAAACCTGGTGGGATTTAACCCAGATGCGGCCGGATTCCTGGCGCCGCGCGATTTTGAAATTGACACGGGGATCAACGGAATGCGGCACATTGTTTGAAAAAACATTGCCCGGAAATGTGAAAAACTATTTCGTGGACACTTCCCAAAGGCTCGTGCCGGTTCCGGCCGCGATTACAAATTATCTGGGTATCGATGACGATATCCTGTTCTGCATCACGCCGTTCGCGCGCCCGTATGCGCAGGGCAACCTGGCGCTGCATGTCGATGCGATCAACAACACCGGCACCGGAAACGCCAACAATGCTGCCATATTCAACTTCGGGACGGGGACGTTTACCCTCACCAACAATAATATTGTCAGCGGGGTGCCGTATTGGAAAATGAGCTCGTCCATTACGATGGAGCGTACGAGCGGCAACCTCAAGACCGGGCCGATTCTGATTTCGACGACACTGCGGCTGGCGACGAATGCGGCGGGGACTGCTCCGATTTGGCATGTCGGGAACAAGCAATTGCAATATTCCAAAAACAACGACGACCTGAACATCCGGCTGATGGACGGCGCAACGCCACGGGGGAATCTGATCACATTATCCAACTATTTCACCAAAGGCACCATCCGCAATACATTCAACATCACATATATCGAGGAATCGGCCACGAACACAGCCGAAATCTGGATAAACGGGCAGAAAAAACTCCCGGAGTTCTCCATCACGGCGATGGCCGGCAATACGATCGAATTCGATGCGGACATCTGCGGCACGGACAGCTGCAAATTCATCCACAACATCAAGATTTACGACGCGGTTTTAAGCGCGGACGACATGATGGAAAACTTTAGGCTTGACAGGCGGCGCTTCGGCGTGTATTATGACTGCGCGACATACAAAGACTGCGGGGTAAGATAGGACTCATGAAACCGGCCAAACGACACGAGCAAGGCTCCATCCTGATAGAAGTTCTGGCGACTCTGGCGCTGCTGGGGGTGATGGGGACGTTCCTGTACCGCCAGGTTCAAATGCGCAATCAGGAAATCCAAAACGTCAACATCGCCAACGAAATGCGGATTGTCAAGGAGGCTTTCGCCTCGTATATCCAAGCCAACTACGCCGTTTTGGCGGACACATGCGGCGCGGGTTTGCCGCCAAACGGCTTCGAGCTCTGCCCCATATCGCGCGGCGATGTCGCGCCCTACCTGCCCGTCGGGTTTGAAGACTTGCTGACCGCCGACGCTGGATCCCCTTATTTGGTGGATTTGTTCGCGGGATACCAAACGGGCGGTGCCGGCCGCATCCTGCTGCAAGGCTTTATCCAGCCGACCCCCGGTATCCTGCCCCCCCTGAACTTGAAGCGGATTGCGCGGATTGCGGCGCTGATCGGAACGGAGGGCGGCATCTGCGACAAAAACGGCGTCACCGGCACGATGGGCAGCTGGAGCCTGACCGACAAGACATGCCCCGACGCCATTCCGATAGCCGCGACGGGCATGAATTATTTCGTGCCGGACGAGCTGGCGGTTGAAAAACAGAAAATCGCCCTGCCGTTGAGCGTCGCTTTCCAAAACCTGCACGCATGGAATTATTTTTCCGTCGCGAATACCAGCAACTGCCACACATTGCGCTCCCGCACATTGGACGCGACGACGGGGACGGCATTATCCGACCCCATCTACGGCCCTGGGGGCGCAACGGATTGCGATCCGCTGTTCTGGGTGGGAAGAGCAAGCGATGGCGACACACAATTCGACCAATCGCTCGGGGGACAAGTTTATGTCAGAAACAACCTGATCGTCGGGCGGGACAATGCGCCGGCGGGTGGCGGAAACGCGCGGCATGCCGTTGAAATCGGATCGGTTCCCGGCACACTTGGCGAAACAAACCGCCGGATTGTCGTTTTCAACGCGGACGGGAATGAGCGCCTGGTCATCAACGCAGACGGCGAGCTTATCGGCCGGTATCAGGAGACCGACGGCACCGATGTCAATACGATTCAGATTAAGCCGGGGGCTGCAGCCGTAGGTGGGGGGACGGCAACACCGGCCAGCATTCAGGTCGGCGCGGACACCGATGAGGATCGGCTGACCATTTCCGAGGGGCGGATTACGACAAACCGGCGGATGATGGCATCGGAAGACCCCGACCGGTTCTATGGGGTAGATCCGGCATTCACGTCCGTGATGCATGAGATCCGGCTGGCTTCCCGCGGCGGCGCCCGGCTCAGCGAGATTTTGCCGAACTATATTTTGCGAGAGGTAATGCTGCTTCCTAGCCTCCCCATACCCAAACCGGATTGCCCGGCAGGCTATTCCGCGGCAATCGTCATTATTCCCACCCGATGGGATACACGGGTGACAGGCTTGCTCTTGCCACCGCATACACATACAATAGACAGCGCAACTAATACGACGAATGGTATTGTAGGAGCACTCGGCGGAGCGCACGAACATAACCTTCCTGGTTTCAAAACAACTCATATTAATTGGAATGGTGATTCCGCCCAGAACACCGATCCCGATGCGGATGACTATATCGGGGCTGTTGCGCAGCCACGCGTGCAGATTCAGATTCATAACTTAGATGCTGAAACAACAACAGATCAGGGATTGGATTTAGGAGCCGCTAACGGCTCCTGGAATGTCGATTTAGATTATGTCAATGACGATGGAACATCCTTTGATATGGGTAATATGAATTTAAGTCCTATTTCTGCCATTGCCCAGGTCTTTTGCGTATATACGCCTTATGATTCAGAATCAGGAGTGCAGACTCCTTTGAATAATTCGTTGCTCCCCTCCCCTCCTTATCACGATGTGCCAGCCGGAGAGAGATTACCGACATAAACAAGATATCTTGACAAAATTATTTTTTGTGATATACTGGGTGTGATTGTTCATCAACCCCGGGCGTTTTCGGCGAAGATGCCGAGACGCTCCCTGATTCCTCCCTCAAAAAAAAGAGGGTGAAAAGGATGCCAAATGAACCGCTTGAATCGTTTATCCACTTTGCTGGCTTTGTCCTATGCCTTGCAGATGCAAGAAACGCAGGCCGATGCGCAGGCCGCACCAACACCGCAATTGACAACCGGCGGTGCAACTATCCTGCATGCGGGCCAAAAGTTCGACCCCAAACGGGTGAGTGAAAAAATCGCTCCCCTAGGCCCGATCAATGACATGATTTTAATCAAAGATCCGCAGGGAGAAGACCGCCTGGTTATCAGTTCCCAAAAAACACCCTCGAACAGCGTTTTATTCGTAACAAGCCCCATCAATCGAAATGAAGAGCGAGGGTTTGGATCTATGTATTCGACAACGCCTATTGGAAATTTGGCTTATGACAAGGCAACACATCGCGTTTTTTCGGGTGGCACAAGCACCAATATCGTTGTTGCCGATATTGACGGGGATGCAGGAACCATCGCGGGAGCAAAAAAAATAAAAAAAATATTGTTTCAGGCAACAACACCCCCCCCTTATTTTAGCACATTGATGGGCAATAATCCATGGATATTTGGAAATACAAGCACCGGAGGTTTCCGTGCATATATCTGCAATCAAAAAGATACGTCATTATCAATTCTAAAGCTTGCCAATGTTACCATGCCTAGCGGGGCTCGAACAGCGACCGCATATAAAAACAGCCTTGTTGTCATGGGGTATACCCTCGATGATCCGGAAACAGATACGAAACGAACCAATTTCTCAATCCTGCCGTATGATGGAGTTACCCTCATTCCTAGATCAGGATACATTAGAACAAGGGATGAGCATTTTAATGGCAACTTTCTGACGATGGGATACAATCCCAGCCAAAATCCCTACTATCCATCCAATCCGGGTTATGATATGGTTGTCTCTCTGAATAGCAGAATTTTATTCATAGACCCCAGTACTATCATCGATGAAGTGCGTTCCCTTGATCCCGGCGCGCATGGCGACCGCGGACACATTACCTCCATCACGCCCAGCAAAGAATTCGGATATCTGGCCGTCACATTCAGCGACAGCCTGGACATCGGCCTGATTCCTTTTGCCGAAAACGGCCCGCGCGCAACGCCCGCGATTTGCGAAGAGCTGCAAAACAACACGTTCTATGTCAGCTACAAGCTGCCGCAGCAATACTGGGCTGAACACGAATGCACGGGGGACGAAACCTGCGAACATCATGACAAGCCCTTCAAGCTGACCAAATGCCCGGATTGCGCGGCCAAGGATATCGCGCCGGCAGACTGCCCCAGCGCCACCAACCATGTCAAGGTCATCAACAACAAGTTCGCCCTGATATTATACACGCCGCTGACGCACAGGTGGACCTATACCCTGAACGACCGCGTGACGACCAAAGACGGCTCGATCGGCCTGTCGGGCGTTCAGTTCGCCATGGATACGAACGGCTATCCGGTCATTTTCGCGAAATACGCCAACTCCAACGGCTATATGCGGGTTCAGGGGCCGTTCTCCCCGCAATCCGAGGAAGCGGAAATACAAAGCGCTGGCCTGTCCCTGTCCGTCGCGGAACAGGAAAATGTCAACGCCGTGCTCGGCCTCGACGGAATCACCCCTCAAAAAGTCAAAGGGGCCCGGGCCCGGTGGAACAAGCGCGCGCCCGGCGGCGCCTATATCGCGAGGCCGGAAGGCTGGAAACCGGAGCCGGCCGATGATGCGCGTTTCGATAAAATGCCGCGGGCGCCGTTCTGGGAAAAAGCCGCCGGCGACCGCAGAAACGGCCGCGGACGCGCCGATTAAATCCACCGCGCTTTTTTTCCGGCGCCCTTTCCTGTTTTCCGCTGGATTTTCGTAAAAAAAGCGGCTATGATGGCGCTATGTTCCACACGAAGCGCCAGATGTATCAGAAATTCGCCGCAACCCAGGCGCACGCGTGCCAGATCCGATCCCCCGCCAATGCGGTGCTCGCCAGCAACGCGCCCGGGCTGGATGTGTTCGGAACGGGCGAGAATCCTTTCCTGTTCCTGAACAACACGCCGGACACGGACAGGCTCATCGACGCGCTGTGCACCCGGACCGCGACCGACATCGAAATCAAGACGGACACGTCCATCTATCAGGTCGCCGTCAAGCCGCTGGGGCGCGACCTGCTGCTGACCGCGCAGGAAAAAACCTCCGACTTCATCATCCACCAGAGCCTGTCGCAGCAGCTGGCCATCGTGTCCGGCGTGTTGAGCGCGCTGACCGAGCCGCTGTATTTGACGGACGCGCACGATGTCATCGTCTATGCCAATCAGTCTTTCTGCCGCCTGCTCGGCCGGACGACCGATAAAATCCTCGGCCAGAAAATCGGCCAGGTCCTGCCCGCGCACGACAAAAACGTGGTCATTTTGAAGCGGGACGACCAGGACGCCGCCTACACCATATCGCACCAGCCGATTCCCAACCTGCATTTGAAAATGACGTGCTCGGTGCTGCGCCCGTATGTCCCGCAGTCGCACCTGACAAAAACCGAGCTGTTCGAGGAGGCGCCGATTCCCTGCCTGTTGGTCAATACGATCAACCAGAAGGTCATGCAGGCGAACAAGGCGTTCGGCAAGGCGCTGGACAAGGCGCCCGCCGACATCGAAAACCTGCCGATTTCCGAGATTTTCACCGAAGAAAGCTACAAGGCGTTCGCGCAAAAAGTGGACAGGATTCTCGCGCGCCAGCCGGACGCGGATCCCGTCGAGCTGGCCACGGCGGAGGCTTTCGGCGACAAAAACTTCAACACGTTCGTCACCTCCGTCGGGCAGGAGAAGGATTCGCTGCTGCTCTACATGGTGGATGTGTCGACGCGCAAGAACCTGGAAGCGCAGGTCGCGCACGCCCAGAAAATGCAGGCCATCGGCCAGCTGGCCGGCGGCATCGCCCACGACTTCAACAACCTGCTAACGGCCATCATCGGGTTCACGGACATGCTGTTGCAGCGGCATCGGGAAAACGACGACGCTTTCATGGACCTGATGCAGATCAAAGGCAACGCGAACAAGGCCGCGAGCATGGTCGGGCAGCTGCTGACCTTTTCGCGCAAGCAGCCCGTGCAGGAGCGCCTGTTCTCCATCCACGACGCGTTCATCGACCTGTCGGGGCTGTTGCAGCGGAGTCTGGCGCCGTTCGGGCTTCTGAAAATGGACATCAGGCGGAACCTGGGATTCGTCAAATTGGATAAGGGGCAGCTGACGCAGATATTCCTGAACCTGGCCGTCAATTCCAAAGAGGCGATGCCGAACGGCGGCACGTTCAAAATCGCCGCGAACATCGAAAAAATCAAAAAATCCCGCCCGATCGGCAACGACACGCTGACGCCCGGCGAGTATGTCAAAATCATGGTTTCGGACACCGGAACGGGCATCGACGCCGTCCACATCCCGCATATTTTCGAGCCTTTCTTCACGACAAAAGGCACCGGCGGCAAATCCGGCACGGGATTGGGGCTGTCGACGGTCTACGGGCTTATCCGCGGCGCGAACGGCTTCATTTCAGTCGACAGCGTCCCGAACGTCGGCACGACCTTCACGATCTACCTGCCGCGGTTCAAGGAAGGCGCCCCAACGGCGGAGGACGCCGACCGGCAGCCCGCCCTGCCCCTGATTCAAAAGCCCAAGACGGAAACGAACATCATGCTGGTCGACGACGACAGCGGCGTGCGGATGATCTCCGCGCGGGCGTTGAAGACCATCGGGTTCAATGTCGTCGATTTCTGCAACGCCGAGCAGGCGCTGGAACACCTGGCGCCCAACAACCTGCCCCACCTGGTCATCAGCGACATGATCATGCCCGGCATGGACGGCGAGACGTTCCTGAAAGCCATCCACAAAAACCATCCGGATGTCAAGAAACTGCTGATTTCCGGCTACTCGGAGGACATCCGCCGGCAGGCGTCCGAGGAGAAGGAAACATTCGCCTTTCTGGCAAAGCCGTTCGACCTGAAACAGCTTGTCCAGAAAATCAACGAGATTTTGGGGTATTGAGGGCTTGACGCGGGCCGCAAAAGGCGCTATAAGCAAATACGGAACGAACATGAGGGAGACATGCGCAGACATCTTGGGGAAATCAAAAGCGTATCCGGCAGCGTGGTGGAGGTGGCTTTCAGCAAAGACCCGCCGGGTATTTTCAGCGCTCTGAACGTGGAGGACACCGGCCTGACGCTGGAAGTCCAGGGATATGCCGACGCCCGAACCGTCCGGACGCTGGCGTTCGGCGCCACGTACGGCCTCTGCCGCGGCATGAAGGTGTCCGACACCGGCCGCCCGATCGAGGTGCCCGTCGGGCGCGAAACGCTGGGGCGGATGTTCGATGTGTTCGGCCGCCCGATCGACAGCAAAGGCCCGGTCAAAACCCAAAAGACGCGGCCCATCCATGCCCGGCCCGAACCGATGGCGAAGCTGGAAGTATCCGCGCAGATATTCGTCAGCGGCATCAAGGCGATCGATCTGCTTGCGCCGATGGAGCGCGGGGGAAAGGCCGGCCTGTTCGGCGGCGCCGGCGTCGGCAAGACGGTTCTGATCACCGAGATGATCAACAACATGGTCGGGCGCTACGAGGGCGTCAGTATTTTCGCCGGCGTCGGCGAGCGCTCGCGCGAGGGGGAGCAGCTATATCGCGAAATGCAGGCGGCCGGCGTGCTGGGCAAATCCGTCCTGGTGTTCGGCCAGATGAACGAGGCGCCGGGCATCCGGTTCCGCGTCGCGCTGTCGGCCCTGACGATGGCCGAGTATTTCCGCGACGAAAAAAAGCAGGATGTCCTGCTGCTCATCGACAACATCTTCCGGTTCATCCAGGCCGGGTCGGAAGTGTCCGTCTCGCTGGGCCAGATGCCGTCGCGCGTCGGGTATCAGCCGACGCTGGGAACGGACATCGCCGATTTGGAGGAGCGGATTTCAAGCACGAAAAACGGCGCCATCACATCCATCCAGGCGGTCTATGTGCCGGCGGACGATTTCACGGATCCGTCCGCGACGCACACGTTCACGCATTTGTCCAGCAGCATCGTTCTGTCGCGCTCCCGCGCCGCGCAGGGGCTGTATCCGGCCGTCGACCCGCTGAACTCCAACTCCAGCATGCTGACGCCGCCGATCGTCGGCGATCACCACTACCGCGTCGCCGGCGCGGTGCGCAGGACTCTGGCGTCGTATGAGGAATTGAAGGACATCATCGCGATGCTGGGCTTCGACGAATTGCCGGAGCACGACCAGCAGATCGTCCTGACGGCCCGGAAATTGGAGCGGTTCCTGACGCAGCCGTTCTTCACCACCGGCCAGTTCACCGGCATTCCGGGCAAATCCGTCGATTTGAAGGACACCATCCGCGGGTGCGAGCGCATCCTGGCCGGCGAGTTCGACGACCTGACCGAAGAGGATTTCTATATGATCGGCGCGGTGGACGAAGCGCGCCGCAAGGCGAAGGAGCGGCAGGGGAAAAAATGATGCGCCTGAAAATATTCTCGCCGATCGGCACGATGCTGGACACCGAGATTTCGAAAATCGTTTTCGAAAGCATCAACGGGTTTCACACATTCCTGCCCAGGCATGTGGACTGCGTGTCCGCGCTGACGGACGGCATCATTTCCTACGAGCACGCCGGCAAAACGGCCTATGTCGCCTGCAACCACGGCGTCATCGTCAAGAAGGGCGGGGATGTGTCCATCTCGACCGGCGTGGCGATCCTGGGGGACGCCCCGGACACGCTGGCCGAGCGCATCGAAACCGAGTTCAAGGCGATGGAGGAGGAGCGCAAGGAAATGAACGCCAGCATCGCGAAGCTCGAAATCGGCCTGCAAAAAGGCATCGTCGCTCTGCACAAGGAGGGGGATCGTGTCGGCATTTAAGGATCAAGTCCACAAAACGCGCAAAACCCTGCTGAAAAAAGCCGGCGCCATCAAACATCCGGCCGACCGCCATATCAGCGGGGGCGCATCGGTTCTGGGCGTCTACGGCTGGCATATGTCGATACCGGTGTTCCTGGGCGTCGTCCTGGGGCGTTATCTGGACAAGAACTTCGCGGTCGCGCATATTTCCTGGACACTGACCCTGATCATCGTCGGCGCCCTCATCAGTTTCTACAACGCGAACCTGTGGGTTCAAAAAGCCACAAAGCCGGTTCGGAAAGGAAAGGACGACGCATGCAAGCCTTGACGATGCCATCGGGATGGGAGGCGGCCGCGCTGGCCGCGGCCGGCGTCGGACTGGGGGCGGCATACCTCTGCCTGCTGTGGCAGACGATCAGGATCCTGCCGCGCATCCGGTACAAGCAGGCTTTCCTGTCCGCATCTAAAATCGTCCGCATCGCCCTGCTGTTGTTCCCGATGGTCGCCCTGGCGCGCTCGAGCGTCGTCCGGCTGCTGATTATTTTCGCGTTTTTCTGGCTGACGCGCCTGGTCGTCCTGTATATCGCGCGAGGCAAGAATGCTTGAAAACATCGACGCCCTGATCGCATTCCATCTGTTCGGCATTCCGATCAACTACACCATTTTCTATTCGTGGGTCGTGATGGCCCTGCTGGTTTTCTTTGCGTGGCTGGCGACGCGCAACCTGCACGCGACGCTGCATGTGTCCCGCTTCCAAACGGCGCTGGAAGTCATCGTGATGGCGATGCGGTCGCAAATCAAGGACGTCAGCGGGGACAACCCGATGCGCTATCTGCCGATTATCGGCACGTTCTTCCTCTACATCGCGGCGAGCAACCTGCTGACCATCATCCCGTGGTGCTATGCGCCGACGTCCTCGCTGTCGACGACGGGCGCGTTCGCGTTCTGCGTTTTCTGCGCCATTCCGATCTACGGCATCCGGAATGTCGGCGCCCGGACGTATCTGCGCAAGTATACGGAGCCGCTTCCGATCCTTTTCCCCCTCAATGTCCTCGGCGATTTCTCGTCCGTGTTCGCGCTGGCGTTCCGCCTCTACGGCAATGTGTTGAGCGGCGCGGTCATCGGGTCGGCCCTGATCATGCTGGCGCCGTTTTTGCTGCCTCTGCCTCTGCAAGTGCTGGCTCTTCTGACAGGCGTGATCCACGCGTATATTTTCGCGCTTCTGGCGATTGTGTATGTATCCGCAATCGGTCCGGAAAAGAAGTTCATCGATACATTAAACTACTATTAACGAAAGGAAAAAATCATGGATGCAATCACTTTTATCGGCGGAATCTCGGTCATGGCGGCCGCCTTGTGCATTTCCATCGGCGGCCTCGGGTCGGCGCTGGGCGAAGGAAACGCGGCGGCGAGCGCGCTGCGGTCGCTGGCGCAGCAGCCGGACGAATCCGGGACGATCACGCGGGTTTTGTTCGTGTCGATGGCGATGCTCGAAACGGAGGCCATCTACGCGTTCGTTATCACGATTCTGATTTTGTATTTCAATCCGTTCTGGGACTACGCCGTCGCGGCGGCCGCCAAGTAGGAAGGGAAGCCGATGGGATTCAGCTGGGTCACATTCATCGCCCAAATCGTCAACCTGCTGGTGCTGATATGGCTGTTGAAGCGGTTTCTATACAAGCCGATTCTCAAAGCCATCGACAGGCGCCAGGCCTTTATCATGGACAAAGTCCAAAAGGCGCAGGAAGCCAAGGATTTGGCTGAAAAGGAGCGCGTCGCTTTGACCGAGAAGCGCCTGTTGTTCGAGCAGGAGAACGCGAAGCGGCTCAACGCGCTGGCGCGCGACATCGCCGGCTTGAAGTCCCGGCAGCTGGCCGACCTGGACAAGGAAATCGCCCTGCTGCGCCAGAAAAAGAAAAGCGAGCTGGCCCAGGAAATCCAATCGGCCGAGTTGGAGGTGCGCAACCTGTTCGCCGCGCAGTTCATGCTGCTGTCCCGGAAGGCGATGTCGGACCTGTCCGGCCTGGCGCCGCTGGAACAGGCCGTCGCCCTGTTCCAGAAACGGATCCGGTCTTTGAAAAAATCCGAAAAAGGGAACGTCCGGAAAGCCCTGTCCCGGCAGTCCGTCATTTTCATCAGCACCTCCGCCCCCCTGCCCGCCCGGACGAAAACGGCGCTTGTTTCCTTTGTCCGGCGCGCGTTCAGGCTGCCCCCCGCCGCCAAAATCCAAGTCCGCACGGATGCCGCGCTCATCCTGGGCATCGAGCTGTCCGCCGGCGACATCACGTTGGAATGGCATTTGAAGTCCTATCTGGACGCGCTGGCCGAACACATCAACCACCTGCTGACAGGAGCCTAGACCATGCTCAAAAAAGCGAGCCGCAAAGCAACCAAAATCATCCGGTCCGCCGTTCAGAAGACGCCGGTCAGGCTGGCCGTCAAGGAAAGCGGCGCCATCCTCTCCCTGTCGTCCGGAACGGCGGAAGTGTCCGGCATCGGCACCGCGCGGATGAACGAGCTGCTGATTTTCAGAGGCAACACATTGGCGATGGTGCAAACGCTGCACCGGGACAGGGTCGGCGTCGTCTTCCTGACAAACGCGGCGCATTTGAAGGCCGGCGATAAGGCGCGGCGGACGAACCGCGTGCTGTCCGTCGGTGTCGGCGACGCCCTGCTGGGGCGCGTCGTCAACCCGATGGGGCAGCCGTTGGATGGCAAGGAAGCCGTCCCCGTCCGGCAGACGCTGCCCATCGAGCAGGAATCGGCGCCGATTATGCACCGCGCGCCGGTGGAGACGCCCTTGCAGACCGGCATCAAGGCGATCGACGCGTTCATCCCGATCGGCCGCGGCCAGCGGGAGTTGATCCTGGGCGACAGGCAGACCGGCAAGACCGCCATCGCGGTCGACACCATCATCAACCAGAAGAACGGCAATGTGATCTGCATCTACTGCGCCATCGGGCAGCGGGCGGCCAACACCGCCAAAGTGATCGCGGATTTGGAAAAGGCGGACATGATGCGGCAGTCCGTCGTGGTGGCGTCCTCGGGCGACGACGAGGCCGGGATGCAGTTCGTCGCGCCCTATGCCGCGACGACCATCGCCGAATATTTCATGTCGAAAGGCAGGGACGTCCTGATCGTCTACGACGACCTGACCGCCCATGCGCGCGCCTACCGCCAGATATCCCTGCTGCTGCGCACGCCGCCGGGGCGCGAGGCTTTCCCGGGCGACATCTTCTACATCCACGCGCGGCTGCTGGAACGCGCCACGCGCCTGCGCAAGGAGCACGGGGGCGGCTCGCTGACGGCGCTGCCGATCGTCGCCACGGAATCCGGCAACATCTCGGCCTATATCCCGACCAACATCATTTCCATCACGGA
Source organism: Alphaproteobacteria bacterium (assembly GCA_028696805.1). GTDB lineage: Bacteria > Pseudomonadota > Alphaproteobacteria > CAAHEQ01 > UBA3637 > JAQVGI01. The sequence goes on from JAQVGI010000006.1 coordinate 37,129, forward strand.
CGGGCAGATTTACCTGTCGTCCGACTTGTTCCAGAAGGGAATCCTGCCCGCCATCGACACCGGCCGGTCCGTGTCACGCGTCGGCGGGGACGCCCAGCTGCCGGCCTACCGCTCCCTCATCGGGCCGTTAAAATTGTTCTACGCGCAGTTCGAGGAGCTGGAATCCTTCGCCAAATTCGGCACGCAGATGGACGAGGAAACGACCCGGAAGCTGAAGCGAGGGCGCGCCATCCGCGCCGTCATGCAGCAAATGCAGCATCAGCCGATGCCGGCCGCCGACCAGATCGCCGTCTTTCTGGCGACGAACGCCGGATTGCTGGACAACATCAATGAGGCCGGCCTGGCCGCGGCCGAAAAGACCATCGTCAAGACGGCGCGCCAGTCGTTCGCCCGGGAAATCGGCCGCCTGGTCGACGGGAAGGAAAAAATACCGGACGACCTTGGGGACAAAATGCTCGCGGCCTTCAAAAAAGCGCTGGGCAATGCCGCATGACGCTCGAATCCCTCAACCGCCGGATTAAAACGACCGCCGAGCTGCGCGACATCGTCAGCACGATGAAAATGCTGTCGTCCGTCAGCGTCGGGCAATACGAGCGCGCCCTGCTGTCCGTCAGGGAGTTCGGCAAAACCGTCCGGGAGGGATTCCTGGGTGTGCTGCTGAACGACGCGTTCCATTTCCGGCCCCAGGAAATCAAGACGCCGCAGCCCAACACGCTCATCGTCGCCATCGGAACGGACAACGGCTTGGTGGGGCGGTTCAACAAGGATGTCCTGACCCATGCCGCGCACGCGGCGGCGGGAAGCCCCGTCCGCCTGATCTGCGTCGGAAAGAGGATGGGGCTGCTGGCGCGGGCCCGCACGCACCCCGTCGACGACATCTACCCCATTTCCAACTCGCTGAAAGAAATCATGACGCTGGCGTCGATGATTCTGGTCACAATCGACGCCGTCATCGCCCGGGAAAAGATCGAAAAGGTCATGCTGTGCTTCAACCAGCGCGCGGCCGCCGCCGTCCAGCCGACGACGCAGCAGCTGATGCCGCTGCCCCTGCCGCAATACCGCGAATTCAAGAAGCAGAAATGGGACGGGCCGAGCATTCCGATGGTCGCCGGCGACAAGCGGCGGGTCTTCCAGGCATTAATTCACGAATATTTCATAGTCTCGCTGACGCACGCCCTGACGTCCTCGCTGGCGGCGGAGCATTACACCCGCATGATGAATATGCAGCAAGCCGAGAAGAACATTGATGAATCGCTGGACGAGATGAACCGGGAATACCAGCAGACGCGCCAGGCCAAAATCACCGACGAGCTGATCGACATCGTGTCGGGCGCGGAAAGCTTGAAAAGCGCCTCCCCCTTGACAAAGGACGCAAAACAGGCTAAAAGGAAGCAACCCCCACGAAAGGAGAAAAAATGATAAAATCCGAATTGATCGACAAAATCGCGGCCGCGAACAACCTGGCCGCCACGGACGCCGACCGCGTCATTTCCACGATATTCGACGAAATCCTCAAGACATTGAAGCAGGGCGGCCGGGTCGAGCTGCGCGGCTTCGGCATCTTTTCCGTCCGCACGCGCCGCGCGCGGATGGGACGCAACCCGAAAACGGGCGCGCCCGTCGCCGTCGAGGCCAAAAAAGTCCCCTTCTTCAAGGCCGGCAAGACGATGACCGACGTTTTGAATAAAAAACCGGGAGCCGCATGAACTGGATCAAAAGCATCCGGCGCCGCCCCGTCGCCCACAACAAGGACAAGGCCAAAGACATCCCCGACAACATCTGGGATACCTGCCCCGGGTGTTCCGGCATGCTGTATCACGCCGAGGTTGAAAAATCCCATTTCATCTGCCCGCATTGCGGACACCATTTCCGGCTGGCGCCGTTGAAGCGCCTGGACATGCTGTTCGACGACGGGCAATACACGCTGATCCAGCTGCCGAAGACGGCGGACGACCCGCTGGCCTTCCACGATTTGAAAAAATACGCGGACAGGTTGAAAGAAGCGCGCAAAAAGACGAAAAACCAGGACGCCTTCATCGCGGCGCACGGCAAAATAGGCGGGCATTCCGTCGTCGTCGGCGCGTTCGACTTTTCCTTCATGGGCGGATCGATGGGGTGCGCCGTCGGCGAAGCCATCGTCACGGCCGTCCAGCTCGCCCTGCTGCAGGAAGCGGCGCTGATACTCGTGCCCGCGTCCGGCGGCGCGCGCATGCAGGAGGGCATCCTCTCGCTGATGCAGATGGCGCGCACGAGCGTCGCCGTGGACAAGCTGAAAAAACGCCGGCTGCCCTACATCGTCGTCCTGACGGATCCGACCACCGGCGGCGTGACGGCCTCGTTCGCGATGCTGGGCGACCTGACGCTGGCGGAGCCCGGCGCGACCATCGGCTTCGCCGGATCGCGCGTCATCGAGCAGACGATTCGCGAAAAGCTGCCCCCGAACTTTCAAAAATCCGATTATCTGCTGGAGCACGGCATGATCGACGCCGTCGTGCCGCGGTCGGAATTGCGCGGGACGCTGATTCAGGCGCTCGGCCTGCTGATGCCGTCCAGAAAGGGATGAGATGAAATCGGTCGTGTTCTTCGATGCGGATGAAAAACTGCGGGACTTCGTCGCCCGCAATCCCGTCGCGGGGCATGCGCCCGTCTTCGTGGCGCAGGACATTAACGCCGTCCCCGCCGCCGCGTTCAAGCCATACGCAAATGCGGAAATCATCTCCCTTTTCACGCATTCGGACAAAGTCGCCAACCAAAAGCTCGACCTGCTGCCGCGCCTCAAAATGATCAACACGCGGTCGACGGGGTTCAATCACATCGACCTGGCGTATTGCCGGAAGCGCGGCATCGCCGTGACGAATGTCCCGAAATACGGCGAAATCACCGTGGCCGAATTCGCGTTCGCGCTGCTGCTGTCCGTGATGCGCCATGTCGTCCAGGCCAGGAACGATATGGCCCAGAACCAGATCCGGCTTGAAAAATACATGGGGACGGACCTGGCGGGGAAAACCATCGGCATCATCGGCACGGGATCCATCGGGCGCCATATGATCCAAATCGCCAAAGGGTTCGGCATGTCCGTCGCGGCGTATGATCCCTACCCCGATCCGGCCTTGAAGGACATGTATGTCCCGAGCTTGAAGAAGCTGTATCGCCAAAGCGACATCATTTCGCTGCACATCCCGTCGACGCCGCAGAACAGGCACCTGATCGGCAAGCAGGCGTTTGCGGAGATGAAGCCGGGCGTCGTCATTATCAACACGGCGCGCGGCGACCTGATCGACACCCAGGCGCTGTATCAGGCGCTGCGCGCGGGACGCGTCGGCGGGGCCGGCCTGGATGTGCTGGAAAACGAGGATTTCCTGCTGAACGACGACATCGATCCGAACCACGCGCGGTGCAACCATGAATGTCTGCTGGATTCCGCGATGAACCTGAAGCTGATGCAGTTCAAAAATGTCATCGTCACGCCGCACATCGCCTTCAATTCCGTCGATGCGATCGGGCGCATCATGGCCATCTCCGTCGAGGACATCAACCGCTTCATCGCCCGCAAGCCCGTCAACCGCGTCGCTTAATCTTCCGTTTCCGCGGCGTTTTCATCCGGCCCGTCGGCGGCGTCATCGGACGGCGGAGCCTCATCGGACGGCCCGGCCGAAGCCGGAGGCTCCTCGCGGATGAGCTGCTCCTGATAAATCAAAGCCGGCTGAACGGATTCCGGGGCCGCCGGCGCGGGCATGTCCGGCGCCACGCATTCGATCACCCAGATGCCATACACCGCATGATCCATCGCCGAAAGCGCCGGGTTGGACGAAAACATCCACCCGTTGAACACGACATTTTCGGCGCCGTCGCCGCTTTTCTCGGAAATATGCAGGAAAGCGGCGTTTTCCGGCGTTTCCTCCGGCGGCTTCTTCAAGCACCTGTGCGGCGTCACCACCAGGTCCCCGAACCGCGCGGGACGCCCGACCGCGGCATGGATGTCGCTGACCCGCCCCGTGATTTTATCCACGGCGCGCAGCAGCAGCTTCTCCGTTTCGATGTCTTTGGCGTGCAGGACGGAAGCGACCCCCAAAACGCCCAGAAAAACGAGTATTTTTTTCATGCGGACCTACTTTGCGGACAGGAAGATGAACTCGGACACGCTTTCTTCCAGCGACTTGTAATTCTTCGTTTTCATGATGGTTTCGTTCGGCTCCAGGACCGACTGGCTCTTGCCGGGCATCAGCTGCACATACTTGCCGCCCATCACGCCGGAATCGGCGACCGCGGCTTCGGTGTCCCGCGGCAGGTGCAACGACGACACCAGCCCCAGGACAACCTCGGCCGTGTAGGTTTCCGGATCCAGCCGCACATCCAGGACAGAGCCGACCTTGATGCCCGAAATGCGGACGTCCGCGCCGACTTCCAGCCCGCCGACCTTCATGAACTGCGCGGTCAGCTTGTATCCGTCCACCTTCTTGATATCGATATGGGAGGCGGCGAAAAACAAAAACAGCCCGACGAATATCAGGACGCCGAACCCGAGGATCGTCTCGATGGGATTTTTCTTCATGGATTTTCCTCCAATACGTTCTTTTTCACGCGCATATAGCCGTTCACCTTGTTCATCAATTCCCCCAGTATCAGCGAATCCTGCGTGAACGAAAAGTCCTCGCCGGAGCTTAAAACCGCATCTTCCGCGCCCGGGGTGATTTCGACATACTTCTTGCCCAGCAGGCCGTCCGTCTCGATGGAAACGGACGAATCGACGGGCAGCGAAACGGGCCTTTGAAAAGACAATTCGGCGCGGACGCGATACCCGCGCGACAGCGACTGGCCCGCAACCTTGCCGACCGTCACGCCGGCGACGCGCACGGGCGCCCCGCTCATCAGGCCGTCCGTCTGGCCGAAATAGGCGTTCAGGGTGAACGAGCGGATTTTTTGCTTCAGCGCGGATTGGTGGTAGACAAACCATATCCCGGCCGCAAAAGCCAGGGTCAGGAAAAAGCCGACGCAGATTTCTTTTTTGTTCCGCATGGGGATATTTGACCTGATTCCGCCCCAAAAGTCAAGTGCTTTCGCGCCCTTTTTGCAAACGGGGGGCGGTTGCGGCATATTTTTGTTGATTTCGGCGCCCGAATCGGGTAGCATAGGCGGCACAAAGGAGCACCCGATGAAAGCAGAATCCAAAAAATTCCTCAAAAAACTCTTGGCGAGCGTTTCGCCGTCCGGATACGAAGAAGAGGCCGCGCGCGTCTGGCTGGCGGAGGCCGAAACCATCTCCAAGAACATCCGGCACGATGTCCACGGCAACGCGCATATGGTCGTCAACAAGGGCGGCTATCCGCGGGTCATCCTGACCGGACACTACGACGAAATCGGCTTCATCGTCAGCCATATCGACGACAAGGGCTTCATCTCCATCCAGCCGATCGGCGGGTGGGATCCCCAAATTTCGCAGGGCCAGCGCGTGACGATCGTCGGGAAAGCCGGCAAAATCCCCGGCGTCATCGGCAAGGCGCCCGTCCACTGGTCGCGCGGGGACGGCGACAAGAGCATCACGAAAATCAGCCAGCAATGGGTCGACATCGGCACGGCGTCCAAGGCGGAAACGGAAAAATTGGTCGCCGTCGGCGATCCGCTGGTTCTGGCGCAGGAGTTCGTCGAGCTGCAGGGCGGGCGCTTCGCGTGCCGCGGCCTGGACGACAAGCTGGGCGCGTTCATCGTATTGGAGGCCGGGCGCATTCTGGCGGAGCGCTCCATCGCGCCGGAAGTCCACATCGTCGCGACATGCCAGGAGGAAGTCGGCCTGCGCGGCGCGAAAACGGCCGCATTCGGAATAGACGCCCAGATCGGCATCGCGACGGACGTGACGTTCGCGACGGATCATCCGCGCGTCGGCGACAACCTGCAAAAATACGGCGACATCAAAATCGGCGGCGGCGCGGCCGTGACGCGCGGCCCGAACGTCCATCCGCGCCTGTTCGACAAGATGCGCGAGATCGGAAG